>CAKZQY010000066.1 GCA_937142015.1 uncultured Halobacteria archaeon
TGGGATTCAGAGTTACCGTGTGTCGGAACCCACACCCAGCGGCCCGAAGGGGATTTCTTCAGACCTGGGGTGGCCCGAATTCCGATAGTATCCGTTTATGCGGGCGGGGAAATCCGTTTTGGTGCGGTCACATATCTGTCTCGATTATATATAAAAGCCCCGGCGAGCACAGTCCCGTGGTTTGCGCCATCGTTGTCGGCTTCATCCACACCCCTGAAGTGGGTGGGATTTCGCCTTGTTACCACTGTAACTACGCAGAGGAGTTGAGGTGGAGTGGTCAGAAGGTGTCAACAGCGCAGTCGCCGGCACAAAGTGGCAGTCAGCTAGCAGTACTTCCGAGGTTTAGGCTCACCAATTGATTTTCATCAGTTGGACATCTAGATTGAGGGGTGATGAGCAAAGCGAGCCGCAGTCAGGCGGAAGGACTACACTTTCTCACGGACTACCGTTCAGCGTTCACCACTCGGCCAGATGGATCCAGCTGGCCGAAGTTCGAACGGACCTGGCACAACGCAGCCCGGTACTTCCGGGGCCTCAGCGGTGGTGATGTTAGCCCATGCATTCGTGGTACTGCGTCGGCTTGAGACAGGTGCGGACCACACCAATTTCGCGTCGTTCGAGGGGATGATGAACGACATCAAAAAATCGTACGAATCGAGAACACTCGCTACTCTGTTCGACACGTCCCGTACGCAGTTGTTTATTCTAATATAACTTTTTCGAATCGGATGTATGGAGGTATCTTGTCGTCTCACAGGTCACCGTCCGACAGGCGTCCGCGCGACGGCAGACACGCACCCGAACGTCTTTGTAGTGAGCGGCGGCCACAGAGAGTATGGTACTGGGTGTGGCGTCGGTCGCAGACCTCTTTCGGTTGGTCTTTCTCCCGGTGCTCGCGTGGGCGGCCTACCGGGACGTGCAGACCAGACGGCTCCCCAACCTGTTGTGGCCGCCGTTGGCAGCCGTCGGTCTGCTCGCGCTGGCGGCCGATGCAGTCGTCAGGTACCCGTTCGCGGGGTACGCCGACCGGGTGTTCCTGTTTCGTGTCGGGTTCTCGATTCTGTTTCTGATCCCGTTCGCGTTCGCCGCCTACTGGTTCCGTGCGTTCGGCGGTGCCGACGCGAAGGCGCTCGTGGTGTTGGCCGTCGGGTTCCCGACCACGCCCACCTACAGACTGCCGGTCGATCTGGTCGCCAGCCTCCCGCCGGATCTGGTCGCGGCGCTGCCCAGACTCGCGGTGCCGTTGTACCCGTCGTTGTTGGGTGTCGGTGCGATGTCGGCGCTGACGAACGCGGTCGTCGTGGCGCTGGTGTACGTGCTCTGGCTCGCTCTCCGGAATCTCGCAGCCGGCCGGGTCTCGACCGCGATGTTCGTCGGGCGACCGACCGCCGTCTCCGTGTTGCCGGAGCGACACGGCACGCTGTTGGTGACCGACGGACGAATCCCCCGCAGCGGGCTAGACTTGGACGCGCTCCGGATGTACCTCCGGTGGCGCGGCTGTTCACTCGTCGAGTTGCGCGCGGACTCCGACCGACTCCGCGACCCCGACAGCGTCACCGACACGCACGACCCGACTGACGGCGCAATCCACCGCGAACACGCTGCCTCGCGGACTGGCGTCACTGTCTACTCCGAGGAGTCCGAGGAGGAGACACCCGACGGCGGAACGACTGACGAGGTGACTGACGAAGACGCAACCGGTGGTGACGAGGCGACGGCCGATCCGACCGCGGGCTGGGAGGGCACTGGCTTCGTCCCGGCAGAGGTACAACGCACTGCTGACGAGAGCGAGAGTGGCGATTCGGCGTCTGAACCGACCGAGACAGCCACGTCCGAGTCGACCGAGACAGCCACATCCGAGTCGACAGGGACGGCCACGTCCGAGTCAACCGAGACGACGGTGCCCGGATCGGCGGCCGCAGGGGCATCGGAGGAGCCACCCCTCGGTGATCCGTGGGCGGCAGAGGCGTTCCTCTCGGAGATCGACGGTTCCGCCTACGGCACGGACCCCGAGACACTCCGTGCCGGGTTAGACACTGTCGCCGACGCAGAGCGCGTGTGGGTCTCGCCCGGACTCCCGTTCGTCGTCCCGCTGTTCCTCGGGCTGCTCCTCGCCGTGACCGTCGGCGACGCGCTCACGCTGGTGGCGACGGCCACCGGTCTGTTCTGAACTGTCGAAGACGCTCCGGCGCTCTCACACGACCGACTCGTCTCGCCACGGTCGTCGACTCCCGGTGTCGTCTCGCCACGGTCGTCGACTCCCGGTGTCGTCTCGTCACGGCCGTCGACTCGACTCTCAGCGTCGGACGACGCACAAGACCTATCGGGGTGAACAGCCACGAGAGACGTATGACCGACGCGGACGACGGCAGTGTCGCCGTCGACTTCGACGCAGACGGGCTAGTGCCGGTCGTGGCACAGGATGTCGACACCGGCGAGGTGTTGATGCTCGCGTACGCGACCCGCGAGGCGCTCGAACGCACACTCGACACGGGGCGCGCACACTACTACTCCCGGTCGCGTGACCAACTGTGGGAGAAGGGTGCGACGAGTGGCCACACGCAGTCTGTCGAAGCGGTGCGCGTCGACTGTGACGCGGACACAGTGTTGTACCTCGTCGACCAGACGGGCGGTGCCTGTCACACCGGCCACCGGTCCTGTTTCTACCGGCGTGTCGAGGCTGTTGACGGCGACGAGCGAGCGGCGGACGGAGCGGCGGGAGCGTCACAGGGGTCGTTGGAACTCGACACCGAGACCGTGGGTGAGCCGGTGTTCGACCCGGACGAGGTGTACTGATGGCACGGACAGAGACAGCCGCAGTTTCGGTTCAGTCGACACTCCAGCAGCTCCAGCGCGCGCGACAGGCGTACCGCGACGCGGTGGCAGCCGTCGAGGAACACGGGGAACAGCAGCTGGTCGAGGTGGCGGACGCCCTCGACCGCGCCGAGGAACTGCTCCACCGGTACGAGGGGGACGCCACCGGGACGGGTGACTTCCAAGCGTACGTCACCTTCCAAGGGAAGTTCGCCGAGCTCGTCGAGGGGCTCTCGGAGGACCTCCCCGGACGCGACGCGTTCGAGGCGGCAAACGAGGTTGTCGACCAGCGTCGCCTCTCGGAGTCGGACTTCGAGCGCGCACGCGAGGCGCTCGCCCCGGTACGGGAGTTCACTGGCCGACTCCAGACGCGTGAGGCTGCTGCCGAAGATCTCGACGACGCTCGCCGAGCCGCGACGGACCGACTCGCGGAGCTGGAGGAGCGCATCGACGAGTGTGAGAGACTCCGCCAGTTCGCGGATGTCGACCTCGACGCACCGACGGACGCCGTCCGTGAACCGGTCGAGGCGTACGACGACGCCGTCCGCGAGGCGTTCGACGCCTTCTGTCACGACGAGCCCGCACGGGAGGTGTTGCGCGTGATCGACGAGACACGGCAGTTCCCGCTGGTCGACTTCGAGACGCCGCCCGACGACCTCGCTCGGTACCTCCAGCAGTCGCCGGCCGGCGAAGAACCGATTCCGACACTGCTGCGGTACGACGACTACTCCGCCTCGAAGCTGGACCACTACGTCCCCGACGCTGGTCGGTTCCGGAGTCGCGTGAGCACCCACCGGAGCTACCTCGACCGGCTATCGGCGGACCCGCTCGTCGTCGGCTGGCCGCCGCCGGCGGCCGGTGTGCTGCGTGCGCGTGCCGGAGAACTCGTCTCCGTGACCGCCAAGTTCGCCCCGGAGCGCGTCGTCGCACGAGCGCGACAGCTGTACCGGATCGGCCGGCGCGACGACTACGAGCGACTCAGAACCGCGGCCCGCGCGGAGACGGAGCTGTCGGAGACGGAACGTGACCGACTCCAGTCCGGCGCAGTCGAGACGGAGCTCGACGAACTCCGCGACGCTCACGAGCGACTGTCCGACGCGCTTGACGACACCGTCGACGACTGATCTGGCGGCGGGAGGCGTGCAGTGACGGACGCTGGTGTGCGTACTCGTGTGAACCGACAGCGGGATCAGGCCGTCGGCTCCGGGGCGGGGCGGCGGGAGCGCTGGAGGATACAGTCGGCTTCCCACTCGTGACGTTCCACGATCAGGTCGCGTCCCTGCTCTGTCAGCGAGTAGGTGTTCTTCCGCTCGTCGTGGCGACGCTTGTCGAGGTAGCCACGCTCGGCCAACTCGTCTAAGTTGGGGTAGAGCCGACCGTGGTTCACCTCCGTGCCGTAGTACTCCGAGAGCTCGTCTCGGATTGCGAGCCCGTACGGCTCCCCGAGTGAAGCCACCGTGTACAGCGTGTCTCGCTGAAAGGCGGTCAGGTCGTCCATCAGTTCGACGATGGTGAGCAACCGTTATAGACCGTTCGAAGAGTGAAACCGAAATTTCACCGATCCACTGGTCTCTCTCGGCACGGGTCGCTGCCTGTCTCTGTCTGGTAGTCCTCGACGACGCCGAGCGGAGATGGTTACGTCTTTCGTTCCCGACAGATCCGTTCGCGTGGTCGAAATTTATGTCACACCAACAGACAGTGTGACACAACGGGGGGAGACACAGTGTCACGGCGCGGCGGGTCGGGATTCGATCCAGTGGCGGCGTTCGCCTGTCTCGGGAACGAGACGCGGCTCTCGATTCTCGAGGCGTTGTACGAGACGACACGGAGCTACGACGGCCCGGGTCGTCGCGCAGTGCCGTACTCGGACCTCCAGACGGCAGTCGGCATCGACGACAGCGGGCAGTTCAACTACCACCTCACACGGCTGAGGAACCACTTCGTCTCGAAGACGGACGGCGGGTACGTCCTCGATCAGACGGGGAAGACAGTCGCACAGATCCTCCTCCGGAGCTTCGGCGTCGAGGACCCGGCGTTCGACGCGACACCAGTCGACGACGCGCCGGTCGACACCGACTGTCCGCGGTGTGGCGAGTCGCTCGCCGTCTCGTACGCGGACGAACACGTCGTCACTCGGTGCCAGCACTGCCCGGGTGTGGTGGACGCGGCCGCGCTCCCAGACGGGACGGTGTCGGCGCTGGTGTTCCCCCCTGCGGGGGTCCACGACCGGTCGCGCTCGGAGTTGGTGGCCGCGGTCCACCGCCGGTACGAGTTCCACTGCGTGTCGATGGCACAGGGTCTGTGTCCGACCTGTGGCGGTGAGGTCGCCCGGGAACTCGTCTCCTGTTCCGACCACGACACGGACGGCATCTGTGAGGCGTGTGGCACCACGCTCCCGGTCACTGTGAGCCTCTGTTGTCGTGTCTGTGGTCACCAGCGACTCGCACCGGTGCCGTTCACACGGACTGACTCGCCGCTCGTCGCTGCCGCGTTCACCGACCCCGACAACGGGTGGGAGCGGTTCGCTGCGACGCTCGGGTGGCCAGTCGAGTCTGTGCCCGTCGACGACGGCGGCGAGTGTCGGGTCCGTGTCGAGCCACCCGAGACTGACGCCGTGCTCTGGTTCGACGAACAACTTCGGGTCTGGCCCGAGGAGTCGTCTGACGGTCGTGGGTACTCCCCTGACGGTCGTGGGACCTCGGCCGGTCGTCGGGAGAACTCCCCCGACGGTCACAGCAGCTCGACAGACGACCCAGCGGACGGCGACGACTCCGTGCCCGGTCGACCGTCACCTCCGCCAGACGGAGATTCGTCGTGATACGGTCGTGCGTAGATCGTTACCACCGACGACTGACAGAGAGCACCGCAGCGACGTGCTACCGCCCGATACCGCGAAAGTCGCGGAAAATCACTACGCACGACCGTATGAGTGACCGACAGTGCTCGTCGATTTCGCTCCGTTGCCGCGAACCACGCTCGTCTGTGTGTTCCAGTTCGAATGCGCAGCAGCTAGCAGCACCAGTCGTCGCAGCCTACCGATCGTCCGGTAGTACCAGTCATTACGGCCTACCGGCCGTTCTCGACGGCGAGGCCGAGCCAGTCATCACGGCCTACCGGCCGTTCTCGACGGCGAGGCCGACAGTCGTGTCGCTGACGTGGACTCCGGCAGCACACACCTCGTTCTCGAAGTCGAGTTCGTAGGCGGTCTTGGCCGCGGCGGTCGCGGTGGTCGGTTCGAACTCGTGTGGTTCCGGGGCGTCTCGCTCGTAGGTGGCGACGAGGTGTGGCTCCTCGACCTGCTGTACGAACAGCGCGTCACGGCGGACAATCCCGACGAAGGCAGCGTCGTGTGTCACCACGGCGGCGATACGTGGGGTGTCGTAGTCGTCTTTCTCGTAGTCGAGCGCGTGGAGCACGTCGATCAGCGCGTCTCGCGGCGGGTAGCCGAGTTCGTACTTCTCGGCTACTGGGTCGACGTGTGATCCGTTGCCGATCACGGCCGCGCGGTCGTCTCCCTCGCCGACTGCCAGCGCGCAGTTGTACGAGACGTACGGGTTGTCCGTCTCTTCGGCGTCCGCTGTCGGGAGCACTGCCAGTGTCTCGTCGTCGCGGCGGACGACCTCGCGGTTCGGGAACGACCGCGAGGAGACTCTGTACGCACCGACGCTCGGACCTGCGAGGAGGAATCTTCCGACGTACACACACGAGCGGTCTCTGCCGGATGGGTTATAACTGGCGTCTGTCGTCTGTCGTGGACCCGGACGAAGTCCTGTGACTGCCGTCTGCCGTCTACCGTGTTCCGCTTGCCGAGACTACAAGAGGCTCGCCCCCGTGGACAGTGAGGATGGGAGCGGCCGAGACGGACGACGACAGCGTCTTCGAGCAGTACCGCGACCGTGTCGACCGGCCACTCGGACGGCTGTTCCGGGAGTACGGCACACCAGAACTCCACTGGCTGGCGGTCGGGATGTTCGCCAACGTGCTCGCTCGGGCGGCGAGTCTCCTCCCGCCGGTCGTGCTGGGCGTCGCTATCGACGCGGTGTTTCTCGACCGCACTGACTACTCGCTGTTGTTCCTCCCGACGCGGTTCGTTCCGGCGACGGAGACCGACCAGTTCTGGTTCTCTGTCGCCTTGATCGTCGGCGCGTTCCTCGCTACTGCCGTGCTCACGTGGATCTACGGCGTCGCTGCGAACAACTTCGCACACCGCGTGATGCACACCGTCCGTGTCGACTCCTTCGAGAAGTTGCAGTCGCTCGATATGTGGTTCTTCGACGGGAAACAGACCGGCGAGGTGATGTCGGTGTTGGACAACGACGCAACCAACCTCGAACGGTTCCTCGACAACGCCCTCCAGAACTCCGTCAGGCTCGGGGTGATGGTGCTCGGCATCGCGGTCGTGTTGTTCGCACAGAACCCACAGCTCGCGGCGCTCACGCTCGTCGCCGTCCCGCTGATGGTCGGCTTCACGTGGTGGTTCATGCGGACGGTCGAGCCGCGGTACACCTCACAGCGAGAGTCCGTCGGCGATCTCAACACGCGGCTGGAGAACGCGCTGTCGGGGATGCAGCTGATCAAGACCAGCGGCACGGAGTCGTACGAGTCCGACCGTGTCCGTGACGCGTCCTTCGCGTACTTCCGGGACACGATGGCCGTGTTGCGACTCAACTACCTCTACCGACCGGGGATGGAGCTGTTCGCCGGACTGGCGTTCGCGACCACGTTTCTCGTCGGCGGACTGTGGCTCACGACCGGGACCGCACCCGGCCCGCTGACTGGAACGCTCTCGGCCGGCGAGTTCGTCACGTTCCTGTTTCTCACCCAGCGGTTCACCGCGCCGCTCGCGGAGGTGTCGAACATCGTCGACTCCTACGAGAACGCGAAAGCCTCCAGCGAGCGTGTGTTCGGCCTCCAAGACGTCCCACGTCGGATCACCGACGCCGACGAGGCTGTCGAACTCTCCGACCCGGACGGCCGTGTCGTCTACGACCGTGTGCGGTTCGGCTACGCCGACGGCGATCCCGCCGCACCGGGCGACGACGACAACTCGGCGCTGTCGGCGACCGGTGGCTCTCAGACACGTGCGGCGGACCTCGACCCGGTGATCGACGACGTGAGTTTCACCGCCGAGTCGGGCGAGACGGTCGCCTTCGTCGGTCCGACGGGTGCAGGCAAGTCGACACTGCTCAAGCTCCTGTTGCGGCTGTACGACGTCGACGCGGGTGGCATCTCCGTCGACGGCCACGACATCCGCGAGATCGAGACGGCGTCGCTCCGGTCGGCCATCGGCTACGTGAGTCAGGACGCGTTCCTCTTCGACGGGACGGTCGCAGCGAACGTCCGGTACGGTCGGTTCGACGCCGACCGCGAAGCGGTGGTGGCGGCGTGTGAGGCCGCCGAGGCCGACGAGTTCGTCCGCAACCTCCCAGAGGGCTACGACACGCGGATCGGCGAGCGCGGTGTGAAGCTGTCTGGCGGCCAGCGACAACGACTCTCCATCGCCCGCACGGTGTTGCGAGACCCCGCGATTCTGATCCTCGACGAGGCGACCTCCGACGTGGACACGGAGACAGAGTTGCTGATCCAGCGGTCGCTCGACCGTCTCGCTGCCGACCGCACGACGTTCGTGATCGCACACCGCCTGTCGACGATCCGAGACGCCGACACGATTCTGGTGGTCGAAGACGGTGAGATCGTCGAACGCGGCGAACACGACGAGCTGCTCGCTCGCGACGGGCTGTACGCGAAGCTGTGGGGCGTGCAGGCCGGCGAGATCGAGTCGCTGCCCGAGACGTTCCTGAACCGGGCGCGAGAACGGCGCGCGGAGACGGTTGCGGACGACGACTGATCCCGTCGGCTACGGGCCGTCGGACTCGGGGTGTTCGCGGCGAGGGCTCTCGAAACGTCACCCGTCGACGGCGGTATCCCGGAACGCAGAAACCACGCACGCGCCTAGACAGCCGCGATGGATCAGAAACGCGAGTTGACCAGCGTCGACCTCACAGCGATCGTCGGGGAGCTCGGGCGGTACGAGGGCGCGAAGGTCGACAAGGCGTACCTCTACGGCGAGGACCTCCTGCGGCTGAAGCTGCGGCACTACGACCACGGTCGCGTCGAGTTGCTGATCGAAGTCGGTGATCGGAAGCGGTGTCACACGGTCGCTCCGGAGCGTGTTCCCGCCGCTCCCGACCGGCCGCCGGAGTTCGCCAAGACGATCCGCTCGCGGATCGCCGGCGGCGAGTTGGCGAGTGTCGAGCAGTTCGAGTTCGACCGCATCCTCACCGTCGAGTTCGAGCGGCCGGACAACAACACGACCATCGTGGCGGAGCTGTTCGGCGACGGCAACGTCGCGGTGGTGGACGAACACGGCGAGGTGTTACGCAGCCTGGAGACGGTTCGACTCAAGTCGCGGACAGTCGCCCCCGGAGCGAGCTACGAGTACCCCGCGTCGCGCATTCACCCGCTGGAGGTCTCCTTCGACCGGTTCCGTGCGGCGATGGAGGACTCGGACACGGACGTGGTGCGGACGCTCGCCACACAGCTCAACTTCGGCGGCCTGTACGGCGAGGAGATCTGTTCACGCGCCGGCGTCGAGAAGACGCTCGACATCGGCGAGGTGACCGACGACCAGCTCCGAGCGCTGTACGACGTGATCGACCGGCTGCGTGACCGGCTCGCGGCCGGCGACCTCGACCCGCGGCTGTACGAGACGGACGACGGGACGGTCGTCGACGTGACCCCGCTCCCCTTGGAGGAGCGGTCGGATCTCGACGCGACGGGGTTCGACGACTTCCAGTCGGCGTTAGACGACTACTTCCACCGACTGGAGACCGACGCAGAGACAGAGACGGACACCGCCCCACAGCGACCGGACTTCGAGTCGGAGATCGCCAAACAACGCCGGATCATCGAACAACAGGAGAACGCAATCGAGAACTTCACCGAGCAGGCGGAGGCGGAGCGAGAGCGAGCGGAGCTGTTGTACGCCAACTACGATCTGGTCGACGAGATTCTGACGACCGTCCGGGAGGCACGCGAGGCCGGCACGGAGTGGGACCAGATCGAAGAGACCCTCGCCGCGGGAGCAGAGCGCGGCATCCCCGCCGCAGAGGCGGTGGCGTCGGTCGACGGCAGCGACGGCACGGTGACAGTGACGGTCGAAGACAGTCGGATCGAGCTCAACGTCGCCGACGGCGTCGAGAAGAACGCCGACCGACTGTACCAGGAAGCCAAGCGAATCGAAGAGAAGCGAGCCGGCGCACGGGAGGCAATCGAGAACACCCGCGAACAGCTCGCCGCAGTCGAGGAACGGAAACGCCGCTGGGAGGAGGCCGACGGCCACCCGGACGACCTCGACGAGGACGGAGCAGGTGAGGGAGGCGACGAGGACGAGAGCGGTGGCTCCGACGACGAGTCGGAAGAGACAGACTGGCTGTCAGAGCCGTCGATCCCGCTGCGGACGACAGACGAGTGGTACGAGGAGTTCAGGTGGTTCCACACGAGCGACGACTTCCTCGTGATCGGCGGACGGGACGCCGACCAGAACGAGGCCATCGTGAAGAAGTACCTCGACAGCAACGACCTGTTCTTCCACGCACAAGCGCACGGCGGGCCGGTGACAGTGCTGAAGGCGACGGGTCCGAGCGAGCCGGCCCGCGACGTGGACATCCCGGAGCAGAGCCGCAGGGAGGCCGCACAGTTCGCGGTCGCGTACGCCTCCGTCTGGAAGGACGGCCGCGGCGCTGGCGACGCCTACGAGGTGACTCCGGATCAGGTGTCGAAGACGCCCGAGAGCGGAGAGTACCTCGAGAAAGGTGGGTTCGTGGTCCGTGGCGACCGGACGTACCACCGCGACGTGCCCGCGCGGGTCGCTGTCGGGGTGCAGGCCGAGGAGGTGACGCGCGTGATCGGCGGCCCACCCAGCGCGATCACTGATCGGGCTGCGACGAGCATCGAACTGGAACCCGGGAAGTTCGCGCAGAACGACGCAGCGGTGAAGTGTTACCGCGAACTCAAATCGCGGTTCGCAGACGAGACGTTCGTCCGCAAGGTCGCCTCCGCAGACCGAATTCAGGAGTTCCTCCCCCCCGGCGGGAGTGACCTCCGACTGTAGCGTTCTGACACGTCCACAACTGCTCTGTCACGCTGTTCCGGCACACGCTCGACTACTCTGCGACAGCGTCCATCGCTTCTTCTAGCGTGAACGCGTCCTCGTACAGCGCAGTGCCGACGACGACGGCACTCGCGCCGGCGTCACGGAGTGCGCGCACGTCGCCGACGGACGCCACGCCGCCGGAGGCGATCACCGGAATCTCGACCGCGTCGGCGACAGCCGCGACGGCCTCGGTGTTCACACCCGCGAGTTGGCCCTCTACGTCGACGTCGGTGAACAGGATCGCACACGCCCCACGCTCCTCGTAGCGTCCGGCAGCGGCCGCGGGATCGAGACCAGTTCCCTCCGTCCAGCCGGCGACGACGACCTCGTCGTCGCGCGCGTCGAGACTCACCGTCACCGTGTCTGGCCGGCGCTCGGAGATGTCGGCGACGATCTCGGGCGTCTCGACCGCTGCGGTACCCAAGATCACGCGGTCGACACCCGCGTCCAGCAGGTCGACCGCGTCGGCGACCGTGCGGATACCACCCCCGACTTGGAGCCCGACCGACTCGCCGACGGCGTCGACGATTTCCCCGAGCGCAGTGTCGTTGACTCGCTCCCCGGCGAACGCGCCGTCGAGGTCGACGAGGTGGAGCGTCTCAGCGCCGGCGTCGATCCACCGCTGTGCCACGTCCACTGGATCGCCGTACGCCGTCCCCGTCTCCGGGTCACCGCCGACCAACTGTACCGTCTCGCCGTCTTTCACGTCTACCGCCGGAATCACCTCGAACTCGGGGAACTGCATACGCGGCCCTGCGGCCGGGAGTGACTAAAACGAGTCGGGCCGAGTCGACTACAGGCCCGCGTGTCGCGAGCCGGCCAATCCCCCCGACAGTGTGGACCACTACACGCTCGCTTCGGTCGGGAGATCAGTCAGATCGGCGATGTCGGCGGCGACGACCACCTCGTCGTGCTGTTCGTCGCCGAACGTCGTCGTCCGGCGGTCGACCTCCTCGAACGCGCGGGCGTCGTAGAACGCTCGCCCGACCTCGTTGTCTGCGAGCACGACCGCCGAGATGCGCTCGTAGCCCGCCGCCGCGAACTGTCTGGCCACTCGCCCCAACATCACTGTGCCGACTCCCTCCCCCCAGTAGTCTGGAAGTGTGTAGATCCGCCCGACGACGACGTTTCCGACCGACTCGTTGTACCCCGCCTGGAGGAATCCGACGACGTTGTCGGCGTCGTCGGAGCCGTCGTTCTCGTCGCTAATGTCGGCGTCGTCGGAGCC
>CAKZQY010000067.1 GCA_937142015.1 uncultured Halobacteria archaeon
CGGACTCCTCGCCTGCGGCGGTGTGTTCCTCGCTTGCGACGGCGGACTCCTCGCCCGCGGCGGTGGGTTCCTCGTCTGTGAGTGTGTCTTCGACCTCTCGCGCGAGGTCGGCGACAGTCGCCAGCGCCCGACAGTGATCGTCGAGATCGTCGCGGAGGACGCCGCTACCGACGTGTGCGTGGAGACCGACCAGCTCGAACCGATCTGCGATCCCGACGGCGAACGCGGGTACTTCCTCGGCGGGGATGCCGAACTTGGCGTCTCTGCCCGTCGCAACTTTCTCGTGGTGACCGGTCCCGATTCCGGGGTTGACGCGGATTGCGACGCGTCCGTCGTAGCCGCGCTCTTCGAGCCTGTCGAACGTGTCCCGTGCGCCGGCGGTGATTGTCAGTCCGGGGTTGTCGGCTGCCAACTCCGTCGCGTAGTCGAGGTCTGCGGGCGGCGGGTTCACTGCCGTGTAACGGAGCGTGTTCGGGTCTGCGCCCGCGGCGACGGCACGCTCGAGCTCTCCGCGTGCGGCACACTCGATGTCTGCCCCCGCGTCTAACACCGCCTCTAACACCGCGCGACCGGTGTTCGCCTTCGCGGCGTACATCACCCGCGCGTCTGGAAACGCGTCGGCGAATCGACGGTAGTTCTCCCGCACGCGGTCGAGGTCGACGACGTACGTCGGTGTCCCGTACTCGTCTGCGATTGCCTCCAACTGCGACGCTGACCAGTCTGCGAGCCGACGAACTGATTGTGACGCTCCGGTGTCACCGGACTCTGTCGACTCTTCGGGGGTCGACGCTGCTGCGTCCGGCTGTGACCCGCGACTCACTCGCGTAGCACCTCTTCACGCTGTGTCGCGTCGAGCGTCTCCGCGTCGAGACTCGTCGCGACGACCGCCGGCTTGAACGCTCCACTGTCGCCGAACAGGTCGTGGTCGCCGAGACTCGACGGGACGTACCGCGCGAACGCACGCCGCTGTGAGGGGAGGTAGCCGTGGATCACCTCCTCCTCGACGAGGTCGTAGACGGGCACGTTCGGGGTGAGCAGCGTGTTCTCGCCGACGACACAGTTCTCGCCGACGCGGAAGCCGGAGGTGACACGACAGCCAGCGCCCAAGGAGACGCCGTCTTCCACCACGACAGGGGCGTCTTCGACGGGCTCGAGGACGCCGCCGATCAGCGTGTTCGCGCCGAGCTTCACGTCTGCGCCGATCTGCGCACACGATCCGACCGTGTCACAGGAGTCGACCAGTGTGCCGTCGTCGACGTACGCGCCGACGTTGACGAACGCCGGCGACATCACGATACAGTCGCTCCCGAGGTGACTCCCCCGCCGTAAGACTGTGCCGTCGGGAGTGTTGCGCGTGCCACGCTCGCCGAGGTCTGCCGTGTCCCGCAGCGGCAACACGTCGTGGTAGCCGACACCGCCGTACTCCCGACGCTGGGTGTCGTGGAGGCCGAAGGCGAGCAACACGCCGCGCTTGACCCACTCGTTCGCCTCCCAGCTGGTCACGCTGCTGCCGGTCTTCTCCGCGGCGCGAATCTCACCCGCCTCCAGTGCGTCGAGAAACGCGGCGACCGTCGCCACCTGCTCGTCTGTCGCCTCGTTTGCGGTCAGACCGTTCTCGTAGCGCGCCCACAACTCCCGGACAGCTGATTCGAGGTCGCTCACTGTCTGTCTCCTCCGTCGTCGGCAGTTGTGGTGTTTTCGGATACGGCGTCTTCTTCCACGCCTGCCGCCGTGTCGAGCACGTCGTCGAAGGCGTACAGCCCGGCGTCGCGGCCGGCGAGCCACACGGCGGCGTCGAGCGCGCCCGCGGCGAACACGCGCCGCGAGCCGGCGCGGTGGGTCAACGAGAGCACGTTGTCGTCGCCGGCCAACAACACCTCGTGTTCCCCGCTGATGTCGCCCGCCCGCCGGGCGTGGACCCCGACCTCCGTCGACTCGCGCGGGGCGAAGCCGCTGCGTCCGTGCTGTCGTGTCTCTAGATCCGACCGCTCCGCTTCGATGTCTTCGACGATGGTCTCGGCCGTGCCGCTCGGCGCGTCGCGTTTTCCATCGTGGTGTGTCTCTGTCACCTCCACGTCGTAGCCCGGCACTGCACGCACGGCGGCGGTGACGACACGACGCAGTGCGGCGATCCCCCGAGAGAAGTTCGAGGCACGGAGCAGCGGAACGGCCTCACTCGCCTCCTGAAGCGCGGTCTCGTCGTCCTCGTCGAACCCAGTCGTCCCGGTGACGAACGCGACGCCGTGGTCCGCCGCCTCGCTCGCGTAGTCGACGGTCGCCGACGGCGCGGTGAAGTCGACCACGACCGTGTTCTCGTGATCGGCGGCTGTCGACAGCAGTGTCGAGAACGCCGCGGGCTGTGACACCTCGACGCCGTCCACCTCCTCGACCGAGCTCCGGTTCACCGCGCCGACGACACGTACGTCCGAGCGCTCTGTGGCGGCGGCGATCACCTCGCCGCCCATCCGTCCGCCGGCCCCGGTGACGACGACGGAGACTGGCTGGTCACGACGACTGGTCACGCCTCCGTCACCCCAGCACTCGGCGCGGGCTGGTCGTCGAGGTCGGAGAGCAGTTCGTCCAGTCGCTCGCGGGTCGCCGCCGTCGCACGGGTGAGCGGCGACCGGAGCCGCGGGGTGCCGTCCTCGCGGATTGCCATCGCCTCCGTCACCGGAATCGGGTTGGTCTCGCGGAACAGCGCCCGCACGAGCGGCGCGAGGTCGTGGTGATGCTCGCGTGCGGTCGACAGGTCCCCGCGGAGGCCGGCAGCCACCACCGCGCGTGTCCGCTCTGGCTCCATGTTGCCGACGACGCTGATCGTCCCAGTGCCGCCCATCGAGACCAGCGGGAGTGTCATCGCGTCGTCACCCGACAACACGTCGAACGACTCGGTCCGCGTGCGCTCGATCACCTCGGAGATCTGTGCCGCGTCACCCGACGCCGCCTTGTACCCGCCGATATTCGGGTGTTCGGCGAGCGCCGCGACCGTCTCCGGCTCCAGATTCGAGCCGGTCCGCGAGGGGACGTTGTAGACGATACACGGCACGTCGACCGCGTCGGCGACGCGCGTGTAGTGGTCTCTGACGCCGTGCATCTCCGGCTTGTTGTAGTACGGCGAGATGAGCAACAGCGCGTCTGCGCCCGCCTCGACGGACCGCTCCGACAGCGACAGCGCCTCGTGTGTGGAGTTCGACCCGCTGCCGGCGATCACCGGACAGTCCACTGCCGCAACGACTGTCTCCACCACGTCGACGTGTTCGTCGTGGGTGAGTGTCGCCGACTCGCCGGTGGAACCGACTGGAACGACGCCGTCGACGCCTGCGGCCTCGAGCCGACTCGCTCGCTCGGCGAGCCGGTCGTGGTCCACGTCCCCGTCGCCGTCGAACGGCGTCGGGAGCGCCGGGTACAGCCCGGCGAACTGGTCGTAGTCTGTGTGCTGGTCGTCCTGCGGAATCGAACTGAGTGTGGTCTCTGACATCGTCTGTGTGAGTTGTCCCCGTGAGTGTGGGGTCGTCCCCGTGAGTGGGGGGTCGTTCCCGTGAGTGTGGGATTGTCCCCACGAACGGGGGATTCGTTCCCGTGAGTGTGTGATCGTTCCCACAAACGGGGTCGCCCCCACGAGTGGGGAGTCGTCCGGGTGATTTCTGTCACCCAGAGCGGTGTGTGACTCGGTCTGTGGTCGGTGCGCCGTCGGAAGTCGCCCGGAACGGGGTCGCCACTCCCGCTGCGAGCGTTCAGACGACACTCCGTTTCCCACCACGCCGAGAGAACTGAGAGACGAACGACTGGGCGGTCGCTCCCACCTGCGTGTCGTTCGTCGTCATGTGCGGCTGGACGACTCGTGTACACTAAACCGTTGTGTTGGTGGCGAGTACGACGTGACTCGCCACGTTACGAGAAATGCACAAATTTTTCGCCGCAGAACGTACGTCTACAGCCATGGAAAGCGACTGCAAAGTGGTCTGGGATGTCGACCGAGAAGTGGTCTCTCCAGAGGAAGCCCGGGAAATCGCCGACAGCGTGGGTGAACAACTCGCAGAACAGACCGGAGAGTCGGTCGAGTCTGGTCGACTCTGGGGGGCGGGTGCCGTCGGTGAGTCCGTCGTTCAGTTCGTCATCTCTGTGTCGTCCGGAGCACTCGCTGGCCTGATCGTCGAGTACTTGAAAACGAGAGCCGAAACGCGTGACACCCGTGTCGAAGGCGGAGAACCGGTGGCGACGAACGCATCCGAGATCGAGGTGAACTTCGATATCGACGTAGACGTGACAGTTTCGGCTGACCGGAGCGGATCGACCGGCCAGACGACCGACGAGTCCGGTGCCGAGCCCGAGGAGCCCCAGTCCGACGGCTCGTGACCGACAGTATCACTCTGGCTCGACTGCGTCGAAGAGACCGCTCAGTTCCGCGTTTCTCTCGACGACTGACGTTCGAAGCCGCTCGACTGCCTGTGGTGCGATCCGACGTGCAGCCTCCGGCTCCAGTACCGCAGCTTGAAACACGTACGCGAACTGTTCTACTGGGCTCTCGTACAGTGGATCGATATCGCTCTCCGGATACGTCTGGAAAGGTCCGTGAAACCGGTGTGCGAGGTCGATTGCCTCTGACTTCTCCGGGTCTCCGTCGAACAGTGTCGGAGCTTCGTCTAGCCCGGAATCCGGAGCAAACAGTGCGTGTTGCAACGCGTGTCCCAGTTCGTGGACGAGAACACACGGCCGCGACTGTGCGAGAAACGGCCTCTCGGACACGTCGAGACGGATTTCCCTCTCGCCGTCGTTGTAGCGGCCGTACTTGCCGTCTCCGAGCGTCGCTGTCTCGTCGAGTCGGTCGAAGTAGTTGTTCCGTGAGGCGTACTCGCGTGCCGCACGTGCTCGCTCCGACAGCACGTCGCACGCGACGGTATCGACGTGTGGAAAGTCGGTTGCCAACGGATCGTCACGCCACTTGGCGAGATCACGACACACAGGTTCGTTGGTCAGCTCGTCACGCTGTCGCTCGGCGTCCGGGCGCTCGGCGTGGACTGCCGCTGCCTCCGCACGACGTTCCTCTCCGCCGCGGACGAGGAACGGACTGTCTTCGTCGCCGAGCCGTTCGAAGCCGTCATCGAGCTGTTGAACCGACTCTGAGAGTGATTCCTCGATCCAGTACACACGCTCACTGTGCAGGCTTCGCTATTGATTCTTCCTCCTGTTTGACAAACTCACGTGCGCCCTCCGCTTTCCTTCGAGCACGACGGAGAGTGGTGTCGACGGTGCTCGGTGCTACGCTCAACAGCTCGGCTGTCTCTCCCCGCTCGAAGCTCTCGATCTCCCGCATCGCGTACACGTGGGCCTGTTTGTCCGCGAGGACGCCCGTCTCGGAGAGGCTTGCAGCCGTCTGTAGCGTCTCACCCACGCGCGACAACTCGTGGTCGAGGTCGCTGTCGGTGAGTGAGTCGACAGCTGCTGCTGGAGAGTCGATCTCGCTCGCAACGACGCCGAGCGGCGTCATCGTCTCCGCCTCTGGATTGTACTCTGCGACGACGACTTCCCGTCGTGTGTGGGAGTAGTAGAGCGGCTTCCCGCCTACCGACTCCACGGTTGGCTCGACACGCCCCACGAGTACTGCCTCCTGTTTCTCGAGGTACGTTGGTGAGTCGAGTGCCGTCTCTGCCTCTGTCGAGTGAGTCTGGTGTGTCATGATCCGTCGTGTCTGCAGTGACTGTCTGTCGAACGCTGCGTCTCGGCGACACTGCACTGTCGCGGTGTCGGTGGTACTGCCAGTTGGTATGTCGTTCGGCTGCCGGTGGGTGTCGCTTCTGTCCCCCGTATCCTGTCTGCATCTGTGTGCTCGCAGTCGCGTCCGTCTGTCCGTTCCAGTTCTGCGCGTCACCGAAGTCGATAGAGCTTCCGTGGGTGTTTGCTACTAATCTGTGGCAAGTATTTAAACCTTTTGGGGATGGCGGATGGAGGATCGACGAAGCCGACGATCGACAGGAGTAGTCCGCGTCTCACCACGGTCGGGCGGTTGGCCAGACAACTCTCTATGCATCGACTGCGCGCCAAGCGGCCAACAGACGAGTGATACTGTCGGCCACAAGAGCATCAATCGAAAGTCGACAGACCCGACGTGAGACGCGTTGGGACTCCGGCCCTGACGCACCCACGTTCACAGACGTGTGACTGACAGTACGAGGACGCAGGTTTTGTACAGACTGAGACGAACAGTCGACGCGTGACACAGTCGAACGAGGACGACTCCGTCGGCGGAGGGGCCGCAGAGACCGAACGGTCGAGCGGCGAGCAGTCGCGTGGCGACCGTCGGTTCACCGAGGTCGGCCGTCGACTGTCGGTCTCGTCTCTGTCGGAGTGGTCACTGTCACGGTGGTTCCTCCTCGCCTCACACGCCACTCTCGGCGTTCGAGCCCTCCTCGGTGGTGCGGCGTTGATCGTCGCGTCGGACGGTCGGCTGGTCGGGCTCTCGACCGACGTGCTCGCCGGGTCACCGTTCGAGACGTTCCTCGTTCCCGGACTGGTGTTGTTCCTCGTGCTCGGTGTCGGCTCCACGCTCGTCGCCGCGGGGCTGCTCTGGACAGCGGTCAGTGGTGATACTCGATCCGACGGTCACAGCGTGAAGAGTGATCGCGCCGCGCGTCCGGTCCGTGGCAGCGTCGTCGTGTCGCTCGCGCTGATCGCCTGGGTGTTCGTCGAGGGGGCCGTGATCGGGTTCGGCGACCGACTCCAAATCCCGAATCTCCTGCAGGGTGTGGCGACACTCGTGGTCGCGGTTCGCGTCCTCTGGAGGCGCTGAGTGACGTGGAGCCGACCACGGGACGCCGAGTGACGTGGAGCCGACCACGGGACGCCGAGTGACGTGGAGCCGGCCACGGAGCACCGAGTGACACGATGTCGACCACAGACGGAACGCAGTTGGCACCAATTTGGGAGAGTTTTCGGCGAACGCTTACCCTTGCCCGTCCCGGTAATCGAGCGTGATCGAGACGCTCCTCCCCTCGCTCCCGGACGGCTTCGACCGAACAGACGTCGCGCTCGCACTGCTCGCCGGCACTGCCGGGGTGATCGCCTCCTTCGCAGTTGCCGGCGTCACGCCAGCCTTCGTGGCCGCTCCGATCTCCAGCGTGGCGGCGACGACGCTCCCGTCGGTCGTGATCACGACCGCGATTCTCGTCTTGGGGAGTCTCGGACAGAAGCTCAACCTCCTGACCGCGGTGATCGCTGCCGGCGGGGTCCTCTCGCTGGTCGCGTCTCTCGGCGAGTACGCGGCGCGGCGCGTGGAGGTGCCTGCACTCGGACCGGTTCTCGGCGGGGTGGGTGCCGGCCTGTTCGCCGGCCTTCTCACCGGTGCGCCGACCGCGAGCGCCGCGACGGGCGTGGGTGTCGCAGTGGTCTCGCTCGGCGGGACTGTCGCCGCCCGCGGCGGCCCGGCGGACGGGAGCGGCAGCCCGCTCGCGGGTGTCGACCGTGAGCGCCGCCGACTCCTCGGTGGACTGCCGGGTGTCGTCGGCGTGAGCGCGGCGGCCGTCGCGTTCGCTCGTCGTCGCGCGACCACGACGACCGACCCGCCCGAGCCGGACGCGCTCGCTGGCGGTGACGACGCCGACTCGACGGACGGTGTCGGTGACACAGACGCGGGCGGTGTCGGCGACGCAGACGCTGGCGGGAGTGGCGCGATGCCGACCCACACGCCGACGGAGACGGTCCGAACCGCCGCGCCGGGAACGGCGGCCGGAAGCGACGGCAGCGGGAGTGACGCCGCGGGAGGGACGGCAGGCGAGGCTGGCACGTCACCGACACCGGGGGGCACCGTCGCGTCGACACCAGAACCCACCGAGACGCCGACAGCGACCCCGGAGTCGGAGATTACACGTCTGTTGAACGAGGCAGCGCGGAAGTCCTTCGACGTGGACGGGATGGAGCCGCTGGTGTCGGAAAAGTTCTACGAGGTAGACATCAACGCCGTCAATCCAGACGTGTCGGTCGACGACTGGAGTCTCTCGCTGACCGGGGAAGTGGAGACCGAGAAGACGTTCTCCTACGAGGAGTTGACGGAGATGTCCGCCGACAACCGGTTCGTCACACTCCGGTGTGTCGGTGAACGACTCAACGGGAAGAAGATGGACACCGCACTGTGGACGGGCGTTCCAGTGGACACGCTGCTGGAGGAAGTGTCACCGACGGGAGAGTGTGACTGTGTCATGTTGCGTGCGACAGACGACTTCTTCGAGGAGATTCCGCTCGACGACATCCGCGGTGGACTGTTGGCATACGGGATGAACGGTGAACTCCTCCCCCGCAGACACGGCTACCCGATGCGGATACTCGTCCCGGGCCACTGGGGAGAGGTGAACGTGAAGTGGGTCGACGAGATCGAGTTCCTCGACAGCGAGGAGTCGGGCTACTGGGAGAAGCGCAACTGGCAGGGCACCGGCGAGGTGAACACGGTTGCCAAGCTGAAGCTGGTCGACCACCTCGACGACGGTCGCATCCGTGTTGGCGGACACGCGTACGCCGGCACGGAGGGAATCCAGACGGTCGAGGTGTCCGTCGACGGGGGCGAGTCGTGGAACGAGGCTCGACTCGGTCCGGAGCTGCCAAGCGAGGACGCGTGGCGACAGTGGCTCCACACCTACGACGCTCCCGACTCCGAGCACGATGTCGTCGTGCGGGCGACCGACGGCAACGGTGAACTCCAGCCGAAGGAGTCGAGCAACCCGTTCCCCAGCGGAGCGACTGGCTGGGTGTCGAAGACGATCAAGCCGTGAAGTCCCCCCGCCACGGTCGAACCGTCGTTCCGCCCCCCCGACTACTGTGACCGACGACGTGGCGCGCCGATACGATCCGGGAGTGACCGACACCGCCGATACCGACGACCGCCACTCACACGATCCGGGAGTGACCGACACCGCCGACACCGACGACCGCCACTCACACGATCCGGGAGCGACCACGCCGCCGGTCTCGACGCCCACACTCGCCGCCGAGGCAACACAGCTTCGACGGACAGTTAAGACGAGCGACCGACCGGGTGGTATGGACGACGAGGTTCGTGTCGGCATTTTGAGCCTCCACAACAGCAAGGAGACGAAGGCACTCTGTAACGCAGTCGACGCGTTGGGACACGAGCCGTTGTGGCTCAGAGCAGAGAACCTACAGATCGAGGCCGGGTACGGCACGGTCGAGGTCGACCCGTCACCGGACGTCGTGGTCAACAGGCTACTGCTCCCGTCTGCGGACCAGCCGCTGGCGACACTCGGGCTGGCGGGCGTGTTCGACGCGGTCGACGCGCCGGTGTTGAACCCGGCGGACGCGGCGGCAGTCGCGGTCCACAAGTTCGCCGCGATGGCGCGGTTGGCGGCCGACGGACTGCCGGTGCCGCCGTCGACGCTCGGCATCGGCGCACACAGAATCGAGGGGGCAGAGCCGCCCGCCGACCCGGCGGACGACGAACTCCCGTCGGTCGCGGAGACGACGGGCCGGCGGGAGCCGGGGACACGCGTGTTCAAGCGTCCAATCGGGACGCACGGCGACGAGACACGACTCCTCCGGGCCGGCGAGTACGCGCCACAGCTCGTCCACGAGTCACAGGGGATCGTGCAGGGGATGATCGAGAGTCCGACCGACGACCACGAGGACGTGCGGATCTACGTCGTCGGCGACGAGGCGGTGGGCGCGATGCGTCGGTACGCGCCGGACGACGACTGGCGGACGAACGTCGCTCGCGGCGGACGCGTCCGTGATGCCACCCCGGACGTGCCCGAGGACGTGATGCAGTTGGCGGTCGACGCGACCCAGACGCTCGGACTCGACTACGCCGGGGTCGACGTGATCGAGGGCGTCGACGGCTGGTACGTGCTGGAGGTGAACGTCACGGCCGGGTTCAAGGGGTTCTTCGAGGCGACCGGTGTGAGTCCCGCACCACACATCGCGGCTCACGCCGTCGAGACCGTCGGCGGGACCGTCGATCCGACCAGCGTCGAGACGCTCGCCGCAGAACTCGACGACAGCGTTCCCGACTGCAAGCCGCCGTTGCAGGCTTCCCCAAAACCGGGTGAGGCGACGCTGGGGTACACGACGGAGGTCCGCGTCGTCGGCCACCACGGCGCGGAGACGGTCGTCGCCAAGTCGGACACCGGCGCGACCCGGACGAGTATCGACCTCGGACTCGCCAGCGAGATCGGTGCTGGCCCGATCGACGACACGGCCAACATCCGTGGCGACGGTGACCACCGCCCTGTGGTTCCGGTCGGTATCCGACTCGGTGAGTACACACACCGAGTTCAAGCCAACGTCCGCGACCGCTCACACCTCAAACACGACGTGCTCCTCGGACGCGACGTGCTCGGTGACTACAGTGTGCGTGTCTCACGCCGCCACGACGACGGCGGCGAGTCGTTCGACGGCTTCGTCGACGGGAAACGGTCACCGGGGTGGCACGGCGAGGAGTGACACGTTTGTCTGCGAGTCGTCGCCATCGCTGTCTGTGACCTCGTGCTGTCGGTCACACGTCCGCGAAAGGTCAGCGAACGACAGTCACAGTCACGGGTGCGTCACCGACGACACTCGTCGCAACAGTTCCGAGCAGCCGGCGCGTGGTGTCTCTTCGCTGGCCGCCGTGTCCGCCCATTACGACGTGGTCGACGTCGTGGTCGGCGACGTACGCGAGGATGGCGTCGGCCGGATCGTCTGTCTCCACTGCGGTCTCGATCTGTCTGTCGACGTCGGTCCCCTCTGTTCGCGCCTGTTCGACGAGACGATCCGCCCGGTCGCGTGCGCTCTCGCGGCGCTCGTCGCCGGGGTCGAGAATTCCTCCCTCGCTCATCCCGCCGTCGATGGGCGTCACCACGTTCAGAACTGTCACCCGACAGTCGAACAGTTCGAGCGCCTGACTGAGCGCCTCGTCTGCGAGCGGCGAGCCGTCGAACGGGACGAGAACGTGTGACGGGTTCACACTGGAACGTGGATTTGCTCACGGATATGGACGGCGGTCGGTCGAGCACAGATCGCTCGGCAGCGACGGTACCACTCTGTCGGCTACCCACTCACTCGTCGAGAAGACCGGTTGCATCGAGGTAGGCACGGACCTCGACGAGGAACCTTCGGTACCGGTCGAGGTCGTCGTCACTGAACTTGACAACCTCCCACCGCCGGGGTGGGATTCCTCCGGTGGGGATGTTGGCTATGGCGTCGCCACGGAGGCAAGTTTCCCGTCGCCGGTACTCTGGTCTGTGTGCTCCTCGTTGGGACTTGCCCTCATAGGGTCGTGCGTAGATAGTTACCGCCGGCTCGACTCACTGATGCAGTCCCGACGCGGTACCGTCCGGCACTCCGTTCCCACTCGAAAATCTCTACGCACGACCCTATGACCCCGGGATGGGTTCACCACCTCGTCGCTGATGTCGCTGACGAGGCTGTCGTACCAAGTGAACGTCTCAGAGTCGTTATTGTCGGGAGTTGATTGCCCAGTCAGCCACGCTCTCACACGCGACTGTAGCTCTGTCTCACGGCCAGACGCTAGTTCTGCTACCCGGTGTGTCTGAGCCGGATTCGACACAGGGTCGACCCACGAGTTGTCGAACTGCTCGACTTTGTCGTACCGGGTCGTCTCCACGGTGTCTCCGAGAGTTGCATCAGAGTCGTCGACGACCTCTCGCAGGTACCCGGCGAGGTAGTCTGCGGTGTTCGATTGCGGGTAGGTCTGATCTGCCTGTTCGAGAGAGGCGAGGTGAACTGGACAGATGCGCCGTTCGAACGCTGTGTGGCAGTGACTCGGGAGCTGTCGCCGGAGAGACTCGAAATACTGACTACTGGTGTCTGGCTGTCCGTCGTGCAGGATTGCGGTGTCTCCACAGTTGCGAGTGACGGTCTTCGTGTTCAATCCGTTTGTCACGCTCTTCTTGATCGCCATTGCGCATCCTGCTGCCCTCTGTTCGAGCGAAATTGGCCCGTCGAACAGAACTGCAGACCACGAGACCCCAGCGTCGTGGAGGGACTGGAGCAGTTCTTCGACTCGTTCTCTCCGTGCTTCGAGGTTCACTGACTCGTACCGGACGAGCGAAGAGGACTTGTGTTCGGACGGACGGAGATCACTTTCGATCAGCGCACGCACCAGCCTCACGTCGTCTGACCGAGAACACCTGACGGCGACGACAGCGAACGCTCCAGAACCACTGTCACCCGACTCGTCGACACCAGTGACGTTCTCAGTGTCGACAGTTTCCCCAGAGTCACCATCGATCAGTGTGACAGAAGAAGAGTCGGGATGCATCAATTCAATCTCACTCCTTCGAACGTTTTGTTTCTTTTCTAATTTTCTTTAAATTTTAAGAGAAGTGAATACAGATACACGAGTGGGAGATAACGACACTGTGATGCGTTGTCACACAGCGCTACACACCTCAACAGAGCAGACCGTATATCACCACACGACCCGAAACGAGTTCGTGCAGCCATCGTTAGGCGGGAAGACAGCACTCGTCACCGGCAGCGCCGCAGGAATCGGTCGCGGATTCCTCCTCGCGTGTGCGCGGGCAGGGGCAGACGTGGCCGTCCACTACCACACGAGTGACGCGGCGGCGGCGGCGACAGCCGAGGAGGCACGGAGCCACGGCGTGGCAGCGACGACTGTGCAGGCCGACGTGACCGACCCCACGGAGGTCGAGGCGTTGTTCGAGGCGGTCGAGGCGGAGCTCGGCACCGTCGACGTGCTCGTCAACAACGTCGGTGCGTTCGCGCCGCGCCACTGGACCGACATCGACTACGAGACGTGGCGGACAGTGATGGAGACGAACGTCGACGCGACGTACCTCTGTTGTCGTCGTGCGGTGCCGGCGATGCGGGAGGCTGGCTGGGGTCGCGTCGTCAACGTGGGGTACGCCGGCAGCGAGAAGGGCCTCGTCAACCCAAAGAACGCGCCGTACTTCATCGCCAAGACGGGGGTGTTGCTGTTCACGCGGATGCTCGCGGCCGACACGACCGAGGACGGCATCACCGTCAACGCCATCTCACCGTACGTCGTCGAGACCTCCGACGCGTTCCCGGACGACGCCCCACGCGGGCGGTGGGCCCGTGTCGAGGATCTGGTCGCCGTCTTGGAGTTCTTCCTCTCGGCGGCGGCGAGCTACGTCTCCGGCGAGAACGTGGAAGTCGACGGCGGCTACCTCCCCGAGAAGGTGTAGCTTTCGAGCGTCGCGTCACCAGGTCGCGCGTCGAGAACGGTCTTCCTCGACGAGCTGTCGAGAACAGCCCTACTTGACGAGCAGTTCCTCGCCCTTCTCCACGACGATCCGGCAGGGCGGGGACATCTTGTTGTACGCGCGGCGGAACGCCTCCTTCACCTCGTCGGCTTGGTCTACGTCACAGTAGGCCGTGAACACCGTCTCGTCGCGGCCCATCCGAGCGGCCGTGCCGACCGGCTTCCCGAACGCCTGTCGCATCCCGTCGGAGACACGATCTGCGCCCGCGCCAGTCGCCTGTTTGTTCTCGCGGAGCACCTGGTGGGGGAACTTCCGCAACACCATCTTGTAGTTCCCCTCGCCGAGTTCCTTGATCAGGTGGCGGTTGGCCGACAGCCGCGCCGACTCCAGGGACCCGTGACGGATCTGTACCTCCTCTTCGACCTCCAAGGAGATGTGAACCGGGTAGTCGTCCGGGTCCGCTTCGAGGTCGCCCATGTTGTGCTGTGCGATCTTCGATCCCGGAATGCCGGTGATGTACTCTCGTCGCGTGTACGCGGGCTTGTCGATGTCCCGGTACATCGAGGCGGGCTTGTCTGACATAGTTACTTGTCGGAGGTGACGCTCGTTCCGCGAATAAAGCCTTCGAAGCGTGCTCTCCGAGGGACAACCGAGACGAACGGATCACGAACGAGGGTGGCGGTCACGCTCCGAATCTGTCTCGTCACCAGATTCTTCTGCGTCGTCGGTGTCGCCAACGACAACGTCCTCGTCAGTGTCGCTCGGAACGCGAGTTCCAGCAGCAGGCGGGTCGAGGGCGACGTGTTCGAGGCCTTCTTCCGCGAGCAGGTCGGCTGCGCGGTCCGTCACGGAAGGAGACACGAGGATTCCGCGAACCGGTGGGAATCCAGACTCCGTGTCTCGTGGCTCCCCACTACCGTCTCGCGTGTCGCTGGTCACCTCGTCTCGCGTGTCGCTGGTCACCTCGTCTCGCGTGTTCACGACGCTATCGTCGCCGTCGGTCGTCGCTCGCTGGACGGCGGCGACGTAGCGTCGGAGTTGCCCGACGGCGTCCGGTCCGACACGGCGGCGCTTGAGTTCCACGACAGTCGGACGGCCGTCGGCGTCGGTTCCGAACACGTCGACGGCACCAGCGTCCGTCGGGCGCTCGGTCTCCGTGACGGAGAAGCCGGGCTCGATCAGCTCCGGGTCGTCGACGAGTCGGCGTTTCAGGTCCGCCTCCGTCCCGATCACTTCGACGGAGCGCCGACCGCTGACCGGGTAGGAGACGAGGTGATTGACCGCCGTGAACTGTACGTCGAGCCGTTCCTCCGGGGACTCACGTGTACACCGCACGCGGAGTCGTCCGTCTCGCACGGCTGCACGGTGGTGTGACCCCGGCGGCTGCCAGTTCACCGGCTCGTGACCCTCGTCCGTGTGGACCAGCGCCGTCCCGTCCGGCTTCAACAGGAGGAGTCGCCGCCCCTCCGCCAACGAAGAGGCTGCCCGGCCGTCGTACTCGACTGTACACGTACCGTACACGGTCACCACGTCGCCGCGGTCGAACGCCGCCTCCAACTCCCACAGCGCCTCGCGGTGTGCCGGCTCGTGGAGTGCGACTGTCGTCACCTCCACCTGTCCGACTGCGACCGGCATAAGCGACTCGGCACCGACTCGTAGGATCGTGCGTAGAGATTTTCGAGTGGGTACG
>CAKZQY010000068.1 GCA_937142015.1 uncultured Halobacteria archaeon
TGGTCAAACGCCAGATCCTCAAGCGGCCGGTGGTCGAGCGCGACATCGTCCCCGTGATGTCGTCGACGAACCACCCGTTCATGCGCTCGCCGGGCCAGGCGATTCCGCTGATCGCCGTCGAGACGGAGCCGGAGGGCGTGGTCCTCGTCACGGAGGACACCGACGTGGAGCTCCGCGAGGAGCCGATCTCCGGGTTCGAGAAGACGGGCGGGGGCATCACCTACGAGGACATCGGCGGCCTCCAGAGCGAGATCCAGCGCGTGCGGGAGATGGTGGAGCTCCCGATGAAACACCCGCAGATCTTCAAGAAGCTGGGGATCGAGCCGCCCAGCGGCGTCTTACTCCACGGCCCGCCGGGGACGGGCAAGACGCTGTTGGCGAAGGCTGTCGCCAACGAGACGTCCGCCTCCTTCTTCTCTATCGCCGGCCCGGAGATCATCTCGAAGTACTACGGCGAGTCCGAACAACAGCTCAGGGAGGTGTTCGAGGACGCGAAAGACGAGTCGCCGTCGATCATCTTCATCGACGAGCTCGACTCTATCGCGCCGAAACGCGAGGACGTGACCGGCGAGGTGGAGCGACGCGTCGTCGCACAGCTGCTCACGATGATGGACGGGCTGGAGTCGCGCGGACAGGTCGTCGTCATCGCCGCCACCAACCGTGTCGACTCCGTCGACCCGGCGCTGCGTCGGCCCGGTCGGTTCGACCGCGAGATCGAGATCGGCGTGCCGGACGAGTCCGGCCGCAAGGAGATTCTCCAGATCCACACCCGCGGGATGCCGCTGTCGGACGACGTGAACCTGGGTCGACTCGCAGACGAGACACACGGGTTCGTCGGCGCGGACATCGAGAGTCTGACGAAGGAGGCGGCGATGAAGGCGCTGCGTCGGTACCTCCCGGAGATCGACCTCGACGAGGAGGACATCCCGCCGAGTCTGATCGACCGGATGATAATCAAGCGCGACGACTTCTCCGGAGCCCTCTCGGAGGTGGAGCCCTCGGCGATGCGGGAGGTGCTGGTGGAGCTCCCGAAGATCACGTGGGACGACGTTGGCGGGCTCGCGGACGCCCAACAGCAGGTGAAAGAGGCCGTCGAGTGGCCGCTCTCCGACCCGCAGAAGTTCGAGCGGATGGGCGTGGAAGCGCCGAAGGGGGTGTTGCTGTACGGACCGCCCGGCACCGGGAAGACGCTGATGGCGAAGGCGGTCGCCAACGAGACGAACGCCAACTTCATCAGCGTCCGCGGTCCCCAGCTCCTCTCGAAGTGGGTCGGCGAGTCGGAGAAGGCGATCCGCCAGACGTTCCGGAAGGCACGGCAGGTGTCACCCACGATCGTCTTCTTCGACGAGCTCGACTCACTCGCACCGAGTCGGGGACAGGAGGTCGGCAACAACGTCTCCGAGCGCGTCGTGAACCAGCTGTTGACCGAGTTGGACGGGCTCGAAGAGATGGAGGACGTGATGGTGATCGGCGCGACCAACCGGCCGGACATGATCGATCCGGCGCTGATCAGATCCGGCCGGTTCGACAGGCTCGTGATGATCGGCGAGCCGGACGCCGAGGGGCGCGAGCAGATCCTGAAGATCCACACCCGCGACACGCCGTTGTCGCCGAACGTGAGTCTCCGCGAGCTCGCGGAGGAGACCACCGGCTACGTCGGGTCAGACTTGGAGTCCATCGCTCGGGAGGCGGCCATCGAGGCGCTGCGGGAGGCAGACGACGCAGACCACGTCGAGATGCGCCACTTCGACCGCGCGATGGAGAACGTGCGGCCGACCGTCACCGACGACATCGAGGACTACTACGAGAACATCGAAGAGCAGTTCCGGTCCGGCGGCGGCGAACAGCTCCGGCGTGACGCCGGTGGACCGGTCGGCTTCCAGTAGGTGGCTCGTGGCAGTGTGGTCGGTGGAGACGACAGTACGTTCGGTGACAGCGCGGTGTGATCGACGACAGAGTGGTGTGGTCGGTCACAGACGTGCTCGGATCACGTCGTAGCGGTCCACCTCGCGGACGACCGTCACGTCGAACCCGAACGCCTCGCGGAGTCGGTCGTCGTAGTCGAGAATGCGGTTAGCGACGAGCCAGAGCTCCCCGTCGGGAGCCAACACCTCGCGGACACCGGCGAACAGCTTCTGTGTCACCCCGTCGCCAGCGTGCGTCGGCGGGTTCGAGACGACGGCGTCGAACGGGCCCGACACCGCGTCGAG
Organism: uncultured Halobacteria archaeon; assembly: GCA_937142015.1. Taxonomy (GTDB): domain Archaea; phylum Halobacteriota; class Halobacteria; order Halobacteriales; family Haloferacaceae; genus JAHENP01. Next base: position 2,211 of record CAKZQY010000068.1, read on the forward strand.
ACAGTCACCCACAACGACCCGCTCCGGCGTCACCCCGTTCCGGTCGTAGTTCCGGCGGGCGTACGCGACCGCGACCGCGTCGTCGTCAGTACCGACGAGTGTGATGTCCGACCGCGCGCCGAGGAACGCACCGACCGCGCCGTAGCCACAACAGCAGTCTAGCACCCGCGCGCCGTCGGGAACGGAGACCGTCTCCACGAGCGCAGCCGTCCCGTCGTCGAGCGACTCCCACGAGAACAACCCCTGCACGGTGAGGAACCGACACTCGTAGTCGCCGACTCGTGCGCGAAACTCGTGTTCCTCGCGGTACCGTGAGCGAGTGGGGGCGTCAGTCTCCGTGTCCGTGTCCGCGTTCGTGTCGTCGGCCTCTGTCGTCGACGTTTGATCCGAGCGCCCGCGACCACGGTAGACGCGAACGCCGTCCACGACGGCTCGTCGCTCCGTCTCGTCAGTCAGTCCGTCGAGGGTCTCCGCGTACCGTTCGATTCCAGACTGTGCCGTCCCGGCGACCGTCACCCGGCCGTCAGCCGCGAGGAACTCGACCGCGTCTGCGAGCCGGTCGCGGACGGCATCGAGCGGATCGTAGGCGTGTGGCGCGAGGACGACGTGGTCGAACACACGGCCGGGGTCGCCGTCTCCTGCGTCCCGCTCGTCTCCATCTCCCGCGTCCCGCTCGTCTCTACCTCCCACATCCCGCTCGTCTCCATCTCCCGCGTCCCGCTCGTCTCTACCTCCCACGCTCCGCTCGTCGTCTGTCGAACCGATCTCTGTCGGGAGATCTCGCACGTCGGCGACGACCGCGACGTCGAGGTGTACGCCGTTCCGAGCGGCGTTCGCGCGACAGGTCGCCCCGGCACGCGCGCTCGTCGTCGTCACGGTAACTGTCTCGCCGGTTGCTGCGAGCGCCACGGGAACGACGCCGTAGTTGCCGTCGACGACGAGCGTCCGTCTCCTGGGGTTGTCGAGCTCTGCGCCATCAGACGCGGCAGTCTCCGTTCGAGCGAGCAGCTCGACCAGCGTCCGTTCGACCGGTCGAATCTCGTCGGTCGAGACGAGGCCGTCACGCGTCTCGAACGTGAGAGACGGCCGGCCGACTGTCGGGTCTGCCGACAGCGACAACACGTCGGTCGACTCCGAGCGGGTCACAGACGCAGCGACGCCGTCACCGGAGTAAAACGTCGCGGTGTGGTGATGCTCCCGTGGCGCTGTCGGGCACGAGTCGTCACACTCGGCGTCGATGGCCCGTGACCGACAGATCAGTCGAACATGTCACGGAGGCGGTCGGACAGCGACCGGCGAGGTTTACGCGACCGTCCACCGTCGATCCGGACCGGTCCCCAACCGATCAACAGGGTCCCGAGCGCGAGGAAGATGCCGCCGAACAACACGTTCGTCGCCACGAGGGGCAGCGCCGGGTCGATCTGGTACAGCGCGTCGATAGTCGCCGGCGGGAGCACGAGGAGGTAGCGGTGTTCCACGAGCGTGTACTCGTAGAACCCGGTCTCCTCCGGGGCGTCGATCTGGACGCGGGCGGTCCGGACTTCACCACCCGCCACTTGGAGCCGTCCGGGGGCGACGCTCAGCTGCTCGTCCGACGACGAGAGGTAGACGAGAACCGGCAACACCCCGTTGCTCGGCACTGCGTAGGCGACGGACTCGGCGGTGCCGCGCTCGATCACCCGTATCCCCGGCGCGTCGTTGACGGAACTCACGACCTCGAACGTGTGGGTGCCGGAGGTGAACAACGAACTCGCGGTCAACACGGCGATCAACAGGACGGTGAGACCGATCACGATCACACGACCGTCGATAGTGCCAGTCTCGCGGTGTGTCGTCCGTGCGCGACGCTGCGACTCCGCGAACAGGGTGAACACGTACGAGAGAATGCCGAGGACGAGCAGCACGTACGCGACCCCCTGCGGACCGAGCAGCGCTCGGGTTCCGAGCAGTCTCGCCAGCCGACCTTGGAGGCCTTGGACGGCTGCTACCGCCGCACCCAACCCCGGTATCACCACGACCTGTCCGCCGATCTGGAGCGCCTCTGCGACGATCTGTTCGCGCTCGACGAGCGGCTCCCCGCTCGCCTGGTCGGTCACGGTGTTGGCGTCACCGCGTGTGACGAAGCCGTCACCACGTGTCCCGACCACGCGGTGTGTCGTGAGTCCGCCGCCTTGCAGCGTCTCCGCTCGGAACGTCACCACGTCACCGACCGCGACACCACCGGTGAGCGCCGGCGGGAGCGCGACGAACCCGTCGCCCGGACTCAGCGTCGGTTCCATACTCCCCGTCTCGACGAACCCGAGCAGCACTGGCTGGCCGAGAAGCTGCCCCAGCAGCAACGAGACGACCAACACGCCCGCGACGAGGTAGAACAGGTAGCTCGCTGCGCGTCTGGTCTCACTCACTGTGGATCACCTCGTTCACCAGCCGTTCTGCGCGCACGACGAGCCAGAAGACGGCGACGAGCGGCCCGAACAGCGCGAGTGCCGTCCCACCGACCGCGACGACAGGGTGGACCGAGTGGAGACGGACGAGCAGGTCGGGCGGGAGCACCGCGAGGTACGGGACGAGCGTCACCGTGCCACGTGTCACCTCGTCCGCTCGTCTGTCGACGACGACCGCGACCGTCACCGTCGACACCGCCTCGCTGGTCTCGACGACGCGCGCCCGCTCCGTCTCTGTCACGTACTGGAGGTACCCCGTCGGCACGACCGGTGTCGTCGCCGTGAGAGTCACGCGCTGAGGCTCCTCGTCGCTGGTACCTGCATCGGGTGGGGCGGTCACGTCGAACGTGGTCTGCCCGACTGCCGTGACACCGCCGGTGGTGATCACCCCGAGTACGACGATCACTCTGAACACCGTCGCCGGTGACACCGGGAGCCAGCCGCCGACTCGAACGACGCCGCTGCCGCCGGCCACACCACTGCGACCGCCGCTGCTCCCACCGGCCACACCACTGCGACCGCCGTTGCTGCCGCCGGCCACGTCACTGCGACCGCCGCTGCCCCCACCGTGTCTGGCTGGATCGACACCCGACTGCTGTCGCCGTCCGTCGACACGCTCCTGGCTTCTGGTGTCCGCCTGTTCACGACTCCTGGTGCCCTGTTCACGACTTCCACCTCGTCTTCCGGGACTGCCGGCGCGTCGTCTGTCGCGGCCCTGTCCACGCTGGATGTCACCGGAGCGAGCCCGCTCGCTGTGCCGTCTCGGTCGTCGGTCGCGGCTACGCGACCGGCTGCTACCCGTTCGCCGCTGTCTGACCGCGAGTCCGACAGCGACGACGAGGAGGAGGAGCGCGACCGGCAGCGCCGTCTGTGCCGCGCGCAACAGCGGCACGACCGCACCGAACCCCGGAACGACGGCAAGGCGGCCACCGACCACGGCGACTTTGGCTGCGACGCGCCACGTCGGGACACTCTCAGTGACGGTCTCACCGTCCGGTCTGGCGGCCGTCCGCTCGACCGTCACTGTCTCCTCTCCGACCTCGACGACCCGACGAGCGAGGTAGTCACCGTTCTCCGCGCGGAACACGACCACGTCTCCGGGAGCGATTGCCGTGGGGCGAACGGCGACGTAGCCGTTGCCGGGCCCGATCGCTTCGGGGACACCCGCCGTGTCGTCGTAGCCGAGGTGGACGGGTGTCCCGGCGAGCGTGACCAACAACGTGCCGGTGATCAACAGCGTTCCGAGCAGGAGTCCACGGAGCACGGTCTCACCCGAGTCGCCGTCTCTACTCGGGCGGGACGGTAATCGTTTGCGACGGCGACCGTCCGAGCGAACCCGGCTGCTGTGGCGAGCACTGTCGGAAGAGCGACCGACTCCACGGGCGGCACACCTATCAACGAGGAAATCACACAGTCGGCACGTAGTGACGTTCACGGACGAACTCCGCGCCGAGAGTCGCGGTCTCGACGTTCTGCTGGCCGCGTTGCCAGCGGCGGCACTCCTCGGGGTGTGGCTGCTCCCGGCGTCGGTGAGGCGTGGATACCGGTTCGATTACGCCGACCCGTCGGTCGTCGACGCCTACGTCGCCCACTTCGTTCACCTAGAGGCGTCACACTTCCTCGTGAATCTCGCGGGCTACGTCGTGTTGATCGGCACGACGTACGCGCTCGCGGTGTTGGCAGGCCGGCGGACGCGCTTTCGCGTGACGTTCGTGGCGACGTTTCTCGCGCTCCCGTGGGCGCTGTCGATGGCGAACGTGGCGTTCTCCAACACCGGTGTCGGGTTCGGCTTCTCCGGGATGGTGACTGGCGTGCTCGCGCTCCTCGGGCTGGAGACGTACGCGTACGCCGCGGCCACGCTGTCGCTCCCGCTGGAACGCGGGAACGCGGTGCTGGTGTTCGCGGTCGAGACGGTTCTGATCACGGTCGCACTCGGTGCCGGGGAGCGGCTCGTCGTCGTCGGCGCAGTGTCTGGGATACTCGCGCTCGCCGTCGGACTCCTCGTCGTACGGACTGTACGCCGGAGTGGTGTGGACGTGACGCGCGCGAGTCGCCCGGGCTACCTGGAACTCGGCGGTATCGGGGTCGTCCTCCTCGTCGGGTTCCCGTTCGTCGCCTTCCCCGCGGACCCGACGACCGCTTCTGGCGGCGTCGTGAATCTCTACACTCACCTGCTCGGGTTCGCGTTCACGTTCGTCGCCGGCTACGCGCTGCCGGCGGTGGGCAGTGACGGCGACGACCGCCGCCGCCGTGCCGCGGAGTCGATTCCAGGCGACGACGAGTCGAGGACGGAGCGTGCTGGCGAGTCCCCGCAGCGACCCGACGTCGGTGAGCGAGTCCGCGTGACCGACGACGGCTCCGTCGTCCGCGTGACTGGGGGGGAGGTGACCGACGACACCCGGTCGGTGTCGGCCGACGAGCGAACGAGTCGTGACGACGATCAACACAGTGATCGCGGGAACCGCCGCGAGAACGGTGTTCCCCCGGAGCTCCGGCGCGACGACGAGTGACAGCGTAGGTGGACTGGCCAGTCGTGGCAACCGCCGCACGCCACTGTGTCGCCCGGCCACACGACATATGTCGGGGGGAGGGTTAGATGGAAGCGTGACGAACGGGTGTACCGTCAGATGACACACCACCACAGACGACGCCCGTGTCGGACCGACGAGCGTCGACACGGGGACCGAGCGGGAGAGACGCCGTGACCGAACAACGCTCCGAGTCCGACGCGTCGACAGAGGGCGAGTCACACACTGACGCGTCGGCCGCGGGAGAGCCGAGCAGGTCGGCACCGAGGGACACGGACCGGTCGGAGACGAGCAACTCGGCACCGAGGGACACAGACCAGTCGGAGACGAGCAACTCGGCGGCGAGAGACAGGGCAACAACCGGTGACGGCGGCGACATCGGCCCCGGACGCCTCGACACGAGCGACCTGACACGAGACATCGACGTGTTGCTCGTCGACGACAGTCGGGAGTGGGCGGAGTACGTCGGTCGCGGCATCGACCAGTCGGAGCCGGACATCTCGGTGACGGTCGCGACGAGCGCGAACGAGGCGCTGCTCGCCTTGGAGCACGACGACGGCGACACGGGGCGGGCGGCCGCGGTGCGGACGGACGAGCCGTTCGACTGCGTCGTCGCGGACTACAGGATGCCAGAGATCACGGGGTTAGAGCTGCTCGACAGGATGCGTGCGGAGGGGTCGGAGGTGCCGTTCGTTCTCGTCACCGGACAGGGAAGCGAGGCAGTCGCCGAGAAGGCGATCCAATCGCAGGTCGACGACTACGTCGCCAAAGACCCCGGCACGGATCAGGTCGCACAGCTGGTGCGTCGGATTAGGAGCGTCGTCGAGCGACACCGGCTGACGATCAGTCTCCGCGAGAAGGAGGCCCACTACCGGGAAGTGATCGAGCGGAGCCGCGACGCCATCGTCGCTCTCCGCCCGGAACGGGTGTTGCTCGCAAACGAGCGTGCGACGACACTCACCGGCCGGTCACGGGAGACGCTGGCGACGGCAGACTTCCTCACGGAGGTGATCCACCCGGACGACCGCGACCAGCTCCGACGGGTGCTGGCGGACGCGGTCGCCGGTCGCCACCACGAACTCCCGACGGCGTTCGACTGCCGCGTCCAGCGTGCGGACGGCGACGTTCGCCACTGCGAGTTCGGCTGTGGGGCGATCACGTTCGACGGCGAACCGGCGCTGCTCTGTTCGATCCACGACGTGACTCCCCGCTGGGAGACGGAGCGACGGATCGAACGCGAACGCGACATGAACCGACGCATCCAGCGCGCACTCGTAGAGACGCGAACACGAGGTGAACTCGAACGCGAGGTGTGTGAGACGCTCGTCTCTGTCGGCGGCTACGAGACGGCGTGGGTCGCGGGCCGGTCGTCCGACGGGGTGACACGCCGCGCTGTCGCCGGTGAGACTGGCTACCTCGACACTGTCTCCATTTCGACTGACAGTGGTGGTCGTCACCACAACCCCGGCGGGAGTGGTGATCACCACGACCCGAGCGAACGTGCCGGTCACAACAGCACGAGCGACGACAGCGACGGTGTCTCGACCGGGTCGGCCAGTCACGACGGCGTCTCGACCGGGCCGGCCAGTCACGACGGCGTCACGGGGACGGACCGGGAGCCGACGCTGTGGGCAGTCGCCTCCAGAGAGCCACAGTTCGTCTCGGACCTGTGTGAGATGTTCCCGACGGCGTGGCAGACGGCGGCCGAAGCGGCCGGCTACCAGTCGGTCGCGGCGGTTCCAGTGGTCCACGAAGAGGTGTTGTACGGCGTCGTTACGGTGTACCACGCGGACGCCGACCGGTTCGACGAGGCAGAGCAGCGACTCCTCTCGGATCTGGCAGACACGATGGCGTTCGCACTGGCGATGCGCGAACGCGGGGAGGCGCTGTTGGCGGACACTGTGACGCGGCTGGGTGTCCAACTCGTCGAGGAGACTCACTACCTCGCGGAGGCGATCGACACCGACGGAGACGACGACACGACGTTGACCGTGCAGGCGACAGAGCAGGCGGACGACGACCAGTTCAGGCAGGTCGTCGACGTGTCCACGTCGGACGCCGCGTCCGTCCGCGAGCGACTGTCCGCCGTCGCGGGTGTCACAGAGGCGACAACCGTCTCGGCCGACGAGACCGGAGCACGCCTCGGTGTGACGCTCGACCGGACGCCGCCGGAGGCGGTGCTCGGTCGACTCGGCGGCCACGTCGCCGAGACGGCTGTCTCCGGCGATGGCGTGAGCCTGACCGTAGAGCTCCCGCGGTCGCGTGACGTGAGCGCCTTCGTCGACGAGGCGGAGGACAGTCTCGGCAGTGTCACTGTCACCTCCGTGACCGATCACGACCGATCCGACGAGGGACGGACGACGACGGACCACGACGATCCGACGGGCGAACTCACCGACAAACAGCGCGAGGTGCTCCGCACGGCCTTCTACCACGGCTACTTCGACCAACCGCGCGAACAGTCGTCCGACGAGGTCGCCGACGCGCTCGGTATCGCCCGGTCGACGTTCCTCCAACACCTCCGAACCGCACAACGCAAGGTGTTCGCCGCCGTCGTCGACGGCGAACGGAACGGCTGAACTCGCAGTCGACGCGGTGCGACGAAGCTCGTACTCAGCCTCGACTCGTTCTCCCCGAGAGGTGTCCTACGCCGACCGCCCGGGCGGCACGAGCAGCACGTTCCCGCTGGCTCGCGCAGTGAGATCTTCCGCCGTGCTCCCGAGCAGCAGCCGCCGGATGCGACTCCGCCCACGAGAGCCGATCAACAACACCGTCGGGTCGACGGCCTGCTCGGCAGCCAACACTTCCTCGACGACCTCCCCCTCGCGGACGAGAGTGTCGGTCTCGACTCCCTTCGTGGCGAGCTCGTCGGCCAGCTTCTCGAGTCGATCCTCGGCGTCGGCGACGACATCCGGGTCGGCTCGCCGCTCCGGCGGGGTGACGTGAACCAGCGTCGCCTCCTCGGTCGCAGTCCGCGTGTAGTCGAACTGCTCGAACGCACGCTGTGCGTTGTCGGAGAAGTCCGTCGCGTACAACACTCTCCGGAACAGGTGTTCGTTCGCAACCTCGTGATCCGACTGAGCTTCGACGATTCGCTGAACCAACAACGGCCGCGCAGCGGTGCGAGCGACGTTGCGTGCGGTGCTCCCGATCCGGCGCTCCCGCAGCGGACTCTCTCCGCGTGACCCGACGACGATCAGGTCCGCGTCCACCCGCTCTGCCAGCCCGTTGATCCGTCGGTGTGGCGTCCCGCGTGTGACGTGCGTCTCCACCGAGAACCCCTCCGCCTCTAGCTCTGCTCGCTGCCTGTCGAGCCCGCGCTCGACGCGCTCCCCGACGTCTGGACCCAACGTACCGCTGGTGACGTTCGGCCCCACCACTGTGATCAGATCCACTGTGTCGATCCCGTACCGACCGAGACACTCCAGACAGGTCCGTGACCCGATCGCCGTCTCGATGGCGTCCGACAGGTCTGTGGCGTACACTGCGCGCATACTGTCGCTCGGAGCGGCAGACGTATATTATTGTTGTTCTTGCACAATACACAGCGCACTACTTGACAGCGGTAGCTGAGACACTGTCGGGCAGCGGTAGCTGAGACACTGTCGGGCAGCGGTGGCTGGGGACTGGAAGCGAGGTGGAAGGCTTCAAACCGGGCGCTGGTCAATCAGCGGTACGAACAGATGAGCACCGACGACAGCGACGCCAGCCACGCCAGCAACGACAGCAACGCCAGCCACGCCAGCCACGCCAGCGACGACAGTAACGCCAGCCACGCCAGCGACGATAGTAACGGTAGCGACGGTAGTGACGACAGCGACGGGGAGTTGCTCGCAGCGTTCGAAGACCAGTTCGAGGCGAGTCCAGACGTTCGAGCGAGCGCGCCGGGGCGGGTCAACCTGATCGGCGGGCACGTCGACTACAACCAGGGAATCGTGTTGCCGACGACGATCGACCGCGAGACGGTCGTGGTCGCTCGCGCTCGTGAGGACGGGCTGGTGCGAGCACACTCCACAGAGATGGACGAGACGGTGAGAGCCGAGGTCGGCGCAGATCTCGACGGGTGGGCGGCGTACGTCGTCGGAACGGTGACAGTGTTGGCAGACGAGGCAGACACGTCAGTCGGGGTCGACCTCGTCGTCGGGGGAGACATGATCCTCGGGGCAGGTCTCTCCTCGTCGGCGTCGCTGGAGGTGGCAGTCGCCGGCGCGGTGAACGACGTTCACGGGCTGGGGTTCGACCGCAGAACGCTGGCAGACTGCTGTTGGCGCGCCGAGAACGAGGAAGTCGGGATGGCGTGTGGGATCATGGACCAGTTCGCGTCGGCGCTGGGCGAGCGGGGTCACGCGCTCCGGATCGACTGTCGGTCGCGTGCGGTCGAGTCGATTCCGCTCGACGGAGCGGCGGCAGAGCTGCTCGTGATCGACACGACGGTGTCACACGAACTCACGGACTCGGGGTTCAACGACCGGGTTCGGGAGTGCCACGAGGCGACGGCGGCACTAGACGCTGCGATGGGCAAGCGAGTTCGGTCGCTCCGAGACGTCTCGCCGGAGGAGTTGGCGGCACACAGCGAGGCGCTCGACCCGCCGCTGGACAGGCGAGCACGCCACGTGACCAGCGAGATTCGACGCGTGCGGACCGCTGCCGAGGCGCTGTCCGACGGCCGTGTCTCCGACGTTGGGTCGCTCATCCGAGAGTCTCACCGGAGTCTCCGCGACGACTACGAGGTGAGCTGTGAGGAGCTGAACGTCGTCGTCGACATCTTGGACGACTGTGAGGGCGTCTACGGCGCGAGGATGATCGGCGGCGGCTGGGGCGGCAGTGTCGTCGCGCTCGTCGACCCGGCCGCCCGCGAGACGATCGCCGACACCGTCGACCGCCGCTACGAGGAGGCGACGGGAGTCGAGGGCGACGTCCACAGCTTCGGGTTCGGCGGTGGGCTCTCCGTCGAGACGACGTGAGCGGTTTCAGCGCGACGGTGTCGGCGAGCCACTAGCAGTACTTCCGAGGTAGTCCGTGAGAAATTGTAGTCCTTCCGCCTGACTGCGGGTCGCTTTGCTCATCACCTCTCAATCTAGATGTCCAACTGATGAAAATCAATTGGTGAGATTAAACCTCGGAAGTACTGATAGTTCGAGCTTCGAGCGAAATCGGGCGGACAGTCGTCACGGGTCACGAGCGAGATTGGGCGGACAGTTATCACGGGGCAGGATAAACAACGACTGTGCGCGTTGGACTCGTCTCGGACATCCACGGCAACCGTGTCGCACTGGAGACCGTCCTCGACGAACTGCCCGCGGTGGACAGACTGTTCTGTGCAGGTGACGTAGTCGGCTACAACCCGTGGCCGGCGGCGTGCGTCGAGACGATCCGCGAGCGCGGCGTCCCGACCGTGATGGGGAACCACGACCGTGCGACGGCGAGCGACACGAACTTCCGGTTCAACCAGATGGCGGCCGCCGGTGTCCGTCACGCCCGCGAGGAACTCGACGAGGAGGCGATGGCGTGGCTGGCAGATCTGCCCGAGGAGCGTTCGCTGCTCGACGGGCGCGTCTGTGTCGTCCACGGCCACCCGAACAACCCGGACCACTACACCTACCCGGAAGAGTTCGGTCCGGATCTGCTCGACGCCGCTGGCAACCCCGATCTGCTGGTGATGGGCCACACACACGTCCAACACCACGAAGTGTACGACGAGGGGATCGTCTGTAACCCCGGCAGCGTGGGACAGCCCCGCGACGACGACCCGCGGGCCGCGTTCGCTGTCGTCGATCTCGACGAGCGCGAGGTGACTGAACACCGCGTGTCGTACGACATCGATGTGGTGGCGGAGGCAGTCGAAGCGGCGGGGCTCCCGGCCCGAATCGGGCGTCGACTGTACCGAGGGAAGTGACCGTGTCGAGGTGAGTGGAGAAGTTCGACGCGATCACAACGACGGACGGCGTCTGCGTCTGGATTGCAAATATATCGCGATGCCAACCACAACCACGAGAGCGGTCAGCACGGCTAACCGTTCAGTGCTGGTCAGACGGAACACCGAGAGAGTTGCTCCCGCTAACGCGGTGAGTGCGAGTGTAACCGGAAGCGAACTACGGAGAATGTACGACATGTACAGAGCGAACGAGAGGATAGACCAACTTAACGCTGCGAAGAGTACGGATGGTCCGGTTGCTGGGAGAAGTACGTACAATATAACTGCCACAACTCCAGCGACTGTTGCCGCGGCAGTGTACTCCACCAGTGCCTCTCTTGCCAGGACTCGAAACAGGCTGGGGGAGTTACTTTCTCGTGACATTATTTCTCGAATTCGGGTTCTCGCTCGTCTGTCTCTATGTCTTGACTCCGTGGCGCATCCTCTTGTTTCTTGCTACTCTGTTCAGTTTCCTCTGACGGCGCAGGCTCGAAATCGTCGACTCTTTGTTTGACATATTTATATAACAGCTTTAGTTGTTTTTGATTGTACTCAACACTAGAGTCCAAATCATCAGTACGAGACTCTAGCTTGTCAATTTGAGACTTGATTTCGTCGGAAACTTGTGTTATTTCCTGACTATCTGCCACTCCGTCGAGTGACTCAGCTACTATCTCTCTGATACGTTCTTCTGTAATCACTGACTCCTTCACGCGTGTCAGCTCGGCTTGATTTTCTTCCACCTGTTCCTGCAGCTCTGGATCTGTCACGTCAAGATCATCGAGATCATTGATATCTGCAATAATAACATCCGAAGTGTCGTTCTCGCTCTCCCTCCGCTGTATGTGCCGCATGACGATGTTCTCTACTTTGAGACGCTGTCCAAGTGTCAGCGGTCCATCCCGGTCAGAGGGAATGTCTTCAACATTACCCTCGTCACCGAGCAACCGTTCGCGTATTTCTAACTCTCGTTGTATATCCTCTCGTCTCTGCCCCCTTCTGCGTTCTTCCCGCTCTCTTTCGATTCCTTTCCCGATGTCTATTGCGACCCAAAACAATATAGAAATTACGAGAGCCGCCACTCCGACAATCGTGAGTGTCGGTCTGTTTAGGAAGAACGAAGCGTTCTCCGTCAGCACCAGTCCAATAGTGGTCTGGGCGACGAATGCCGTCATGCCGAGAAGTGCCTTGACCGACCTTGGCGCTTCTTGATGGCCAGGAATGATACGAGCTCTCCAGTCATCTGGGCCGTCGTCTCTGCGACTCACTCAGGCAAACATAAGTATTCACATAGCAAAAAAGAGTTTCGAAACGATAGCGTCTAGTGATTTCTACTGATTAAAACCTGCTCGCACAGTCAGTGTCCTGTTATTAATATAATAAAATCAATCAAATATTACTATATCTAACTAATACGGCTCTATATAGGCAACAACCTCACAACACCACCCCGCTCGCCATCACTCAAAAACCTTCGTATCGCCACTACAAACGCTATCAAAACTATTAAGTCAGAGCCAGCGCAACCGATAACTGCGACGTGCCGGGCTCGCCGCTTCGGCAGAACAGCAAGAAGCGGCGAAGGTGCTGACGACACCTCCGCCCGGGCGTCGCAGGCAGTGCGATACCCATGACCGACTCAGACACACCGTCACAAGAGCGTGACGGACGGCCAGCCGCA
>CAKZQY010000069.1 GCA_937142015.1 uncultured Halobacteria archaeon
GAGTCGGTGTCGACGTGGGTGTGGGCGTGGGAGTCGGTGTCGACGTGGGTGTGGGCGTGGGAGTCGGTGTCGACGTGGGTGTGGGGGTGGGCGTGGGAGTCGGTGTGGGCGTGGGTGTGGGCGTGGAGGTAAGAGTTGGTGTGGCAGTCTGGTTTGGCGTCGCTGCCGCCGAACCACTCCCGTCGATCTGTACTTTACTGTTTTTCAACACCTCTCCACCTGGTGCTCTGAGGAGCTTCACGGAGTACGTTCCGGGGGCGAAGCTGCCTAGTGTAACTTTGGTCTTACCGTTCCCCCACGGTGAGACTGTCTCCTCTCGAACCTGCTCGCCGTCTTCACTCACCGACAGAACGTACGCTCGCCCTGGAGCACCCTCGACTGTGACTTCGATGCGCCCGTCGTCGACCGGCTCTGTCGTGAGACTCATTGCCGCTCCACCAGAGTTACAACCGGGGACGAACAGCACAGAGGGAAGAACGCAGCCGAAAGGATCGAACAAAGCTACGAACCCCACTAGCAGGATGATTCCTAGAGCTCCAACTAAGAGCTTGTTCTGCGCGAACATTGTGGAAAGAGCACCACTGCCCGACTCGTCGGGCTCGTCGCCTGGGTGGATGATCCCGTCGTCTCCACCGTTGCCAGTCGGCGGGTCGGAACTCTCTGTCGTAGACTGTTCCGAAGTTGGTGAATCTGGCTGGTTGAAATCAGTAAGTGTCTCAGTGGTCCCTGTATTTATATCGCCGATACGCAGTGATTCGAACGTGCCAGCGAGCCGTTCGTTGAGTTCCGTCCGCACCGCGGACTCCGAGGTGTTGAGCGCAGCGAGCTCTTCAAATTCTTCCTCAATCCGTTCGAAGCGTGACCGTCGCTGCTCTGCTCGCCTCCGTCCAATCTCCTCTTCCAACAATTCGACTGCCGACTCGTCGAGTTCGAGTCCGTCAACGTCGTCTGATTTAACTATCTCCACATCATAGTCGGAATTCTTGAAGCCATTTCTGCGAACTGCCACAGAGGCTCCGAAGTCGACGAGCGTGTGAACCCAGTCGGCCGTGCGGTCGTAACTGTCGAGGCGTAGTTTGATGGGCTGTACTGTATCGTTGTTCAACAGTCGTTTGAGCGCTTTGAGTTCCTCCTCTGTGGTATCGACGAGCTTAGCTAAACTCTGGCTCTGGCTCTCCTGCTCGAGAACGAGATGCCGGAAGAGTTTCCGCGGCTGCTCGCTTCTTCGTGTCTTTCTCTCGACGAAATCGTCGCGGTCGAACACGTCGAGTACTCGATTACGGCAGTCTCTGAACAGCTGACTCACTGACTTCCCCTCGTACCGGACGATGACTTGTTCACGGTTCCGGACCCGCACCACAGTGAACCCGTCCAGCCTCGGCACGTCTGGGTCGACTCGTAGCACCGTGGTATCGGCCACCGATCGATACTCACGGCTCGATCCTCGACCTTCTGGATAAACACAACTGCCTTGAGAGTCGTAGAGGTACAGGTCGTTCATCAGCGACCACCCAACCTCCTGAGTAGCCGCTTGAATCCGAACGTCGAGGGGCCACTGTCAGTGAATATTGGCACCAGGTCGCCATCCTCGATACGCGAACTGATGAACACCGGGAGTGGGTCGTTTCCAACTCGTTGTTTCACCCCAGCCACTTCGGAGTTGTCGAGCTCGTTCGAAACGAACTGCTGGAACTTGTCGTAGTCGTCTGTCGGTGACAGTCCCTTTCGGCTCTCGTACTCCTCGCTCAACACGTCTGCTTTCGTCACGAGTGAGAGTGACGTGTCGTATCGCGGATGTTCGCTCGTGATCTCAGTGTAGAACCCAACGTCGTAGAACGCGTCTGCGTTGAACACTGCGTCGGCGTCGAAGACGAACAGGAGTGTATCGGCGTTCATCACCATCGGAAGAACGTACATCAGCATCCGTTTCGCCCGCTTGTTCTCTTTTCCATTGTCTCCCTCCGACTCGTCAGACTCTGTGCTCTCTGTCTCAGTGTCGGTTGTGTCTCTTCCCTCTGACTCTGCCGAACCTCCGACCAAGTTATCCGAGAGGTTGACCTCCTCTGAGTTCTCGCCACCGTCGAAAGCCAGTTCACTGTCTTCTTCCTCGTTCGGTTGCTCTTGGGTGTGTGTTGGTTGAGTGTGCCTGTCGAGGATGTCGTCGACACGGTCTGCGAATTCCTCGAACTTCGAGCCGTTCTCTTCCATCGGCACATCCTTCCAGTTGATCTCAGTGATTTCGTCGGCAGACGCGACACTCGGGAGTTCGAGATCGCCGTTGCCGACTCGTCTGAGCCCCTCTCCGATCAGTGGGGCCAACTCACCGGGATAGTCGAACCCTCTAACGGTGACGTTCTGCCTGAAATACGTTCCGACGGTATACTCGAATCCGAGCTCTGTATAGTCTGTCTCACGGCCGAACTGGTTTGGCTCGAGAAAGTCACGATCTGTCATGAACGTCGACTCGTACGCATCCATCTCTCCGAAGTCGTCGGTCACACGCCCTTCCTCTTTGGCTCGGTAGTACATTCCGAGCAACGCGTGTGTCTTCCCCGAGCGCATCGGTCCCACGATCACCACGTCGCGTTCCGCCTCGTAGCCGAGGAACGCTCGCGTAGAGGCGGTGAGCCCGATGAGGATCACGAGGTCGAGGGCGATAGCTGCCTCGTCCGGGAGATCGAGGAAGATCGAGTCTCTCGTTCCCGTCACGGCGACGTTGCTCAAAGCGTCGAAGTTAGTGACAGTCGCGCCGTTCTCGACGAGCAACAGCGGCTCGTGGACGGTGTGAGCCTCCCAGAAAGTTACCACACCGAAGCCGACCAACAGCAGGAACAGTCCGCGTTCTGCTGCTGGGAAGGTAATCTGCTCGTCGCTTCTAGTGCTCTTGAACAACTGTCGTCCAGTGGTCGCGCGTTCGACCCTGCGGAGTGTCTCGCCGCCGACCACGCCGAGTGTGACGACGAACACGATACCACCGAGAACGACGTCGAGCGCACCGAGCTTGTCGAAGAACACGCCCGAGACGCCGAGAGCGACGAGCCCGAGGAGCGTCCCGAGTCCGAGGAGGATGCTCTGTGCGCGCTTGAGCTGATCGACGAACAGGAGCACGATCAGCGCGACGTGGATACCGAGGAAGATGCTCCCGGCTGTCGCCAGATTCACGAACGGGACGACCTGTGGCAGGTTCCCGAACGTCGCTTTCACTGCACTGTAGTTACTGTACGCCTCGACCGCGATCCGTCCGAATCCGACCCCGAACGCGCCGAAGAGGACGGCAAAGAGGCCGAACTTCGCTCTCTGTGTGTCGACACGACTCGATCCGATCACCGGGAGTGCGCTGAGTGTCATCTGGAACTGACTGTGTGGCTGGTTAGTGGCTTCGGCTACGACTCGTCACCGAGGGTGGTCGTGTCGACTTCCTCACGACGGTGCTTCTCCAGAATCGCCTCCTGTACCTCGGCGTCGGGCTCGAAGAACAGGTCTGGCGTCGTGGGATCGACACGCTCCTCGCGGTGGACGATCTCGCCGTGTCTGAGTCCCAGTGAGTGACGGGTGAGCCGTTCGTCTGGTGACCGGTCGTCGTCGTACTGTTTCGCGTACCCTCGCCGACCACTCACGACTGGCCGAAGGTTGTCGAGCACTGTCATCCCCTGGTAGAACAACACGAATCCAGCCTCCCACGGGTGAGAGGACGGGACTGTCCACCGGTCGTGGTTCGTCTGTGACTCCTCCGAGAGGAAGTTGTCGACGAGTGGACCTTCGACGATTTCGCTGAGCGTCGACCCGCCGAGACCGAGTGAGGTGTCGAACACTTCGCCGACGAACCCGGCCCACGCACCGCCGTCGGGGTAGGCTCCGACACCACTCTTCGTCAGGAGTTGTGTGTCGACGCCGCAGTACTTCGTGTCGATGCCGTTGCCCATCACCAACCGTGTCAGGTAGTCTTTGAGATCGACACCTACGTCCGGTGCCGTGCTGTCTGCGGACAGTGTCGACTGAAGTTCTCGGAGTGACGGCTCGTCGATCGCTTCCATCACTGTCCGCTGGCTACCGAGTCCGACGGTGTGTCTGAACCGATCCGAGTCGTCCAGTGAGACGCCGACGCGTGTCTCCCCGGACAGCATCTCACTGCCAGTTTCGAGCCCCTGAACGAAGTCGTCGAGCTGGTCGCTCACGTCGTCGCGTTCGTCGACGACCTCGTAGTAGAGGTCCTCTAACGCTGTCAGGTGGCTGTGTTCCTCGTTGAGCCGGTCCAACTCCGCTTCGAGGTCTGCGACGTCTGCTTCGAGTGTCGGGAGCTCCGACCCGACGGCGACGCGGAACGACTCTTTGATCTCCGACTCGAACTGCGACTCCATCCGGTCTGATGGGGTGTCCATCAGAAGCTGTCCGAGGTTGAGGTCTGGTCCCCCGGTCTCCGTCTCTGGCGCGAGACGAGTCCACTGCTCCCGAAACGCGCCGACGATTCGCTGTCGGAGGGTCGTCCGTCGCTCTTCGACGGCCGCCCCGAGTGGGTCCGACTCGATGTCGTACCGGAGGTCGACTGATCGTGGGAACTGCGTCCCCTCGACTGCCGACTCGGTTCCCGCGGGCGGCAGCGAGAACAGACTTCCGACTCTCGCGCTCTTCTGTTCGTACGCCCGCGTGTCTATCTCGTCGGAGCCGAAGATGTCGGGCAACAGTCCGCCGCTCTCCAGCTCCGCTTCGAGGTCCTGCCACGCGTCGCGTGCTCTCAGCAGCTGTTCGACGGACGAAGTGATCTCACTCTTCCACTCGTCGAGCGCCTGCTCGAGCTCACTCTCTTCTATTCCGTCTGTGCCGCTCGCATTGCGGACACTCGCCTCGATCGAGTCGAGACGCTCCTGTACATCCTGTGTCTCCGCTCTCGCGTCACCGTCGAGGTTGTTTACCAGTGTCTGGAGGTCTCTACGGAGCCCGTTCAGCTTGCTGCGGAGGTCGAGATCACGGAGCGCAGTGTACGACTCGATGTCGTCACGAACCTGCTCGTACCACTCCTCGTAGGCGGCCTGAACGTCTCGTCGGTCCCGTTCCTCTGCCTCTTCGAGCTCCTCACGGCGCTCTGCCAGACGTTCTTCGGTCTGGACGATGGCTTCTTGCTTGTCGTTCACCTCCTCGCCGAGGTCTTCGATTCGGCCACGGGCACTGATGGTCGGGACACACAGGTAGTTCAGTATACGACGGTGGAGATCTGTCCGTTCCTGTTCGTCGACCTCCACGACACGAGTGAGTAGGCGTCGCAGTCGGTCGATCCGCTTGATCTCGTGGAAGACAATGTCGGTGACGAACTGCCCCGTGAGCGCGGTGTACTTGTCGATAGAGCTGTCGCCGTTTGACCGGGCTTTGCGGTACACCTGCATGAGGTCGTCGACGATGCTGTCGGTCGAACGTCGCTGGAGCACCTGTTCGAGGTCGTCGACCCCTCGTTCGAACCCGTCTCCGTAGATTTTGTCGAAGATCTCCTCCCGACGCTCGACGTCGATGTTCAACTGTTCGATGATGTCCGAGTCGAGGAGCTTCACGAGACGTTCGATTCGAACCTGGACGTAATCCCGAACCTCGCGCCGTGTCTCGCTCACGTCGGTGTTCAGCGTCCGTACGTCGTAGTTCTCGTCGATGTACGTCTCGACCTCCTCGATCACGAGATACTCCTTGTTGAGTGCCTCTCGTTTCGCTTGGAACAGTTCCTCTGTCGCGTCTTTGGCCCGCTTTACCTCGTCACGCCGATAGTGGAGCACCTGTGGGACGACCATCGTGAACGGCGCGTAACTTTTCGTCTCAGATAGGGCGAGGTCGGCGTCTGTCCTGTTGTACACAGACGTGAGAACGTACGGCAGCGTCGCGTCGAACTCCAGCACGTCGGCACTACTCGTCGCCTCGGTGTCGTGTTCGGTTGGTTCGAGACTAAACAGGAACAGCTGGTTGAACGGATTCTCCCGCTCCGATAGGTGAAGGTACTCCAGTTCACCCAGTGCCGCGTACGTGTTTTTGAGCGACACTTCCTGTTCTTCTGGAGCGGGGAGGGTTGCGAACAGGTGGATCTGTGCAGCCTCGTTCTGTGTGTATATCTCTCGAGCGACGTCGATACAGAGACCACTCCCGGTTCCCCCCCCGAGTGAACTGAAGATTGCGATTCGATCTTCGTCGTTGTTAGTCTGAAACTCGTCGCGGTAGTTCCTGTCGTCAGAAACCCGGCACTTGTAGTGGAGTGCCTTACTCAGCGCGCGCCGTTTGATAACGCCGTTGCTGATCTGGAAGAGGTTCGACGGGTCGTTCGGACTCCGGAGGTGGCGTTTCTTCAACCACCACTCGTCGACACCGAGCCGTGGTTCGTCCAGGATAGTCTCGACGGTTCGCTCACCGACCAGGTCGTCCCAACTCCTGACTGTCAGATTCGTGTTGATGTTGTACTGTGAGAAACTCACAGTACCGACTGTCTCTTCCGGGTTGTTGCTACGATACCGTTGTTCCAGTTGACTCGTTCGCTCGTCGAGGGTCTGAATCTCCTCTTCGACATTGTCCTCACCTTCAGTCGCCGTGTCGATCAGGTGTACCTGAACAGGCCGGTTGCGACCTTTGAGCGCCTCGACGACGAACCAATCCTGGTGGAATATCTCTAACACCATCCGGGTGCCAGCCCCCCCGAGCCCGTAGATGTGATCTGGAACGTCTAGTACAGGTGTGTCGCGCTCGACGAGATGTTGGATGCGTTCGTCGGATGCGAATTCTGAACCCCTATCTTGGTCTCTTCGGAACACAAGCCTGTTTGTATCTCTCTAGAATATAGGTCTGGCTATTGTATTCAGAACAAAAGAGGAACAAATGATCAGATGTTTACAGAAAGTACTGGTGGGATGAGGAGGATGAAAACCCACCAGATGGTAGTAGGATCGGTGATCGACGGTGTTAATCCGTCTTCGGTCGAAACCACCTCGTGAACTGGTCACGACTCCTCCGCGTCGTCACGGTCCTCACGGCACTCTCCGGTCTCGTCCACCTCCTCGCTCCGGAGAGACTCCTCACGACAGCCGAGTGGGGATACGACCGGATTCTGGCTGTCGAGTTCCAGCCGCGCGAGAACGCGACACGACGTGTCCGACTCCTCGGGCTGCTCGCGCTGGCGGTGGCGGTCGCCGTCGAACGACTCCGCCGACGGATCGTCGCCGACACGACTGACACTGCTGCGTCTGTGGTCGACGAGACGGACTGACACTGCTGCGTCTGTGGTTGACGAGACGGACTGACGCTGTTGTGTCTCGGATCGACGACAGTCGCCGCCGACAGTGGTGAGAGCAGAACTCTCCGCAGTCCGTTACTCCTCTTCGGTGTCGTCGTCCGCCGCCTCTTCCGACTCGTCACTGTCGTCCGCCGCCTCTTCCGACTCGTCACCGTCGTCTGCCGTCTGTTCCGACTCGTCACTGTCGTCTGCCGTCTGTTCCGACTCGTCACCGTCGTCGATTTCGATGTGGACCGGACCGTCGTCGCCGTCGGTCGCTCCGTCCGTCGTCGCGTCGCTTCCAGCGTCGTCGCCAGTCGATCCAGCAGTCTCGTCGGCGTCGGTCTCGACCGTGACGGAGCTGTCGCCACTGTCGACTGTCACGTCGTGTCCGTCCTGAACTGTCCCCTGCTCGTCGGGTCGCCGCTGGAGGAGATCGCCGACGACGTAGCCGACTGCACTGCCGACGCCCGCGGAGATCCCGGCCGCAACCGGCCCGCGCCGACTGCCGAGTACCGCACCGACGACTGCGCCGACGCCCGCGGCGCGTTGGCGCGTCCTCGCTTCCTCTGTGTCCGACAACAACGGCTCGATTGTCTCGTCTTCTGGCATGTGTCTCCGTTAGCTGCCGAGACACTTGAGCGTAGCCGTCAGTCTGTCGGCTCGCTCGGCTCCGGTCAGCCGTCCAGTCCGCGTGCGATGTCTCGCAGCGACTCGTTCGGCCGGTCGCGGAGTTCGTACACCGCTCGCTCCCCCGGCACGCGGAGCCCGTAGTGGTAGCCCGGGTCGATCTCGTCGAGTTCGACTGCGTCACCGCGCTCGCGGTCGGCGCGGCGACACCACTCGACGAGACGGTTCGTCACGGTCGACGCGCCGACGCTGTCGTCCTCGCCGGCGACGACGGCGTGGTCGCCCGGCGTGTCGTAGGCGGCCCGGATCACTGGCCCGTCCGCGCCCGCCCCGACCCGCGCGTGTCGACACTGCCCGTCGAGAACGAGTGCGATCTCCTCGCCGCCGGACAGCGCCGTCGCGTCCGGAACCGCCACCGCCGGCTGACTCGTCCCGCCAGATCGGACGAGGTGTGCGCTGTGGCTGTCGACTGCCGGCGCGTCGCTCGCAATCCGATCTGTCACTGTTACCCACCTACTCGTCGCTGTCGTCGAGGGCTTCCGCCAGTGTGCCGCCCTCCGCGACCCGGGCGTTCACCTGCGCTGTCGACTCGGAGATCTCCCGACCGCGGACGGTGACACGCTTGCGCTCCCCGTCGCGTGCCGGCTCGTAGCCGACACCTCCCTCCAACAGGAGCTCTTTCAGTTCGTCACCCGCCACGTCCTCGCGCATCGGCCGCCCGGCGTCGTCGGACCCGCCGGTCAGCTCCAGGGTGTAGCCGTCGAGACCGACTGCGCCGCCGTCGACCTCCTCCCCGATGTCGCGCCCGAGGAAACGGTTCGCGTCCTGTCCGTCCACGTCGAACTGCCGCGTGTCGCCGGTGTCGTCGCCGACGACTACTTCGAACTCGGCCATTGTCTGTGGGTTGCCGTCTCGGCGCAAAAGACCGTCGATGTGTGCGGCCCCCGCACTCTCTCTAGCCACCAGAATCGGCTGAAAGATCACGTTCGCGTCGCCCGACGCGTCACTCCAGATGCCCGTCGAGCACCTTCGCCGCGGTGAGGATCGGGTCCCAGACCGGACTGAACGGCGGCGCGTACGCGAGATCCATCCGCTGGAGGTCGCCGACGGTCGACGCCTCGTGGACTGCGGCCACGACGGTGTCGATCCGCTTGACGCCCTCCCGGCCGACGACACTGCCGCCGAGGAGCCGCCCGCTCTCACTGTCTGCGAGGAGTGTCACCTGCAACTCCTCGCTGCCGGGATAGTAGTGGGCGCGTGTTGGCGCGTCGATGGTCACGGACACCGGATTGAATCCCGCCTCACGTGCGCTCTCGGGGTCTGTGAGTCCCGTTCGTGCGGCCCCCAGCTCGAACGCTTTCACGATCGCTGTCCCCGCGGTGCCGCCGACTGGCGTCGCCGACCCAGCGACCGTCTGCCCGACTGCGCGACCCGCGCGGTTGGCGGTCAACGCGAGTGGAACGTGGTCCGGCTCCCCGGTGACGACGTTGTCGACCTCCGCGCAGTCGCCGGCCGCGTAGACCCGCTCCGCGCTCGTCCGTCCGTACGCGTCCGTCGCAATCGCGCCGGTCGGACCGCGTTCGATTCCAGCCGCTGCTGCCAACTCCGTGTTGGGCGCGACGCCGACGCCCACGACTGCGACGTCTGCCGCCACTGTCTCCTCGCCGAGAACGACCTCTGCGACGCGACTCTCCGGGGTCTCGGCTCCGTCGCTCCCCTCCGACTCCCCGAGGTTGTCACCGCCACCGAACCCGGACACTGCCGTGTCGAGGTGGAGGTGGACGCCCTTCTCGCGGAGATGCTCTGCGACGACTTCTCCGACCGGCTCCCCGAACGGCTGGAGGACGTGTGGGAGCATCTCGAACAGGTGGACTGTGAGTCCGCGCTCGACGAACGCCTCCGCCATCTCGATGCCGACGTACCCGCCGCCGACGACTGCGGCTGTCTCTGGCCCGTGGTCTGTGAGGTAGCTGTCGATCTCGTCTGCTTCGTCCATGTCGTGGATGGTGAACACGCCGTCGAGCTCCATCCCGGCGAAGGACGGCTCGACCGCGTGTGCTCCCGTCGCTATCAGGAGGTCGTCGTACGGCTGCTGGAAGCGCTCGTCGTCTGTCTCGACTGTGACCTGCTGCCGCTCCGTGTCGACTGCAACTACCTCGTGCTCTGTCCGGAGGTCGATGTCCCGCTGTGTGCGGAACTCCTCTGGAGGCACTGCGACGAGGTCTTCCAGCTCCGGTACGTCGCCTCCCACGTAGTACGGCATCCCGCAGGCTCCGTACGAGACCCACTCCCCCCTCTCGAAGACGACGACCTCTAACTCCGGGTCCTCCCGCTTCGCCTTGCTCGCTGCGCTCATCCCCGCTGCGTCTCCCCCCACGACGACGAACGTCTCTGTCATGCCCGAGGCTACGTCTCGACGAGCCTAAAGTATTTCTAGAATTGTACAATACAGGCAACTAAAACGGCAGGCACAGACCACGGAAGACGGGACAGTCGGTGAGTCAGACATCTTCCAGCCGCTCGCGGTGACGCTCTCGTCGTCGGTCGAGCAGTCGCGTGAACCCCTTGCCGGGTCCACCAGCCACGGGCCACCCGCTGGTTCGCCACTGTGGGGGTTCTGGTGTGAACTCCCCACAACTGCCGGCACACTCGCTCGCGGTCTGGTGACACGCTTTCGCGGTACAGTACGGCACCAGTCCGCGGCCGGCGCGACGGAGTTCGAACGCGCGGCAGTCCGGGCGCATCGTCTCGTGGTACGAGCGCCAGCCGGCGTCGTACGCGCGCTCGGCGAGCTCCGCGCGGTAGCTCGGGTGTGCCTCGGGCGACTCCTCGCGGTCGGCGGAGGTAATCGTCTCGTCGGGCTCCAGTCGTCCGGCGTGCCAGTGGACCGCCGCCGCGTCCGCTGTCACGCCGTCGCCGAAGTCACAGGCGAGCACGCCGGCCTCGACCGGGAACGTCTCCAACAGCGCGCGGTCGGCGTCGTCGGCGTCTGTCGCCACCCACACCTCGTCCAGCAGGCCGGCAGACACGTCGTGCTCGATCTGGTCGACCAGCGCGTCGGCGGCGGCCGCGTCGAGACTCGGCTTGTTCTCGACGGCGATCAGTCGCCGCACCCAGTCGGGGTACGGCTGGACGCGCCGGAACTCGACGCGTCCGCCGGTGCCGTGGCGCGTCTCGACGAGCTCTCGCCCGGCTGCACGGTGGATCGCCGCGCGGACGTACTCCCACGAGAAGCCGGGGTCCGGGAGCGCGTCGCGGTACCACTCCCACTCGGCTGGCGCGCGCTCCACGACGCGCAACAGGTCTCGGTCCAGCCCGCGGTCGCCGAGCGCGCGCCGCCGCTCGAACGCCGCCGGATCGACCTCGACGACGACCGTGTCCCAGCGACGCTGTTGAGTACCCAACTGTCTGGCGACGAGGGTTGGCCTGTCGCCACGCGTCGGGTGCCACGCGAGCTCCGCCCACCGACTCACGAGGAGTTCGAAGGTGAACTCCGTCTTGCCCGCGCCCGCGTACACGTCAGGTGTCCTCCCTGCGTACTCCACCCTCGGTCTCGTCCGCTCCCTCGCGCACCCCACCCTCGGTCTCGTCGGACGCGACACGTTCGACTTCTTCCCACACTAGCCGCTCGATACAGTCGTCGACGAGCGCAGTGTCGGGGCCACTCCCGGCGTGTGCGCGGTGGTCGACCGACTCTGGCGGGACGAATTCCGGACCGAACGCGTCGCCGACGGTGGCGTCCCCCTCGCCCGCCCGCTTGCGGGCTGCCAACTCGCGTGCGGTCGTCAGCCACGCGTCGTGGACGGTGACTGCGCCGGCGGGGTCGTCCGTTCCCGACAGCAGTCGCCCGCCGTCGTCGCGGAGTCGCTCGATCTCGGCGAGGAGGTCGTCGAACGACAGCGGCGGGAACTCGTGGGCTGCGAGCACGTACCGTGCCGCGAGGCCGGCGCGTCCGACGTGGAGGTTGCGCTTGACTGTCCTGTCTGTCGTCGCCTCGCTGTAGTCTGTCGGCTTCTCTACGCGGCTGGCTTCGGCTGTCGTCTCGGCGCTCGGCGCGGGCGAGACCTCGTAGCCGGTCTCGTCCTCGTCGTGGATCACCCAGACGGGATCACCGTCGTCGAGCAGGACGCGGCGGAGGTACTTCTGGTGTTGGTTCCCGACGAGCGAGCGGAAGTGGTGGTACAGGCCGAGCGGATCGACCTGTCCGGCGACGTCGCGTTCGAGTGCCGCGAGCGCGTCGTGATCGCGGTAACGGAGCGGACTGTGGAGGAACGTGAGCGCCGCCGGGTTCGACTCGACGAGGAGTTCGCCGAACCGACGGACGTTCCACCCCGCCACTTCGAGTCTGCCGTCTGCGACCGTGCGGTCGACGGAGGCGACGTACCCCCCGAGGGTGGCGTAGCGGACTGGCGGCTGGACGAACACCACGTCGACGTCGTAGTCGCTGTCCGGCCCGGCCAGACCGCGCGCGCGACTCCCCGTGTCGCGGGCTGCGACGACGCGACAGCCGACCTCCGACTCGACTGTGGCGAGTGTCGACTCCAATCCCGGCGGCGTCTCTGTCACAGTCGCTGTCGGGGACGATGCGGCAAAAGGCTGCCCACCACGTCGACTCTCTCGACAGTCCACAGGAAGCGCGCCGGCCGCAGCCGAGCGGCTCTCGTGCCGCGTGCCGGACTGCGGCCGGGGAGGTTCGGGGACACCTGCGACGCCGACTGTCCCACGAGATACGTCTGCCGACAGCCACACGCACGCGTTCAAAACCGCAGGTCGGTGTGAGACTGCTCCCCGCTCACGTCGTCGAGCAGGTGAACGTGTCGGACGAGTGAACGGTGGACACGACGTTCGAACACGCGTTCGACCGACCAGCCGGCGCGCTCCGCAGCCTCGCTCCAGTCACGATCCGCGATCAGGACGCACCGAGGGGCGACGCGGCGGGCCTCTGCCAGCGCCTCTCCGACGAGGGTGGCGAGGTCGTGGTGAGCGATCTTCGACTGACGGCCGTACGGCGCGTCGACGACGACACCGTCCGCCGTGTCGTCTCCGACCGGGAGCGCCGTCGCGTCGCCGCGCAGTACGTCGAACGTGCCCCGGCGCGGTGCGGACGGACTGTTACCAACCGTCTCGTCCGTGCTCTCGCCCGTCTCTGCCTCTCTCGACTCTTCGTCCGCGTCGACTCCGTCCCGCGCGTCGCCCGCGTCCGCGTCTGCCTCGGTCGACGCGCAGTCCCGCTCGGGCTCGGTGAGCACGTCGGTCAGGTTCTGGCGCGTGCCACGGACCATCTTCCGCTGGGCGTCGACACCCACCACCCGACTGCCGGCCAGCGCGCCCTCGATCAGGAGCCCACCGGTGCCGCACATCGGGTCGACCAGCGTGCGCCCCGGACCGGCACCCGCGAGGTTGGCGTACGCCCGCGCGTCCAACGGAGCCATACTCCCCGGCTGGAAGAACGGCCGCTCTGTCGGCTGTCTGTCGCCGAAGTCGCGGACCGAGCGCGCGCACACCCAGCCGAGGTGACAGCTGTCGCCCGCGAACAACGCCCGGAGCTCGCGGTCTGGACCGTCCAGATCGACTGTGAACCCGCGGGAGACGAGAACTGACCCGAGCTCGCGCTCCGCCGTGGCCGTACTGACGCCCGCGGTGCCACGAACGTCGCGTGCGCGAACCGCCACCGTTTCGCTCGTCGTGTGGAGCGACGCGGACGAGAGGAGCGCGCGCGCACTCTCGACGGACGCGTCCGTCTCCCCGAGGAGCTGGACGGCTGCCCGCGTGTAGGCGAGCCGACGGACACGAGACGTGTCGACCGCGCGCGCGACCGCGACGCCCGGCGCGACGACCGCCACGTCGCTCGCCGGGCCGGCGGCTGTCGCCGCCTCGCGTGCCGCGAAGTCGTCCGTCTCGCCGACGAGTTCCAGCGCGTACACGACACTGCGTCCGTGCGAGAGCCGCTTGAACGTCTCGCTGTCGACCCACCCCGACTCCGCCTCCAGCACGGTGCCAGTGGTGTCAGTTCGGCTTCATTTATAAGTGAACCGCAAGAGGGCGGCGCGGTCGCCCGGTATATTTATCCCGCCGTGTGTGCTGGATTCACACGGAGGCGAAAACCATGGTACGTGACGACGGTAAGCGGAACTTCGCCCTGCGCGAGGGGGATGGGGACGAGCCGAGTGTGTTCTCCGGGAACACGCCGCGACAGGCCGCGCTGAAGGCCGCACGGCGACTCGACCCGGCCGAATCGGAGTCTGCCGCAGCGGAGACGGAGCTCCGACTCCGAGAGAAGGGCACCGACAAGGTCCACATCTACGACGGCTGGGCGTGGGAGGAGACCGCACCCGACAACAAGCCGGACTGGATGCCGGACGAGATCACCGAGGCGAACGTCTCGAAGAAGGGTATCGAGCACTTAGACGAGTAGCCGGCCGCGCTTCGGTTCTCAGCTGGCGCTCCGTGTCTCTAGCCGTCCGTCTGTCCACTCTCCACCCGAAACGACCCCCAGTCGTACACGGTCGTTCACCGGTCACGAGGCGTGAAACCGCGTGACGTGGCGGCGACGAAACAACGAGCTTATACGTACCCCTCCCTTCGGATGGAATGCGAAGGTCGCGCCGGGACGTGCGACGCACACCCGGCGTCACCACGTTCCCGCCCACCCGGTCGGTGGTCGACGCCACCGGTCGAAGCGGGAACGTTCAGCACGCTCGACAGGGGGCGTCGTGACAGACGCTCCCCGTCGCCTCACCGAGGTTCGACGGGTTTATACCCGGGAGAACGCTCAGGTGAGAACACGCACGCCGCGCCGGTCACACGGTGTGGCACTCGGGTTCGAACCGGGTTCGAAGGGTTCAAGTACCCTGCTGCCCTCGGTTCTAATCCGAAAGAGATGAGGATTCCGCCCCTGCGGTCCGCCGCAAGACGGTATCTGATGTGAGC
>CAKZQY010000070.1 GCA_937142015.1 uncultured Halobacteria archaeon
GACAGCGAGACGGCGGATCGACTGACAGTGTCGGTCCACGCGACAGCGAGACGGCGGATCGACTGACAGTGTCGGTCCACGCGACAGCGAGACGGCAGACTGACGGTGACAGTCAGTCTCGGTTGACCTCTCTCCGCGGACTTTTTCGCTCCCGACACCGTTCGTTCGCGTATGAGCGACACCGACAGCGACGACGCCGACGGCTTCGACAGGGAGGCGGAGCGTCGGAAGCTCGAAGAGAAGTACGGCGACGAGGACGAGCGCCGTGCCTCCACCCAGCGGATGAGCGACCTCCTGTTGAAGGGGGCGACGATGACGAACAAACACTGTGACACCTGCGGTGACCCGCTGTTCCGGCAGAACGGGCAGGAGTTCTGTCCGACCTGTAGCGCCGAGGGGGACGGACAGACGGCACAACCCCAGCAGACACAGGCCGAGAATCCCCAATCTGAGACCTCCCAGTCCGGGCAGGGGGCGCACGGCGAGCAGACGCGAGCCGAGGAGTCTCAGCCAGAACAACCGGCCCGGACACAGCAGACAGCGGAGCAGCCGCAACAGGCACAGACTGCGGAGTCACAGCGAGCACAGGAGGCAGCCGAGCAGCCACAGCAGGCACGAACGGAACGGTCACGGCAGCCACAACAGCGTTCTCCGGAACAGTCCCAACAGCCGCGACAGTCCGGTCAGCAGCCGACACGGACCGGTCCCCCGGCGACACCCAGAGAGTCGACGCGTCAGCCCGCAACACGCCGGGAGCAGACGGAACAGCCCGCGACACGTCCAGAGCGAACGGAACAACCCGCGACACGACAGGAGCGTCCCCGAGACCCGGCGACACGGCGCGGGGGGACCACACAGCCGGCGACAGAGAACAGTCGTGCTCGGAGTCGGGACGCCGGAGAACACGCGGGAGCGGCGTGGACCGACGACGTTCCGGCGAGTGAGGTAGCGAGCGACGACCTCGCCGCCGCTCAGGAGTCGCTCGCCGAGGCAGTCGCCTACCACGCTCGCCGCGGGGCGGAGGCGTCAGACCCCCGTACCGCGAACGACCACCTCGCGGCTGCACGCGAGGCTGCAGAGGCGCTGTCGGCACTGCGTCGGTAGGTTCTTCTCCGTGCCGCTGTCCGTAGCGAGTATGGACGAGATACTCGCTGCCATCGACGGGTCGGACAACAGTATGCGTGCCTTACAGTTCGCGGCGGAGCTGTCCGTCCGCTACGACGCGACGCTGCACGCGGTCCACGTCTCCGACGGCGAGACAGCCGCGACGGACGAGGTTCTCGCCCGCGCCCGCGAGACGCTGGCAGAGACGGAGGCGACTGCGGAGGTGGAACTCCGCGAGACCGACGAGATGACCGTTCGGTCCGCTCGCGCGGCCGCGAAGGAGATTCTGGCGTACGTCGAGGACAACGAGGTCGACCACGTCGTCGTCGGCCACCACGGCGCTGGCCGCGTCGAACGTGCGATGCTCGGGAGCGCCAGCGAGACTGTCGTCCGTGGCTCGACTGTGCCCGTGACTGTGGTGCCGTGAATCGACCGGCCTCGTGACTGTGGTGCCGTGATTCGAACCTCCTCGTGACTGTGGTGTCGTGGGAACGGGCGTTCGAGACCGCGACAGTCGCCGACTGCGTCGAGAGAGCAGACAGTCTCAGTCGTCGGCGGCAGTCGTCTGCGGGTCGTCCGGTGTCGACTCGCCGGACTCGGGTTCCGTGTCGGACGCGGTCTCCGGTCTCGCCTGTCGCACGCGGAACCCGTCCGTCTCCTCGCGCCCCAGCAGTTCCCGCTGGGGGTACGGAATCTTCACGCCGGCCTCGTCGAGTGCGGCCTTCACCTCGCGGACGACCGCGGCTTTCGCCATCGTGCGCTTCGCGGCGCTGGGGTGGTCGATCCAGAACCGACACTCCAACACGACCGCAGAGTCGCCCAACGACTTCGGGATTACCTGCGGCATCGGGTTGTCGAGAATCTGTGACACGTCGCTCAGCGCGTCGCCGACGACAGTCTCGGCCCGCGACACGTCCGCGTCGTAGTCGACACCCACGTCGACGGACAGTCGAATCTGGCCGAGGCGCGTGCGGTTGGTGATCGTCGCGTTCGCCACGCGTTCGTTGGGAATCACGATCTCCTCGCCGTGCTGGTTGCGGATGCGCGTGTTGACCACCGTAATCTCCGAGACGATCCCCTCGTCACCGTCGATCTCAACCCAGTCGCCCAACTCGAACGGGCGAGAGAACATCAACACGAACCCCGCGATCAGCGACCCGAGCGTCGTCCGGGCGGCAGTACCGACGACGATGCCGAGGAACCCCGCACCGACTAAGAGGCCGTCGAGATTGACACCCCAAATGGTGAGTGCGCCGATCCCCGCCGCGCCGAGCACACTCAACTGGAGCACACGGAAGACGATTCCCTGCTGGTGTTTGTTCAGCGCCTCGGATTCTTCTGCGTAGCTCTCCAGCCACGACTCTAAGAGGTCGATTCCGATCAGCGCACCGGCGACGATACCCACTGTGAGTCCGAGCTGGATCACCCGCGGGACGAGCGTCTGGACCGTCCCCACGACGGTCAGCGCGACCCCGACGAACCCCCACAACACTAACACCGCGAGCAGGACCGCGAATGCGACCGTGAGTTGGAGCGTGCGAACAATAGCCGTCACCGGCACTTTCCAGTCGAACGACTCGACCTCCACGGGCACCCGTTCGTGACCGAGCACCTCGTCTCTGAGCAGTCTGTGACTCGTGTGGACGACTCTCGGGGCGAACAGCGCCGCCGTCGCCGCCGCGGCCGCGAGCAGCACGACCGTCGCGGCGAGTCGCGCCTCTGTCGAGGCGAGACTCCGCAAGAACGTCTGAAAGTCGTCGACGAGCGTGTACAGCATGACTGTACCTGTCGCTCGGAATTCAAGAGGCTGTCGACCGGCCGACTCCGTGGCCCGTGGGGACGAGAGTCACGCGACTGCCGTGGACTCGCTCTCGAATACCGACCCGCGTCCCGGCTCCCGGGAGCTTCCCCCACACCCACAAAACTCGCACCTCAGACCCGCCTCGTCCCGTCGAGAGCGCTCACTCGCCGGTCAGTTCGTCGAGCACCGGACGAATTTTCGGCTGGAGTTCCGCCCACTCCGCCTCGGGGTCGCTGTCGGCGACGATTCCGTTGCCGGCGAACAGCGTCGCAGACGTGTCGTCGGTCAGGCCCGACCGGATACCCACGGCGAACTCCCCGTCGCCGTCGGCGTCGAACCAGCCGACCGGGGAGGCGTACCAGCCACGGTCGAACGTCTCCGTCTCGCGGATCGTCTGGAGCGCGCGGTCCAAGGGCAGTCCGCCGACCGCCGGTGTCGGGTGGAGCGCCTCGACAACGGTGAGCACGTGGACCGACTCGTCGAGGCGTGCCGTGATCGGCGTCTGGAGGTGTTGGATGTTCGTCAGCTTCCGGACGCTCCGGTCGCCGACGTCGACGGTGCCGAACGCCGAGAGCTGGTCGCGGATCGTGTCGACCACGAGTCCCTGTTCGTGTTGGATCTTCTCACTCTCCGTCAGCGAGCGGGCGTGTTCGGCGTCCTCCTCGGGCGTGTCGCCGCGGGGCATCGACCCCGCGAGCGCCTCCGTGCGGACCTCGCGGCCGGTCAACTCGACGAGTCGCTCCGGCGGCGGTCCGAAGAACGCGCCCCCGTCGTCGGGCTGGACGAGAAAGCGGTAGCAGTCGGGGTACGTGCGGCGGAGTCGCTCCAACACGGCGGGCGCAGACACCGGCTCGTCGAGTTCGACCGAGAGCGCGGTCGCCAACACCACCTTCAGCAGGTCGCCGTTCTCGATGCGCTCGACAGCGCGGCGTACCTGCTCGATCCAGTCCTCGCGGTCGGTGAGCCAGCGCCGGGCGGCGACACCCGGCGGACCACCGGTGGCCTGCATCATCGGCAGCGACGACAGTCGGTCTGTCACCTCCTCCAGCCGGCGCTCGACAGCCGTCGCCGTCGCGTCGGAGCCGTACGCCGTCACGGTGAGGTACGTGCCGCCGTCGTCGCGCGTGAGTTGCAGCTCCGGGAGGACGAACCGGGCGGCGGGGAACCCCTCCCACGGCGGAATCGGCTCGTGGTCGGCGTCGAAGGCGATGCCGCCGACGGCACGCGGTCGTGTGACTGGCGGGCCTCGGTGGTCGAGGTCGTCGAACAGGGTCTCGGCTCCCGCTCGGAGGTCGTCGAAACGACTCTCTCCGGAGGCGGAGAGCCGTGCGGTCGCCCCACTGCCGACCAGTTCGAGACCGGCGGGCGACGCCCAGTGGACCCGTGGACTACTGCTGTCTGCGAGAAACGCGAGAAACGACACGTCGGCGACACGTCGACTCCGACTGACGAGTCGCCCCGCGGCCGGCGGCCGCGCTGCCGACTCGCGCTCCGGCGTGTTCATTGTCAGTTGTTGGGCAGGCTCCGTCTTGAGACTGTCCTTCCCGACAGAGGCTCCGACCCACCTGCACTTGACGCATCCTCGCCGGAGGCGCACACCCCGCCGACGCATCCTTGCCGGAGGCGCACGGACGAGGAGGCATGACAGATCACAGACGGACGCTGGAGCCGGAGGCGGACCTGTCGGGTGCGGACCTCCGAGACAGGACGCTCACGGGCGCACCGCTCCGTGGGGCCGACCTCGGCGGTGCGGACCTTCGGGACGCGACCCTCGGTGACGTCGATCTGCGTGGAGCGGACCTCACCGACGCGGATCTCCGGAAAGTCACCTGCGCCGGGTTCTGTTCGGACGCGACGTTCGCCGGGGCCGACCTGACGGACGCGGACTTCTCGCGTGCGGGTCTCTCCGGGACAGACTTCGAGGGAGCGACGCTCCAGCGGTGTGCCGTCCGCGATACGGACCTCACGAACGCACGACTCGTCGGCGTGGACGGCACGGAACTCGACGCGACAAGAGCGACGCTCAGAGACGCCACCTTCGTCGACGCCACGCTCGACCGTGGGACGTTCGACCGTGCGAGCGCCGTGTACGCGGTGTTCGTCGACGCGTCACTCCGCGAAGCGTCGCTCCGAGAGGCCGACCTGCTCGCCGTGACCCTCGACGGTGCGGACTGCACTCGTGCGTCGGTCGTCGACGCCGACCTCTCGGAGGCGCTCGTCGGCGACGCGGACCTCACTCACGCCGATTTCTCCGGGTCGACGCTCACCGGGGCGGAGTTCGACGAGGCGACGCTGCGCGGAACGACGCTGCCGCCGGACGCCGATCCGCGGTGAGACGACTGTCGGCCGCCGGACACAGGTCCGTGGTGAGGCGACTGTCGGCCGCCGGACACCGATCCGTGGTGAGGCGACTGTCGGCCAGTCGACACGGCTCGCTCGGGTCACGCGCCGTCGAGTGAGTAGAGGATAGCGAGGAGGCCAGCGACGTTGGCGAGGAGGACACCGAGCAGCGTCGCGGCGTCGGACAGGGCAACCAGCGGTCCGACGCCGTAGTTGACGAGGAACGGCACGACAGTGAGGAAGGCGACACCGACAGCGAGGTACCGCATCGTGTGGCTGTCGTTGCGACGCGCGCCGCGGTAGGCGAGTCCGGAGACGACGCTGCCGGCGGTCGCAGTCGCGGCGGCGGTGAGGAACAACACCGTCGGCGGATCAAGGGCGACCATACACCACCCCCAAGACGACGAGCAGTCCGACGAGTTGACTCGCGGTGGCGGCGGTCGCGCGCGTCGTCGCCGGCACACCGCCGACGTTCGACAACACGAGCCGCAGGAGGATCGGCACTGTCGTCAACAACACGAGCCCGACGCCGAGCCACAGCATCCCACGGTTCCCCGCCTCGCGGTAGCCACGGTACAGCCGGAGTGCGAGGTAGATCGACAGGATCGTCGCCAGAAACAACGCCGCGAACACCGCGAGAACCACGCTCGGTGCGCCACCGGTCGCCGTTTGGACGGGTGACAGCGTTGCCGAGTGCGCCGTCGCGTGGAGTCCGCGGAGCATCACTTGAACCCCTCGTACAGTCTGGTGAAGCGGTCAGCAGGCTGTTCCGGGCGCACGACCTCCACGTCGAACCCCTCCTCCTCCAGACGGACGGTGACAGCTTCGAGGTTCGCAGCGTAGCTCTTGTAGTGGTGGCCGTCGGGGTCGAGTTCCTGCTGGTCGTCGACGAAGTCCGCCTCCTCCAGTCGTTCGAGTCGCCGGTAGATCGTCGACCGGTCGGCACCACAGGCGTCGCTGATCGCTTTCACCGACTTGGCCTCCTCGCTGGTGGTCTCGAGAATCTGCCACGCGTAGTCGTCGCTCAACAGGTCGACGACACTCTTCCCGTCGCCGTCCTCGCTCATCGTCAGTCGACTCCCGACCCGAGACAAAAAAGCCCGCGGTCGGGTCTCACTCGGGCGCACCTCGCGGACGAGGCCCCTCCTGCTGTGGTCGACTCGTGCGGTTCTCGGCGGCACACGACGGGTCGGTGTCGCCGGTGCCACTCGAACCCCCCGGCGCGTCTGTCGCTGCGACGAATCGACGCGAACCTTTTTGTTCTCCACTCGAACACCAATCTGACAGATGGTCTCCGCCACAGACACGGACGTGAAGCGACTGGTGTGGTCCGCCCTCGCCGCGCCAGTCAGACCGCAGACGTACAAGAACCTCCTGTACGTGTCGCTGGCGTTCCCGCTCGGACTGGCGTACTTCGTGTTCGTCAGCGTGACTGTTCCCCTGAGTATCGCGTTGTTGATCCTCGTCGTCGGGCTCCCGCTGTTGATCCTGACGGTCGGCATCGCCTTGGGACTCGCGGGGTTGGAACGCCGCCTGACACGGGTGTTGCTCGACGTAGACGTACCGGGTGTCAGAGAGCTGGACGGCGACTCGCGACGCGAGCGACTGTTCGGCCTCGTGACGGACCGCCCAACGTTGACTACGCTGGTGTACTTGCCGAGCAAGCTCTTCGTCGGTCTCGCCTCCGCCATCGTCGTGGTGACGACGTTCTCCACCGGCGTGGCGATGCTGTTCGTCCCGCTGTACTACACCGAGCCCGGGCTGTACGTCGGCGTGGTGTCGAACCGACCCGTGGAACTCCACCCGGCGCTGTACGTCGGCTGGAACAACCTCCTCGTGGGCTTCGAGACTGTCGTCGAGATCGGCGTCTGGGAGGTGTCGACGCTCGGCGGCGCGCTCGTGGTCGCCGTGCTCGGCGTCGGTGTCTGCCTGTTCGGTGTCAACCTCCTCAACGCGGTCGCGTGGCTCAACGGCCGGTTCGCGCGACTGATGCTCGCCGACG
>CAKZQY010000071.1 GCA_937142015.1 uncultured Halobacteria archaeon
CGATGATCGTGGCGTTGACGACCTCATGGCCGAAATTGACCCCACCTCTTCGTTCACTCAACAGCCGACGCCAACGTGCAACGCTGAGTTCAACCCCCAATTATATCAAACTCGGAACGTGACAGGGTACACAACAGCAATCTATATGTCTCAGAACTCAGATCCAGACCGTCGACGATTTTTGAAAGGTGCGAGCGTGGTCGGAGCAACAGTGCCCGGAGCGGGTTGTGGGAATAATGGCGACGATAGTACTCCGACTGATAGACCTACTGATTCTCCGACGGATACGCCGAGGGATACTGATACGTCGACGGATACCGATACCCCGACGGATACCGATACCCCGACGGATACCGATACACCGACGGATACTCAGACTCCTGATGAGGAGACACCGACAGAAGAGGAAACTCCAACAGAAACAGAGGAAGAGGAGACAGAAACAGAGAAGGAAGATTTGAACCGGCCCTCAAATTATCGCTGGGACTTGGAACCCGGACGAAATGACGAATTAAGAAGTAAATACGGCCGGTATGTGGATTCAGTTGGCTCAGTACCACAAAACTATCCAGCCTTCGACTTCTCAACAAAAAAGAGAAAACGACGACCACACAGTCGACTTCGAAGCACTACGACTCATCAGAGACAGCAACTTCGATGTAATGCGGAAATATTCACCAACTGTCTTAGCACCACTAGAGGACATCGTCGAATCATTCGTCGACGACTCAATGTACTCAGATACCAAGGAAGATATCTACAGAAGCCATGTTGAATCTCCAGAAACATACTCAGCAGAAGAATGGTTGAATGCAGAAACAGTCGAAGAATCACTCGACCTCGGACACAACTACCTCATAACACTAAATGAATCTGAACAGATGTCAATCGAGGAAATGGCAGTCTCAATCAGAGAGGCATACAAAAGACACCACGACTTCGATGTCCTCGCATGGGTAGTACCACTGAACACAGGGACAATAACTCAAGGAATGATGTACTCTCCAGATGACGACAAAGTGAGATCATTCGCAACATTTGGTGACTGGTATGGAGGGGGAGAAGCTGAGTTCCACACAGAGATACAAAACTGGAGTGTAGTAGGAGATCCAGATACGGAAGCTTATGATCTCCAGCACCCGATAATGTTCCATACAGACGAATGGGACAGACAAGGAGCAAGCCTCGAAGACGCAAAGGATAGCGCCGTGGAAATGGTCTTTGATATCGCGACAGAAGAATATATAGAATATAATCAAGATAATAAACCAGTTGGAATTGTAAACAACATCACGATGACCACAGGTGCTGCAGAACAGTTGACCCGTACATTACTTGATTACAATGAGCCAGGGGTTGATGCGGACTTTAGTGATATTAGAGACCTGGCAAGCTTCGCCGTCGGGAAATATATTGACGACCCTGAGTTGAATGGTGTGATCGATACGGTTGAAGGCGATGAAAGCTATGATAACTACTTCGGCGATGGATTCGCATTCTACGAAGTAGATGATGAAGAGATAGTGGATAAGGTGAGAACTGACCGTAGGCATGAATACGATAACTTTGGTGAAGTCTACGACGAACTCGACGCAGCAGCCTGAGCACACAGAAATTTAGAATGTCTAAATACTTAATATTATGCAAATACTCGAAGCTCTGCCTCTACCGCCAGAGAGAGTTGATCCACTAACCACTCACTGCGAGAAAGCAAACGAGCGACCCCGCTACAGGGACTTTTTGCAACCGCGAAGTCTCCTACATATGCTCACGGTCGTCGCTGAAGCCTTCACCGATGTCGGTGACGCGACACTCGTCGAGAGCGAGCACGAGCTTCCCGAAAACCAGCTCGACCCAATCTACGACGAGCACGTGGTCACACCCACCGAACACGAGCGTATCGTGGAAACGCTCACCAAACTGCTGTTCACGATCGCCGACATTCCAGTCGAGCGACCACCCACACGGTCGTTCGAACAAGATCACGACTTCGAGTAGCGGGTCGATGACCCTTTTTGCACACAAAAAATGTAAATCCGCACTACGTCCAGTACTATTCAGAACTCGTGGTTCCGCAGTGCGACAGCGAACCCGACGAGCGCGGTGAGAGCCACGAGCGCGAACGGGCCGCCAGTGACGACCGCCGCAGACCGGACAGTGCCGCGGCCGCCGAAGGTGAGAAGCACCGCGGCGATCACCCCGACGAGACAGACCAACAGCAGCTCCAGCGTGCCAGAGGGGCGGCCCGGACGCGTCGTCAGTTCCGCGAGGCTGTGGGTCGCCGCGTCGCCCGAGGTGATGAAGAACGTCACCACCAGCAGGAGGAAGACGACCAGCAGCACGTCACCGGCCGGGAGCACGTCGAACAGGGGGTAGCCGGCGGCAGCGACGCCAACCTCCGAGATCACGCCGGGGATGTCGACCACGCCACGCCGTTGGAGCGAGAGCGCCGTCGCGCCCACAGTGACGAACCACGTCAGCGTCGCCAGCGAGGTCGCGCCGACGGCAGCGAGCACCACCGTTCGGACGCGTCGCCCTCGGGAGATGCGCGCGAGGAACAGTCCGACGAACGGCGACCACGACAGCCACCACGCCCAGTAGAAGACGGTCCACGCCGACAGCCACTCACCACCGCCGGTGTAGAGGCTCATCGGCACGAACTCGGTCACGTAGCCCGCCACGGCGCGGCTGCCGGTCCCGACGACGAACCCCGTCGGCCCGACGAGGAGAATCCCGCCGAGGACGACGAGAAACGCGAGCGCGTTGAGTGCCGCGAACCGACGCATCCCGCGGTCGACCCCCGCGCGAACGGAGACGGCGAGAATCCCGGTCAGCCCGGCGACGAGCGTGAGTTCCGCGACGGTGCCGAGCGTCACTTCCCAGCGGAACTGGATTCCGGTGAGGAACTGCGAGCTCAGAAAGCCCATCGTGGTCGAGAGGCCGCCGAGTGTCGCCACGACCGCGAGTACGTCCACCAGTCGACCGATCGGGCGCTCGACGACACCGTCGCCGAGCAGCGGGACGAGCACGGACGAGATTCGTAGCGGCGCGTCGAGATTGTAGGCGGCGTACGCCACCGGGAGCCCGACGACGAGGTACGTCGACCACGCCGAGACACCCCAGTGGAACAGCGTGTACTGGAGCGCGCCGACTACGGCCGCCCGACTCCCCTGTTGTACGTCGAGGAACGGCGGCACTGTCCCGTAGTGGAGCATCGCCTCCGCCGGTCCCCAGAAGACGATCCCCGCCGCGATGCCAGCCGAGAACAGCATCGCCACGTACGCCCGGTCGGAGAACTCCGGCACTGCCTCCTCGCCGCCCAGCTTGACACGGCCCCACGGACCGACGGCGACGACGACCGCTGCCGCGACGAACACCAACACCGAGCCGAGGAGGAGTTCACTCCCGGTCGTGAACACGAGCCGTTCGAGGAGTCCGACTGCGGCACGCGTCTGCTCGGGCACGAGGAGGAAAGCGACGACGACGAGTCCGGCGAGTGACACGCCCGGGTACAACACTGCCGGATCGACCTCCGCGCGGAGGCGCGCGAGTCTGTCGGTCTCCGTCGCTCGCTCGCTGGCGTCGGCCTCCGTCGCTCGCTCGCTGGCGTCGGCCTCCATCGCTCGCTCGCTGGCGTCGGCCTCCATCGCTCGCTCGCCGGTGTCGGCCGTCGCAGTCTCGGCCGCCGTGTCGCGCGGGTCGCCCGCAGCAGTCGTCGTCCGCGTGGTGAGCAGCGACGCGACGGAGCCCAACTGGTCCGCCGGCGGGAGCAGGGCCAGCGCCGCGAGCACGGAACCGACGAAGGTGAGACCGACTGCCAGCAGCGCGCGACCGCTGATGAGCGCCCCGACGGTCCGTGGGAGGAGGAACGCCGCCGCTACGAGGACACCCGTGACGAGCGTCAGTGACGCGAGCAACAACACGCCCAGCGACACCGGTTCGTCTGCCCCCGTTCTGCCGCCGATTGACTGTGTCGCCACGACTACTCACCTCCCTCCGTACCGCCTGCTCTCTCCGGCTCCGTCGGTCCGACGGTCTCGTCTGTCGTCTCTGGACCTGTCGGTCTGGCGGCCTCATCTGCCGTCTCCGGCTCCGTCGGTCCGACGATCTCGTCTGCTGTCTCGGGTTCTGTCGGTCTGGCGGTCTCGTCTGCCGTCTCGGATTCTGTCGGTCTGGCGGCCTCGTCTGCCGTCTCTGTCTCTGTCGCCTCGGCAGTCCCGCTCCTGTCGTCGGATTCACTCCTCTCGTCTTCCCCGCGACGGCCGCCGAACGCGTCGTCGGAGGAGTCGCCCGTCTCGTCACTCTCGGGAGGCTGATCCGTCCGGGCGACCGTCTCCGGTCGGTCGACACCACAGATCTCGAACCGAGCGCCGCCGGAACTCGACTCGCCGAGCTCCAGCTCCCAGCCGTGTGCGGCGGCGATGTCGTGGACGATCGCCAGTCCGTAGCCAGTGTTGCCGGAGACGGTGGTGTAGCCGGAGTCGACCACCTCCGCGCGCTTCTCCGGCGGGATTCCGACACCGTTGTCTTCGACGGCGAACCCGTCGGGGATCGACTCGACGCGCACGTCGAGGTCCGCCGGATCGCCGTCGTCCGGCACGGCGTGTTCGACTGCGTTGCGGAACAGGTTCTCGAACAGGTTCGACAGCCGGGAGTCGTCCGCGAGAATCGTCGTGTTGCGAGCGACTGTCAGCGACGCTCCACTAGTCTCGACACTGCGCCACGCCTCTCTCGCCGCGTCCCCGATGTCGACGGGTGCCGTCTCCTCGACCTCTTTCCCATCGCGGGCCATTGCGAGCAGATCTTCGATCATCTCCTCCATCCGGTCGTGTTGTCGCTGGACGATCTCCAACGACTCCTCGTCGCCGGTCTCGATACCGATCTGGAGTCGTCCCGCTGCGACCTGTAACGGGTTGCGGAGGTCGTGGCTCACGACGCTGGCGAACCTGTCGAGCCGCTCGTTCGTCCGCTCGAGCTCGAACTCGCGTCGCCGTCGCTCCGTCACGTCCCGCGCGTTGACGACGATGCCACCGACTGCCGGGTCGTCTGTCAGATCACGAGCGATCACGTCGACGATTCGCTCGTCGCCGTCTGCCGTCTCCACCCACAACTGTGTCCGACTGGACGCTGCTTTCACCTGGGTGTCCGATCCTCCCTCGCTGTCGACCGACTCGCTGTCGCCCGACTCACTGTCGACCGACTCGCTGTCGCCCGACTCACTGTCGACCGACTCGCCGTCGACCGGCTTGCTCTCACTCTCGTCGGCTGCCTCACGGTCGTCGACCGACTGATCCTCACGGTCGTCGACCGACCCGCTCTCGTCGTCGACCGACCCGCCCTCGTCGTCGTCCGACCCGCTCTCGTCGTCGTCTGACGACGCGGTCTGCTCCACGTCCAGCGCCTGTCGCCACCCGCCGTCGGTCGCGCCGACGGCCGTCGTCGTGTCGCCGGCGGGTGTCGGCGCATCCACGTCGTCGAGATCGTCGACGACGAGTTCGCCGAACGAGACGCTGTCGGCGAGCGCGTCCGGGTCGTAGCCGAGCACGCGCTCGACAGACGGGCTGGCGTAGTCGATCACGCCGTCTTCGCCGACGACGAGCACGACGTCGGAGGTTGCCTCGATCAGCGCTTGGAACCGACGCTCCAGCCGGAGTCGGTCGGTCACGTCGCGGACGACGAGGAGACAGCCTGCGAGGCTGTCCGCCTCGACAGTGGAGACGGTCAACTGGAGGTAGCTGTCGTCTGCGTCCGGTCCGGTCTGGATCGTCTCCGTCGTCGTCTCGCCGTCGAACTCCGCGAGCACGGAGAGATCCGCGGAGAAGACTGCCCGCGCGTCCCGCCCGAGGAGTCGTTCGTCCGTCCCGCCGAGGAGCGACCGCGCGGCGGCGTTCAGATCCACCACGTCCTCCGACTCGTCGAGCAGAACGTACCCCTCGTTCATATTCTCGACTACCGACGCGCGTGCGACGGGAACGAGATCGAACAGCCGGTACCGGAAGATCGCCACCGCGAACGCGATCCCCAACACCGTGATCGATGGCGGGGTCAGGTCGACGACGCGAGCGGGGCCGACGTTCGCCAGCGACGCGAGGTTCGCCGCCGCCGGTACGACGATGCCGACCGACAGCGCCGCTGCCTGTCCCCAGTAGACGCGGCGGTAGCGCTCGATGGCTCCGACCAGAAACGCCGTGCCGACGACCGCGAGCAGGTACGAGACGGCCCCGTGGACCAACAGCCACGGGCCGCCAGCGCGCTCTAACACGACGTAGCTCCCACTTGGCGCGGTGGCGAGCTGTGACACCTCCCAGACGAGCCCGTGTGTCGCGTTCGTCGCCGTCAACACGAGTGTGACGAGCGGAACGAGCCAGACGACTGCCGCGCGGTCGAGACGGAGCCAGTGGTCACGCTGGGTGTACGCCGCCGCGAACGAGAACCACGCCGGCGGGACGATCGCCTCCCCTGCCATCGCCACCGCCGCCCACGTCGTCTTGGCGGCCAGCGTG
The DNA here is from genome assembly GCA_937142015.1 of uncultured Halobacteria archaeon. Classification (GTDB taxonomy): domain Archaea; phylum Halobacteriota; class Halobacteria; order Halobacteriales; family Haloferacaceae; genus JAHENP01. The sequence continues at coordinate 6,504 of CAKZQY010000071.1, forward strand.
TCGCTGGCGAACTGAAACGAGTAGCCGAACGTCCACGTCGCTGCTGCGATCATCACGACCGCGAATCCGACGACCCTGTCGTCTCGCCGCACCACCGCGACGTAGAGCAGTCCGAACACTGCCAGTGTGGCGGACACCACGGTGGAGAACAACAGCGGGTCTGCCCACGGGGTCCGTTGCCACACCATTAGGATAGCTGTACGTTTCGGCTCACTAATAGTTTTGCCACGGGGGACAGAGTACTCCGCGGTTTCGGAGAAAAGACAGTGTGCTCTGCGGATTCTGGGAGGCGATAGTGTGCTCTGCGGATTCTGGGAGGCGATAGTGTGCTGTCGACGCCGTTGGTAGTTGCGCCGGTGGATCGACCACTTCGCGTCGACGGACCAACCACCTCGCCTCGGCGGACAGACCACTTCGCGTCGACGGACCAACCACCTCGCCTCGGCGGACCGACCACCTTGCCCCGGGGTATCGGCCACCCCGCCTCGACAGGCCGATCACCCCGCCTCGACAAACCGACACTGCTCGTTCGACGAACGATCTGCCGGAAACATCGACGAACGTACACGAACGACCGTGGGAGAGCTTCACAACCGGCGTACGAAACAGCGTACAGAGAACCCGACACCACGAGAGGTTATATGTACGGGGGTTCTGAGGTGGTCGCATGCGCCTTCGAACGGCACTGAACGAGTTCAAGCGCGACCCGTCGGACGGCGGGGCGGCAGACACGTCCACGGGCGCGTTCTCCGGTCGCGGCGACCGGCTCGTCCACGTCGACCCCCGGGGTCAGATCCGGGACTACTCGTACGCGCTCTCTGGGCTGTACGGTGTCGACCGCTCGCGGTTCGGTATCGAGACGGCAGATCACACCTACTGGTTCGACGATCTCGATCTGGTTCGGCAACACTACTACCGCGAGACGACGCTCGTGGAGACGGAGTACGACGCCGGACGGTTCACTGTCCACCAGTACGACATCACGCTCGGACGCGCGCACGTGACACACGTCGAACTCCGCGGCGCGGTGCCTCCGGAGGCTCGACTGGTCGCGTTCCTGACGCTCGCGCCGGAGGGCCGTGAGAGCCGTGTCGGCCGACTCATCCACGACGAGGCTGGCCCCGACGACACGACTGTGTTGGAAGTGTTCCACAGCGACGAACACGACTACGTCGGTGCCTCGACTGGCCTGTCTGACGTGCGCGGACAGGTGCCCGAACGGTTCTACGAGATTCTCGACGACGACCCCGTCGAGTTCCCCTCCGACGCCGCGCTCAACCGCTACGAAGACACCCACCTCAGCGGCGACGTGGTCGTCACCGCGCCCTTGGAGGCTGCGGGCCGTGGCCACCGAACCTCACTCGTCACACAACTGTCCGATCACACGGAAGTCGAGCGCGCCGACGCGCTCGGCGACCTCGCCAACTGTGCGACGGAGTTCGACAGCGCCCGCGCGCTGCGTGCCGCCGCGGGAGAGCGGACGGAAGTGTCCGTCCCCGACGACGTGGTGCGTGAACGCACCGTCCGCAACGACCTGCGCGCGCTGGACCTGCTGAAAGCGCCGACCGGGGCGCGGATCGCCGGCCCGGAGTTCGACCCGTTCTTCACCAACTCCGGCGGCTACGGGTTCACGTGGTTCCGCGACGACGCGCGGATCTCCCAACACCTCCTCGAATCCCGGGAGACGCTGGGACTCGACGTGCTCGAAGACGTGACGGAGGCCGCCGAGTTCTACTGTGAGACACAGCTCTCGGACGGGAGTTGGCCACACCGCGTGTGGGCTGCCGACGGCTCACTCGCTCCGGGGTGGGCTAACGCCCGACTGGAGGGTCGTGACGACTCGACGGAGTACCAGGCGGACCAGACGGCGACTGTCGTCCGCTTCCTCGCGGCCGCGCTGACGGAGGTCGGCGACGATCTCGACCGCGAGACCCGGATTCGGATTCACGACACGGTCGCGACCGGCGTCGCGTCGCTGTCGGACAGTCTCGCGGACAACGGCCTGCCGGAGCCGTGTCAGAACCTCTGGGAGGACATGTCCGGACAGTTCACCCACACCGCGGCGACGTTCCTCGAAGCCTTCGCGGCCGTCGTCCAGTCGCCCGTCGGCGAGGGCACCCGAGAGCGTGCGCGAAGCGGCGCAGAGGAGATCGTCGAGAACCTCGGCCGACTGTTCTCACAGGAGACCCGGACGTTCGGGCTCCGACTCACCGAGGACGGACTCGACGACCGACTCGACGCCGCCGCGTTCGCCCTCGTCGACGCCGTCGAGGCGTACGCCGACGCCGTCGACCCCGCAGCGTTCCCCGACCCGCTGCTCGACCGGGTCGTCGACCACGTGAAGACGAGTCTCGACGCCCTGTACCGCGACCCGCCGGAGGAACCGGTCGAGGGGTTGGTCCGCTACGAGGGCGACCGCTGGCGCACCGGCGGCCAGAACGGCGAGAAGGTGTGGTCGCTGACGACTGCGATGGGTGCGACCGCGGCTGCCAAGCTGGCCGAACTGTTGGAGGAACGGACGGCCAACGGCTACGGCCCGACAGGTGACACTGAACCCGCCGTCGATGGAGGACAACAGTACGGTGACGACCACGACGACGACCTCCCTGCAGGCGACCACGACGACGGCCTCCCTGCAGGCGACCACGACGACGACCTCCCTGCGGGTGGTCACGACCACGACCGCGAGCACCCGGAGGCGGCGGAGCTGTACGAGCGGGCCGCAGACCTGTACGAACTCCTCGAACACGGCGGGCCGCTCACGAACGACATCGGCTACCTCCCGGAGCAGTCGTTCGACGACGGGACCGCGGACTCCGCGACGCCGCTGGGCTTCTCACACGGCTACCGGCTGCGCGCGACGGCGCTGCTGTCGGCCGCCGACGCGCTGCCGACCAGCTACCGGGAGACGCCGAGTCCGCCGGAGCGACCCCAGTGGACCACCGGGGAGAAGTACGGCGTCGGCACCGCTGCGGACCACACCGCCGAGACGCCCTCGCGTGTCTGGTTCACGCTGACCGAGGGCGCGCTCACGGAGGTACGGTTCCCCCGTGTCGACCTGATGAACCTCCGCACGCTGGACTTCGCGGTCGTCTGCGAGGACGACGAGTACACCGCACGCACCCACGTCGAGGGGGCGGCCGCGGCAGACGACACTGTCGAGCGGCGCGTGGTGCCGACTGCCGAGGACGCGCTGTCGTTCGCCCACGAGGTGGCCGAGACCGGCGACGGCCGGGGCCACGAGTGGGAGCTCCGCGTCGAGTACGCGACGGACCCGGACCACGACGCCTTGCTCGCAGACGTGAACTTCGAGTCCGCCGACGACCACGCGTACGCCGTCTACGCGGTCGCAGACACGGCCCTGACCAACACGGGAACGGAGAACCGCGGGCTGAAGCTCGGCGACCCGGAACGACACTACCTCGCCGCGCGGGAGGCCGGCGCGTACACCGGCGAGCAGACGGACGGGACGACGCTGGACGGCCACGAGACGAACGGCGTCTACGGCGACGACGACGCGCTGATCGTCGACGAGGACGGCAACTCCTACTCCGTCGCGCTCACGATGGCGACAGCCGACCGCTTCGACTGGGCGACTGTCGGCACCGCTGGCGGCGAGATCGACCAGTTCTTCGCCGAGGGGACGCCGCCGGAGACCCGCGACGCGGTCACGGACGAGCGCGTGGTGATGGTCGGTCGCCTCGACACCGGGCGGACGGTGTCGGACACGGTCGCGCTGGGGTTCGCCCGACAGGCGGACGTGGTCGCCTCACTCGGCGAGGCGAACGGCGCGCTCGCGGACGACTTCGAGACGGTCAAGTCGCGCTACGAGGCGACGTGGCAGTCGTTCCTCGCGGACAAGCCGCTGCCGGACTCCGTGGCTGCCGACGACGAGTTGGCTGCACAGTACTACACGTCGCTGATGACGCTGCGGGCTGTCGAGGACAAGACGTTCATGGGTGCCTCCATCGCCTCCCCGTCCGTGCCGTGGGGGGAGGCGGTCACCGCAGACGAGGAGAAGGGGTACGGCTACAACTTCGTCTGGTCGCGTGACCTCTATCAGGTGTTCTCGGCGTTCGAGCTGGTCGACGACCTCGACACCGCTGCACATCAGGTGGCGTACGTGTACAACTACCAGCAGGACGAGAACGGGTTCATTCCACAGAACACCTACCTCAACGGGATCACCCGTTGGGGCGGCGAGCAGATGGACAACATCTCCTTCCCGTCGGTGATGGCGTACCACCTCCACGAGCGGGGTGTGACGTTCGACGACGTCGACTACGACTACGAGCACGTCCGGCGCTCGGCGAGCTACGTCGCTCGCAACGGGCCAGACAGCGGCCAGGAGCGCTGGGAGGAGGAGGCCGGCTACTCGCCGTCCACCATCGCGGCGGAGATCAGCGGCTTGGCGTGTGCGGCGAAGATTGCGGCAGACACTGGGCGCGAGACGGACGCGCTCGTCTGGCTCGCAGTCGCAGACCGGTGGGCGAACCGTGTGCCGGAGTGGACCGCCACGACCACCGGGACGGACAGACACACCCAGACGCCGTACTACGTTCGGATCACGCGCGACGGCGACCCGGACGCTGGTCACCACCGCACGCTCGCCAACGGCGGGCCGCGGCTCGACGAGCGGAACGTGATCGACGCCGGCTTCTTGGAGCTGGTCAGACTCGGCATCGAGCCGTGGGACGATCCGGTGATCCGCAACTCGGTCGACGTGGTCGACGAGACGATCAGAGTCGACTTGCCGGCAGGTGCCGCGTTCTACCGCTACAACGGCGACGGCTACGGCGAAGTCGAGCAGGGTGACATGGGTGCGCCGTGGTCCGTCGAGCGTCCGGGGAAGGGTCGGCTGTGGCCGATACTCTCCGGGGAGCGCGCGGAGTACGAGCTCCACACGGCCGACGATGCGACCGATCCCGGCGTCGAGCCGGAGAACACGCTGTCGGCGATGTCGTCGTTCGCCAACTCCGGCCGGATGATCGCCGAGCAGGTGTGGGATCGTGAGGTGTCGACCGACTACGACTGGGAGTACGGCGAGGGAACTGGCTCCGCGACGCCGCTTGCGTGGTCGATGGCGCAGTTCGTCCGGCTCGCACACGGCATCGACGAGGGTGAACCCGCAGAGACCCCCGCGTTCGTCGCCAGCCGGTACCGCGAGCGTGGCCTCCACCGTCCGAACGAGGGGCCGGCGCTGCGCGTCGACACGGACTTCCGCGGCAACGAGGTGGTCGTCTCCGGCGAGACGACCGGCGAGGTGGTCGCCGTCTCGACACCGACCGACGGCGCGTTCGTCGAGACCGACGAGGGCAGCTTCGCGGCGACCGTCGAGATCGAGTACGGCGAGAACGACATCGTGGTCGCTGCGGCGACCGACCGGGAACTGGAGACGGCTGGCACGACTGTGACACGGTTCACCGTCTGATAGTGATTACTGCGAGTCTGTACCGCCGGGGCGACTCGTGTCGGTGATCAGAGCGTCTGAGCCGTCGGGTTTC
>CAKZQY010000072.1 GCA_937142015.1 uncultured Halobacteria archaeon
CACACACACCAGATTTCCGGAGAGTTCGTTCGAGACGACTAGCCGTCGTTACGATTGCACAGCCACTCTACCAAAACAACAAAATAGACGATCCCACTACTATTGTTCTGTTTATCGTTCGGAAGCTACGAATGCGGATTGATTTATACTTTTCCCATCGAATAAGCCGGTGTTCTCTCCCCACCCCGCCTGATTTCTCTACTCTCCGGAAATCTGGTGTGTGTGTGTAGCCTCTCCGGAAACTCCGGAAACCGCGGTCCGGGTGGTTTGAAGTGGGAGAGGAGACACAGTCTCTCTCGTGACAGATCGTGTCTTTGCGAGGGGGAGTACTCCATTCAGGAACAGAGACGCCCTCTCAGACCGGTACACGCCGAGTGAGTTGGTCGGACGCGACGAGGAGCTCGCGCAGTACAAGGAGTACCTCGAACCAGTCGTCTGGGGAGAAGATCCGAACAACATCTTCCTGTACGGCAAGACCGGCGTCGGAAAGACAGCCGCGACGAAGTACTTGCTCTCGGCACTCGAAGCAGACGTAGCAGACTACGACGACACACACGTCGAGTCGGTGCAGGTCAACTGCGACAGCCTCTCCACGTCGTACCGCGTTGCCGTCGCTATCGTCAACGAGATCAGAGAGCCACACGAGCAGATCAGCGAGAGCGGCTACAGCACCAGCGAGGTGTACGAGATGATGTGGCGGGATCTCGACGCAATCGCCGAGGAGACCCCACCCGACCAGACCACTATCGTCCTGCTCGTTCTCGACGAGATCGACCACACCGAAGTCGGTGAAGACTCGATCCTCTACCAGCTCTCGCGGGCGGAGGAGAACCAGAACCTCCAGCGTGCTCGTATCGGCGTCATCGGCATCTCGAACGACCTTACATTCAGTGATCGTCTGAGTCCGAAAGTGAATAGTTCGCTGTGCCAGAAGAAGATCTTCTTCGAGACGTACGATGCCAACGAACTCGAAGCGGTACTCGAACAGCGGGCGTCCGTCGCGTTCGAGGACGGAGCAATTGAGTCGGGAGTCCTCTCGCTGTGTGCGGCGTACGGTCGGAAACAGAGCGGTGACGCGCGTGAGGCGATCGATCTGCTCCGTGCTGCCGGCGACATCGCGCGCAGCGACGACCGGGAGATCGTCACCGAGGCAGATGTCGAGGAGGGACGAGCACGCGTCGAACGGGAGAACGTCGTCGAGGGAGTTCGCTCGCTTCACGAACACAGCCGCTACACACTGTACGCCCTCTCGACACTCGCCGCCGAAGGCGAGACTCCAGCGCGGACACGAACGGTGTACGAACGGTACGAGCTGGTGTGTGACCTCGCTGTCGCCGACCCGCTGACGCTCCGGCGCGTGCGGGACTTCCTCCGCGAACTGGAGATGCTCGGCGCTGTCACACTCACCGAGCAGAACCGCGGCTCGCGTGGTGGACAGTTTCTGGAAGCGGACATCAGACACCCAATCGACGTAATGGTAACCGCGCTCGACGGCACAATCGACGAGCTGGGCGCGCACGACTCCATCGTCGAGTACCTCCCGGAGTGAACCGCTCGGCTCCCGAACTGAAACGGGTTGTCCTCCCAAACTGAAACGGCTGCTCACGTGCTTCTGACACCTTCTACTGCCGAACTACTCCGGAAATTCGGTGTGTGTGTGTGTGTCGGTTCGTCGTTTCCTGTCGGTAGACGACGGCTCGTGGCATCTCGTCGACACACTGACCGACCAACCCGCTCTCCGGAAATCTGGTGTGGGGGGTCTGTCGGGTTCTGTCGACACACCGACCGACCAGCCAACTCTCCGGAAATGCGGTGTGGGGTAGTCTGTCGGGTCCCGTCGACACACCAGTCGGTCAGACAACTCTCCGGAAATCTGGTGTGGGGTAGTCTGTCGGGTCCCGTCGACACACCAGTCGGTCAGGCAACTCTCCGGAAATCCGGTGTGGGGTGCCTACCGTGGGCACACCAGTCGACCACAGAGGCAGCGTCGCGGAGGCGACAGTCAGTCTCCCGTGTTCGGTTGTGACACGAGTCCGTCGTCGCGTTCCACTCGGAGTGACCCTTCCCCGGCCGCTGGTATCGTCGAGACGCACCGCGGCGGACTACGCGAGGACGCGTTGCGCGACGGCAGCGAACTCGTCGATGTCGGCGGCGGCGAGTTCGTCGTGAT
>CAKZQY010000073.1 GCA_937142015.1 uncultured Halobacteria archaeon
CAATCGGTGTGCCTGTGAGGGCGTCCGTGAGACGCAGGGACGCTTCGAGTGTCCCAAATGTGGACTTGACGACAACGCAGACAAGAACGGTGCGCTGAATATTGGCAAACGAGCCTTGGGCAAGTTCTCGAAACCGCTGTCCGAGGCGGGGGCCGTACTGGCACGGCCCGAAACGCAGGTCATCGTCCAACGCGACGACGAACCTGCGAACCTCTCCGTATCTGTGGATTCAACCCCCAGTGGGGGAACCCCACGGCTTTAGCCTGGGAGGATGTCAGGCAGTTTCGGCGAATACAGACGCTTTCGCGTCGGAGTAGTAGCGATCACACACGTTCGCGGTGGGTATCTCCGGTCCTGTCGTCGATACACGAGCCATGCACGAGGTGCGGGAGACCCCGTTCGGCGTTGCGGTGGACCTCGCCGGCACTGTCGACCGAGCGGAGGTCGAACGACTCGCGGAGACGGTGCTGTCGGCTGTCGAGGCGACCGACGACACGTTCGCAGTGTACGCCGACCACCGTGGACTGGAGAGACTCTCCGAGCGAGCAGCCGACGCGTTCGTCGACCTGATGGCCGACTGTGAGGACCGGGGGCTGGAACGCTCTGTCGTCGTCTTCGACTCCGATGTCGAACGTGTTCGCCACCGACGACTCAGTGAACTCGCTGGCGTGGAGGGCCAACGGCTCGTCGACGCTTCCGAGCCGGGGTGGGAACGTGATGCGCGCAGCTGGATCGGCGACGAACAGTCTGTCGTCGGACCGCGCGAGTGAGACGACGACCGACGCGAGCGCAACGACGACCGATGCGAGTGAGACGACCAGCCGTGTGTCGTCAGTGTGGCTACCGAACTCACCCTCTCTCGGGTGACTGCCGATCACACCTTCTCCCGCGTGGCTGCCGAGCACACCTTCTCCCGCGTGGCTGCCGAGCTCGGTCTCCTCGAACTGGTCGCACGTGTCACTCTCCAGCAGCAGACACGTCAAAAACGTGTGAGGCCGGCCAACCGGTCGTCGTCACCGACACGCGACAGACTGTGTGACTGTGATGGTCGCCGGTGTTGACCGGACGGCACGCCCGGTCGTGGAGTTCCCTCGTCGGCTCTCTCGTTGACGCGACGGTACTACTCGTCGCCGTCGCCGCCGTCGGTGAGGATCTCCACGTCCTCGGCTTCGTCGTAGTCGACGTCCGGCGTCACCTCGTCTTCTGGCTCCTCGTCGTCTGTCGCTCGCTCCCACTCCGTTCGGAACTCTCTGTGGTGGCACATGGTACGAACGTTCGTTAGGGATTCTCACACAAAACAGTTGGTTCTGACAGATTTCCGACAGCCGAGCAGTCGAGACGCCGCTCGGCTGCGAGCAGTTCTCACTGAGGTGTCACGTGGAGCAGTCGGAGTCGTCCGGCGACCAGTCCGAGCAGGAGACCAGTCGCGTGCGCGACGAGCGCGGTGCCGGGACCGCTCAACAGCACCGCGACAGTGCCAGCGAACAGCACCACAGCAGCCGTCACGACCCAGTCGGCGTCCGTCGCGGCGTCGAGGGTGTCGAGAATCCAGTCGGACACGTCGTTGCCGGCGACGGCGTACCCCATCAGAGCGAACACGGCACCGGAGGCACCGAGCACACCCCGCGGTGACAGAGTGAGCAGGCCACCGAGGAACACCTCCGTGAGCGCTGCGAGCGCGCCAGTCACCACGAAGAACAGGTGGTAACGCCACCGTGTGGTGACTCGCTCGACGACGAATCCGAAGATGATCAGCGGCACCATGTTCCCGAGGAGGTGTCCCGGGCCGGCGTGTGCGTACGTCGCCGTCACCAGCGCCCACGGCTTCAGGAACACCGCAGGGTCTAGCGCGAAGATGCCGAACAGTCCGACGAACGCCAACGGCACTTGGAGGAGGAACACACCGAGGATCACGACCGCCGTCTCGACGGTCGGACTCCGCTCGCTGCGAGCAGTCGTCCGGGGGACCAGTTGCTCCGTCTCTGCCATACTCTCCGTTGGTCTGGGCCCGTCTTCACTCCTCGGGTCGTGTTCGTCCAGAGGTTCAAGTATGGGGACGGAACCAGACGCCCCGTGTTCGAGACACACACCGACGCGTTGTACGTCTGGCTCGGAGTCGCCGTGGTCGCGGCAGCCTGTCTCGGAGTCGCCGGAGGGCTACCGACAGCCCCGGCTCCAGACGCTGCGGGCGCGGCGGCGACGGTCGACAGCGTCGCCGGACGGGCAGCCCCAGCCAGCGCGACTCACGCGGTCGCTGCGAGGGCAGTTCGTGTCCGTCCGACGGCACTCACACTCCGCAACGCCGTCGCTACCAGTCGCGCGCGACTCGTCTACCGACCGGTCGTCCCAGCCGCGACAGACCGACTCAGACGCGTCACTGCCGGCGTCCCGCCGGAGACGCTGTTCCCGGACCGAGCGGCGTTCACCACGGCGGTCGAGCGGGCACGACAGACTGCCGAGTGGCACAGCGGCTCCGAGATCGTCGTCCGTCGCCTCACGTGGGAGGGAGAGCGTGTCACGCTCGTCGCCGTCCGGTAGCGACCGCTCGGCTCGTAGAGCACAGGCGTCACCAGTCACCGGACTGATCGTCGCCGTCGTCGTCGCGGTCGCGGTGAGTGCGTACGCGCTCACGCTGCTCGACGGCGGTGACCGGGACGGCGGTCTCGACGACGGCCGATTGACGGACGACGAGCAATTGGGGAGCGAGGAGCAACTGATAGTGATTAAGCAAGCTATTTACCAATAGGCGTAGTAGAGTCGACAATGG
>CAKZQY010000074.1 GCA_937142015.1 uncultured Halobacteria archaeon
ACGCTCGTTCGTCTCCTCCGGCCTACGCTCGTTCGTCTCCTCCGCCATACCACACTCTGAGAGCCACGCGGACAAACTGGTGTCGCTTCGGGAGGCTCCTCCGCTGTAGCGCCTCTCGTCGTTTCAATCTTCGCTCGCTGGTGCGCGAGACGGGACTACTGCTGCCGGTTTCACTTTCACTGTGCTGTTAACGGAGGTTTATGTACGACCCCGCACAACGGAGAGGTACGATGGCAGACGACGACCTCGAAGCCCTCCCGGGCGTCGGACCGGCGACGGCGGACAAACTGATCGACGCAGGATTCGAGACGTACCAGAGTATCGCAGTAGCGAGCGCGGGCGACATGGCGAACACCGCGGACATCGGCGACTCCACCGCGTCAGACATCATCCAGGCCGCACGCGAGGCGGCAGACGTGGGTGGGTTCGAGTCCGGTTCACAGGTGTTAGAGCGTCGCCAGCAGATCGGCAAGCTCTCGTGGCAGATCGACGAGGTAGACGACCTGCTGAACGGCGGGTTGGAGACCCAGTCGATCACGGAGGTGTACGGCGAGTTCGGCTCCGGCAAGTCGCAGGTGACACACCAGATGTGTGTCAACGTCCAGCTCCCGGAGGAACACGGCGGACTGAACGGCGGTGCGGTGTTCGTCGACTCGGAGGATACGTTCCGCCCGGAGCGGATCGACGACATGATCCGCGGACTGGACGACGAGCTGATCGCCGCGGAACTGGAGCGGCGCGAGATCGAGGGTGAGCCCGGCGACGAGGAGACGATGCAGGCGCTGTTGGAGGACTTCCTCGATCACATCCACGTCGCCAAGGCGTTCAACGCCAACCACCAGATGCTGCTGGCCGAGAAGGCCGAGGAGTTGGCCAGCGAGGCGTCGGACACGGACTGGCCGGTTCAGCTGCTGTGTGTCGACTCGCTGACTGCCCACTTCCGTGCCGAGTACGTCGGTCGTGGCGAGCTCGCCGAGCGACAACAGAAGCTGAACAAACACCTCCACGACCTCGACAAGGTCGGGAACCTCCACAACGCCGCCGTGCTCGTCACCAACCAGGTGGCGTCGAACCCCGACTCCTACTTCGGTGACCCGACACAGCCAATCGGAGGCAACATTCTCGGTCACAAGTCGACGTTCCGTATCTACCTCCGGAAGTCGAAGGGCGACAAGCGGATCGTCCGACTCGTCGACGCGCCGAACCTCGCCGACGGCGAGGCGGTGATGCGCGTCGAGGACGGCGGCCTGATGCCGGAGTAACGGACCCACCGCGCCGGTCGCCGTCGACACGCGCCTAGTCGGTTTCGACAGTCAGTTTCACACCACTGCCGGAGCGTGTCTGTGAGCGAGCCAGACGAGTCGTCAGCAGGCGACCCGCCCGGCAGCGGACAGTTCCGGGCGTTGTACCTCGCGCCGTTCTCCGCCGGATTCGGGTTGGCCACGCTGATCACACTGTTGCCGAAGTTCGCCGACACGCTCGACGCGAGCGGGACCACCACCGGGCTGTTCTGGACAGGGTGGGTGGCAGATCACGAATTCCCGGAGGGGCGGCGGGAAACCCGGACAGCGACCCAGCGAACGCGACGCCAGTCGCGCCAGCGGACGCACCGCCGGACCCGCCGGCCGTGACGTGTCCCGTCACGGGCGCGTTGGCCGAAGAGGACGCGTACCCGAACGCGCCACAACTCCGCAACTCGACGGAACGGATCGACCTCACCGAGAGCGCTGATCTGTCGATGGGCGATCGACCCCCCGAACGCAGGACGTGACAGCCTCGCCGACGAACGAGCTCACTCGCCGACGAACAAGCCTTTACCGGACCGCCCGCCTACGACAGGCAAATGGTACTCGACAATCTGGGGAGTTCCCTGCGGGAGAGTCTCGACGACCTCCGCGGGAAGTCTCGCATCGACGAGGAAGACGTCGAGCGCGTCGTGAAGGAGATCCAGCGCTCGTTGCTGTCGGCGGACGTAGAGACGGGGCTGGTGATGCAGTTGTCGAACGACATCGAGCAGCGTGCGCTCGACGAGGAGCCGCCGGGCGGCACGACGGCCCGCGACCACGTGCTCAAGATCGTCTACGAGGAGTTGGTCGGACTCGTCGGCGAGTCGACGGAGCTGCCGCTCGAAGAACAGACCGTCCTGCTGGCCGGACTGCAGGGGTCGGGGAAGACGACGACCGCCGCCAAGATGGCGTGGTGGTTCTCGAAGAAGGGGCTCCGTCCCGCAGTGATCCAGACTGACACCTTCCGCCCCGGCGCGTACGACCAAGCCAAACAGATGGCAGACCGCGCAGAGGTGTCGTTCTACGGCGACCCGGATGCGGAGGACCCGGTCCAGATCGCCCGCGACGGGCTCGACGCGACCGCCGAAGCCGACGTTCACATCGTCGACACGGCCGGACGACACGCGCTGGAAGACGACCTGATCGCCGAGATCGAGGAGATCGAGGCCGCGGTCGACCCGGACCGCTCGCTTCTGGTGATCGACGCCGCAATCGGTCAGGGAGCCAAGAAACAGGCCAGCGAGTTCGAGCGTGCAATCGGCATCGACGGCGTCGTCATCACCAAACTCGACGGGACGGCGAAAGGCGGCGGGGCGCTGACCGCAGTCAACGAGACAGACTCCTCTATCGCGTTCCTCGGCTCCGGCGAGACGGTCCAGGACATCGAGCGGTTCGAGCCGAACGGGTTCATCTCCCGACTCCTCGGGATGGGCGACCTGAAACAGCTCTCCGAGCGCGTCGAGCGCGCGATGGAGGAGACCCAGGAAGAGGAGGACTGGGACCCCGAGGACATGATGGAGGGTGAGTTCACCATGATCGACATGCGGAACCAGATGAAGGCGATGGACCGGATGGGACCGCTAGATCAGGTGTTCGACATGATCCCCGGGCTCGGCGGCGGGCTGATGGACCAACTGCCCGACGACGCGATGGACGTGACCCAAGACCGGATGCGCGGCTTCGAGACGATCATGGACTCGATGACGGACGAGGAGCTCGAAGATCCCAACCAGATCGGACAACAGCGGAAGGAACGCATCGCCCGCGGTGCCGGTGTCGAGGAGGCGCAGGTGGAGGAACTGCTCGAACAGTTCCGGATGATGAAACGTACGATGGAGCAGTTCCAAGGCATGGGCGAAGGCGACATGCAGCGTATGATGCAGAAGATGCAGGGTGGTGGCGGCGGTGGTGGCGGTCTCGGCGGGATGGGTCCGTTCGGGGACTGATTGGACCGCCCGCGATTATTTTCATCCGTCCACGCCGATCAAGTCGAACTCGTTTTTCATCCGTCCACGCCGATCAAGTCGAACTCGTAGCCGTTGTCGCGTTCGTCCGCGTGTTCGAAGACGACGTGAGCGGCAGCAACGTCCTGAATCGCCAAGCCAGTCGAGTCGAAGACAGTGATCCCGTCGTCGGGCTGGCGACCCGGCAGATCACCCACCACGATCTCACCGAGCGCGGCGGCGATGTCGTCGTCGTCGAGCGTGCCCGCCGCGAACGGGACGTTGATCTCGCCAGAGTGAGTCGTCTGGTCGTAGTCGTCGATCACGAGCGTCGCGTCGAGGAGAATCTCGTCGGCGAGCTCGTGTTTCCCCGCCGCGTCTGCACCCATCGCGTTGATGTGAGTGTGGTCGCCGACGGCCTCACGCGGGACGATTGGATCACGGACCGGTGTGACAGTCGAGAGCACGTCGCACGCAGCAGCGTCCGCGACACTCCCCGGGTGAACGTCGAACTCGTCGTCGAATGTGTCTACGAACGCCGCGACAGCCTCCTCGTCCACGTCACTGACGACGACCTCCTCGATGTCACGGACGGCACTGATCGCCTGCAGTTGCGTGTACGACTGGACACCGGCACCGACGATTCCGAGCGAGGAGGCGTCCTCGACGGCGAGGTGGTCGGTAGCGACCGCAGCGGCAGCACCCGTTCGCTTCATCGTGAGTTCCGTGCCGTCGAGAATCGCCAGCGGGAACGCGTTGCGCGGGTCGGAGTAGATCATCGTCCCGATCACCGTCGGGAGACCGAACTTCTCCTCGTTGTCCGGGTGGACGTTGACCCACTTCACACCCGCCGCGTCCCAGTCACCTGCGTCCATGTACGCCGGCATCGACCGGAAATCGCCGTTGTACTGCGGGAGTTCGACGTACGACTTCGCCGGCATCTGCGCGTTCCCCGTCTCGTAGGCCGCGAAGGCGTCCTCGACCGCCGGGACGACCTCCGTCATGTCCGCGTTCTCGTGGACGTCCTCACTGTCGAGCAGGAGCGTCTTCATCGCTCGCAACTTTTGCGCGAACTGTGTAAACAGCTTCGGGTTCGGTGGCCCGAGGCTTTTGTAGTTCCTCGGCTCTGCACGTTTATATCCCCTCCCCCCGTCAGAATGGAGAAAGAGGTGATCGATTTCCTCCATCAGTCGATCAAGATCACGGTCTGGTTGGTCGCGCACCCACGAGAACATGTTGTGGATCATCTCTTCAAAGCCGTATTCGAGCTGTGCTTGGAGCGAAGAGGCTTTCGAGACGAGTCGCTCCGAGATGCTCGATTCCGGACCAAGGCGAAGGAGGCTGTATGTGCTGAAGGCGCGTCGAGCTTGTTTGTCGCAAGGTACCTGACCGGATTCTCTTCATCCGCGTCAGTCGCTTTCTCAGCGATCACCAGTCGCACCTCGCCCAATTTCGACACAGGTAGGGTCTTCGTCCCAGTCATACTCGGTGAGAAGTGAGAATCGATGCGGAGCGAGGGGGAGAATCGATTCGGAGCGGGAGCGTTCACCCCGGCGGAGCAAGCGTCGCTGCGGGTGCGGTCGTGACACCGACACCGTACGCAGGCACTGTCGGGCTCCCGACGGGCCACTCCGCGTCTGCGGGCGCGCCGACAGTCACGGGCTCGTCAGCGAAGTTCAACACCCACGTGTGGTCGTCGCGTTCGGCGACACGAACCGTCGCGGGAAACCGTGCAGTGTGTGACACGCCAGCCCCGTCGAGGAGTGTCGACACCAGCGCGTCTGCGAGGTCGGCACCCGGCTGGACACCACAGTACGTGACCCGTCCGTCGCCGACCTCGTTGGCGAGGAGTGCCGGCGAGTCGGCTGCCGCTCCCGTCTCGTGGCGGCCGATCACGCTCCCCTCCTCGGCGGTCAGCCACTCTGCCCACGTGTCGTAGTCGTACGTCTCGCCCGCGTACCGAAGTCGACTGTCGAGTTCTGGCGGGAGACTCTCGTGTTGTTCGACACGGCCGCCGACGAGAGACGCCAGCGGCCCGGGTGCGAGCGTCGACTGCAGTCGGTTGTCCGGCCGCTTGTAGCCGGACCGTGGACCGAGGAGCACGTGGCCGCCACGGTCGACGTACGATTCCAGCCGCCGAGCGAGCGACGCCGCGACGAGGTGGAGCGTCGGAGCGACCACCGCCGCGTAGTCGTCGAGTGGTGCCCACGGCGGTAGAATGTCGACCTGTACACTCCGCCCCCGGAGCGCACGGTAAAACGAGCCGACGAGCCGCCAGTAGTCGAACTCCGGCGCGTGTGGCTGTGCCGACAGCGCCCAGAGGTCTTCGTAGGAGAACAACAGCGCGACCGGCGCGTCTACGCCGCCGAGGTCGAACGCGGGGAGCTCGTCACCGAGTCGCGTCGCCGCCTCGTACCCCCTGTCCGGTGAGCCGTCGTGTTTCCGGAGGCCGGCGTGGTACTGTTCTTGCCCCTGTCGACACCGCCGCCACCGGAAGTAACACACCGTGTCTGCACCGTGTGCGACCGCGTGGTGTGCCCACAGCCGCATCGCTCCCTCGCCGGGCTGTGGAGAGTGTGGCGGCCAGTTCACGTCCCCAGGCTGCTGTTCCATCACCCACAATCCACCCGCTCCGGTCCCGCGGCTGCCGCCACCCGCGTCGGTTCGACCAGTGTCGCCACCCGCGTCGGTTCCACGACCGCCAGCGCCGATCTGTCGGTACAGATCGTGGTTGAGGCTCACCTGATCTGGGTCGCCGGCACGCAGACGGTCGGCAGTCACGGCTCCGAGTCGGCGGTCCTGTGCGAACCCCGTCGGGTAGGAGTCCCACGCGGCGACGTCGAGGTCGCCAGCCACGTCGAACGCGTCCAGCGTCGGGAAGTTCCCCATGAAGTTGTGGGTGAGGAACCACTCGTCGTCGATTTCGCGGAGCACGTCCGTCTGGAGTCGGTTGTAGTCGACGACGCTGTCGCTCGCAAACCGGGCGTAGTCCAACAGCAGCGATGGGTGGTGTTCGGCGGGCGTGTGACGCGGCGGGTCGATCTCCGCGAACGAGCGGTACTGCTGGCTCCAGAACGTCGTCCCCCACCTCTCGTTGAGCTCTGTCACGTCCTCGTACCGTTCTCGACACCAGTCGCGGAACGCGGCCGCGCAGTCGTCACAGTAACACTGGATCGTCTCGTGACAGCCGTACTCGTTGTCTGTCTGCCAGCCGACGACGTGTGGCGAGTCTGCGTACCGCTGGCCGACCCGACGAACGATC
Organism: uncultured Halobacteria archaeon; assembly: GCA_937142015.1. Taxonomy (GTDB): domain Archaea; phylum Halobacteriota; class Halobacteria; order Halobacteriales; family Haloferacaceae; genus JAHENP01. Next base: position 6,492 of record CAKZQY010000074.1, read on the forward strand.
CGCTCCGTCTCTCGCCGGTACACCTCGGCGTTGAAACAGTAGTGGCGACGGCTGCCGAACGCCCGTGGGGTGCCGTCGGCGTCGACCTGCCGGATTTCCGGGTGCTCGTCGACGAGCCACTTCGGAGGGGTCGCTGTCGGCGTACACAACACCACGTCGATCCCTGCCTCCCCCAGCAGTTCGACCGCGGTGTCTAGCCACTCGAAGTCGAACTGCCCCCGCTCTGGCTCCAGTTGACCCCACGCGAACTCTCCCATCCGCACGACCTCGATGCCTGCCGCGACCATCTGCTCGACGTCTGTCTCCCACCGCTCGCGCGGCCAGTGTTCCGGGAAGTAACAGACCCCGACGCGTGGTGTCGTCTCCGCCTCTCCGGTCCTCTCTCGTCGGCTGTCGTCTGTGTCGTCTGTGTCGTCTGTCATACTCGATTTCTGTGTCTACTGTCGCTCGGTCGTCTGATCGGTGTGTCGTCTCGCCGGTCGTCACGACTGCTCGCGCTCGAACTCGATCGTGGTTTCACCGGGAGTAGCACACACGACAGTCTCATCGGAGTCGACTCTCGTGGTCCGTTCCGTCGAACCCGCTCTCACGGGTCGTTCCGCTGCAGTGTCGTCGTCCGAGGGAGTCTCGACCCTGCGCCACTCGCCGGGCGTGGCGACGACCAGTTCCATCGGCTCGGAAGCGTCGAGATCGACCGTGAGTCGCTGGTCGTCCCACGACACGCCCGTCACCTGCGTGGCGACTCCAGCGAGGTGGCGAGCACCGACGAGCTGTGGCCGGCTGCGGGCGGGTGCCGCGTGGACGAGGAGGACACCGTGCGGTGCGACCTGCCGTGTGACTGTTGCGGCGTCTGTGTCGTGCCCGGCGTCGCTATCCGTGTCGCCCGTGTCGTACTCGGCGTTGTCCTCCGTGTCGCCAGCGCTGTACTCGGCATCGTCCTCCGTGTCGCCAGCGCTGTACTCGGCGTCGTCCACGTCGGCTGTCTCGTGGTCGTCGCGGGGTTCACTCCAGAGTGCGACGTGTGTCGTCACGTCCACAGTCGTCTCGGCACGCTCACTGTCGTCGACACCCGCCACACCGTTGTCGTCCACTCGCGCCACACTGCCGTCGTCCACAGCCGCGGTCTCGTCGTCGCTGTCGGTTGCACCGACGTACTCGCGCGGGTCGACGGTGACGCGTCGTGGTTCGTCACTCCAGTTGTACGCGGCGACAGCGACGCCGCCGTCCGCTCGGCGGTCACAGACGAGGCGGTCGGGGAACGTCTTCTCGGTCACACCAACCACACGGCCGGTCTCGACTGGCGGGAGCGTCCGCTCGAACAGCCGTCGATCCGCGTCGTCGATTTCAGAAACGTCGTCGCTGATGACGTTCGTGCCGCCGGTCAGCGCCGTGAGCGTGGCGAACGACTCGCGTTCCGCGGCGGTGAGGTCGGTCGTCGCACGGAGGAGCTGACAGTCGGGGTCGGTCACCCACAGTCGGCGGTGACAGAACTGACGCGCGAGGACGTTCCGCACGGCGTTCTCGTGGGCGGGTTGACTCCCCGACTCACCCTCGCGTCGCCAGTACGGAGCGGTGTCCGGCCCGACGCGCATCGTGTCGACCAGTCCGACGCTCGGGAACCCGGGCGCGCCACAGCCGACGACAGTAGTGTCGCCGACGACCTCGCGGACAGTTTCGAGTCCGCGGCGGTACGCCTCCGCACGTGTCACGTCCGCGTACCGCTCGCCCGGGAGCGCCGCCGCGTACAAGAAGTCCAACTTCAGGTAGTCGAACCCCCACTCCTCGACGACCGTCTCGAACGTCTCGCGCAGCCACGCCGTCACCTCGGGGTGTGTGGTGTCGAGCGCGTGCATCGGCCCGTGACGCTCGCCCGCGTCGACTGGCTCGCCGTCGACCGTGACCA
>CAKZQY010000075.1 GCA_937142015.1 uncultured Halobacteria archaeon
GAACTTCACCCTCGAAAAAGGTGTCACCAGCTACCGAAGGGTGCTGAAAGTGGGCGGGATGAGGAGCCGTTGTTGGTCACAGACACGGCCTCCTCACTCCTCTCAGAAAGAAGCGGTGAAGTTACTGCTGTAGTGCGGTTTCTCTGTTAGCTAAAGACGAATGGCAAGATGCGATATGTCCGAGGGACCCGGCGTACTGGCGTTTGACGCCGACACTGTCGTGGCCGTTTTTGAGGATATCAACATCGTCTACGATCAGCATCGCCTTGGGCGATCCGATCGCCTCGGGGATGGACTCGTTGAGATAGTCTTGCACAGCGTCGTGCTCCCAGGGACTCTCGCTGATGAATCGGCGAACTCTGTGTTCGTTGATGTTGAGTCGTTTTCCGATACCTCGGAGCGTCTTGTGACTGCCGGGACGGATCAACGCTTCAACGTAGGCGGGTGCGACACGCCACGTGTTTGCTGCACGTGGCCATGAGCGCCCGTCGGGACGCGTAATGAACGCGTCCCTGATAGTGATTACTGCGAATAGTTCCCCGGACGGCGTCGAAAATCGACAGCTCAGACGCTCTGATCGCCGACACGAGTCACCACGGCGGTAAAGACTCGCAGTAATCACTATGAGAGGCGGAAGAAACCGACGGATTTCGAGTTTCGGTGTGTGACTTCTGTAGGAAATCGCGCTCATGATACTGGTAGGTCATGCAAGGAGATAGCCCCGCCGTTTAACCACAGAAGTACAGTCGGTGACCCGCTGCCCGACCGTCTCCTCGAGGAGCGCTGTGCGATTGCGGTCGACGATTTCCTCGGGCGGACGGCCGAGATGTTCGGGGGCAGTCTCGTTCGCCCACGCCACAGTGTCGTCTGGATCGACGATAATCGTCCCGTCGTCGAGAGCGTCGAACACCGAACTGATCGTCGTCGGACAGGCTGAGAGCGATCCGAGTGCTCCCGTGGAGCGACTGCTCGAACTGGTCTCGGCGGTGCGATCTCTCACGTCACCCACCGCCACTCTCGAACGGCGATCTCGTGTCCATACGCCCTGTACAGACGACTTACGTAAAGTTCTATTTGTGATCTCTCTCTCACGGGAACCGACCGCACAGAGTGTCGCTCGTCCTGTCGGTCACACGTCCGTGAACACGGGTGCCTCAGAAGCGTCCGTGAACACGGGTGTGTCAGAGTCGGGGTGCCAATGCGTCTCGCGTCAGTGTCGTCACAGCTGGCGGTCGATCAGGCCACTGAGCTGTCGCTCGATAGCTGCCGGATCTGTGGCGTCGACCGTGATCTGGTGGTGGCTCTCGTCTGACCCGAGAATCGACTCCCCGCGTTTGTCGACCTCGACGACGACAGTCAGGGCGTTGCCCTGTCGGCGTGGGAACAGTTCGATCTCGTCCAGTCGACCGCTGTACGGTCCCCGGTGTGGTTTGTACTCGAACTCCTGTGCGAACCTACCGGGACCGAACGACCGAGCCTCGACGTTGTCGACAGAGCTTCGGGCGAAGCCGAGACGCTCGACAGCCTCGAGGAGCGCTTCGAGATACGGTCCCGGGAGCACCTCCAGTTGGTCTCGGTCCTTCGGATCGAGTGACCAGTCGATGTCGAGGCCAGTGTACACCCACACCTGAGTCTTGCCGAGCGTCGGCGGTGTCGACTCCGGAATGTCGATGGACCCGGCGTCGATAGTGCGTTCCTCGCCAGCCGAGATTGTGAATCCGTCCGTCAGCGTTGTCTGTTCGATCTTCGCGTTCGAGTAGCTGGTCCCTTCCTCCGTCTCGACCTCGTACCGTGTCATGATTGCGAGGTCAATCTCGTCGACCTCCTGATCGTCTGATCCGCCCTCGATCTCGATCCGCGCCGGGACGCTGTCACCAGGGCGAACTGTCTGTGTGTCGAGTATCGTGTCGACCTCGGCCGAACCGACGCCGATGCGGTTGAGTATTCCCATGGTAACAAGTGACGCCCCGAACACAATAGTAGTGAGGGTGCTGTCGTTGATAGGGTCGTGCGTAGAGATTTTCGCGTGGGTGCCGAGTACCGGACGGTACCGCGCTGTTACTACGCCTGTGAGTCGAGTCGGCGGTAACTATCTACGCACGACCCTATGACTCGACCCGTCGCTCTCTCGCCGGCTCGCCGACGGATGTGAGCGCCGTCGGCGAGGATCGCTCGCTCGCGGTGGTCGCCACCGAGACAGCACTCGCGGCGGTCTCACTCGTCGACGGGACCCGCGAGTGGCGACAGACGTTCCAGTCGGCGACCGTCACCGGCCCCGACACGAGCGCCGAACTCGCGGCTGTCGGGCTGGCAGACGGACGCCTCGCTGCCGTCGGACTCGACGGCACAGACTCGTGGGAGACGAACGTGACCGACGGTGACCTCCCGTCGTTCTCGCCGGCTGTCACGACCGACGGCGTGTTCGTGGCGACGGAGACCGGTGTCGTCGCGCTCGA
>CAKZQY010000076.1 GCA_937142015.1 uncultured Halobacteria archaeon
GAGAGGGAGCATGCGGGTGTCGCCGTGACTGGAAAACAGAGACCCCTACCGTGTCACTCAGCGGTCGATGTCGACTCCCGTCACGTCGAACCGAGCGCCGCCGTCCGCAGCGTCGCTCACGGAGATCTCCCAGCCGTGTGCCTCCACGATGTCGACGACGATAGAGAGTCCGAACCCGGTACCCTCGTCGTTGGTCGTGTAGCCGTGTTCCAGCACAGTCTCTCGGTCGTCCTCCGGGATGCCGTCGCCGTCGTCCGCGACCAGGAACCCACGGTCGTCCTCGCGTGTGTCCACGGTGACAGTCACCGAGGAGTCGTTGTGCTCGACGGCGTTGCGGAAGAGGTTCTCGAACACCTGTTGGAGTCGTCGGTCGTCGGCAGGGACAGACACCGAGTCGGCGACCCGGAGTTCGAGGTCGGCGTGCTCCGGGCGAACCGTCTCCCACGACTCGGTGACGAGGTCGGCCAGCGGGACGGGATCGGGGTCTTCCACCACCTCGCCAGCGCGGGACATCTCCAAGATATCGTCGATCATCCGTTCCATTCGGTCGAGATTCCGCGACACAGCCTCCGCGTGCTCGTCTTCCACGTCGTCGGCAGCCACCTCGAACCAGCCGCGTGCGGCGTTCAGCGGATTCCGGAGGTCGTGGCTGACCACGCTTGCGAACCTGTCGAGCCGCTCGTTCTGGCGACGGAGGTGTTGCTCGCGCCGTTTGCGTTCGGTGATCTCGTGGAGAACGACGACCCGCCCGCGCTGTCTGTCCTCGCCCAGCGAGGAGATCGACACGGCGAAGTGACGCTGCTGCCCGTCGAGTGTCACTGTCACCTCCGTCTCCGTGTCGGACACGTCGGCGAACGCTTCGAGCGTGTCGGCAGCCACCGGCTCGAAGAACTCCGTCGCCGAGAGACCGACGTACTCCTCGCCCACGCCGAACGTCTCTCGAGCAGCCCTGTTGCAGTCGACGACCGTATCGTCGGCGTCGACGACGACGACACCTTCCTCGAGCGTGTTGTAGACGGTCTCGCGGGCGACTGGCGTCAGGTCGACGAGGTCGTACTCAACGACTGCGAGCGTCAACGCGGCCGCACCAACGGTGTGCCCGATCAGCGTCACGTCGACCGGCGTGAGACCGGCTACCCACGCCACGTTCGTCGCCAGCACCGCGAGAATGAACACGATCAACGCCGCCCCCTGTCTCCGGTAGAGGCTCGACCGTCTGTAGGCGAACTGGAGAATCAGTCCGACTGTCACCACAGTCAGCGCGTACGTGTAGATCGTGTGCATCCAGAACCCCGGTCCACGGACGAACGCCAGCCCGGTGGCGGTCGTCGGATCGGTCGTCACAGACCGCCAGAACAGCTGGTGACTGTCGTTGGTTGCGGTTGCGATCACGACCAACAGTGGTTCGACCGCGACGAGACTGACCGTTCGACGGGTGAGCAGGTGTTGTCGTCCGGTGTAGACGAGTGTGAACAGGAAGACGTTCCCAACGGAAGTGACGACGCCGGCGTACAGCACCGTGACCCAGAACGTCGACCACGCGCGACCGGGGTCGAGACCTGCGAGGAGGAACGCAATCGCCCACACTGCCGTGCCGCCCGCGTAGCCGACGAGCGGGACTGCGCCGGTGGAATCACGGGATCGCCACGCCACGATACCCACCACGATCGCTCCGATTGCCGCCGTCGAGAACACCGCACGATAGAACGGACCAAGCGGCATTTTCCTGTCTGTAGACGGGGGATAGCTCAAGAGAGTACTGGTCGGTGACGGGCCACGAGCGGGAGGAGGGAGTGATTCCCCCGAGCGACGGAGCCGAACCGACGCCAGACGGCGCGACGAAGACCCCCGACGGAGGATTCAAACCCGACGCTAGACGGCACGAGGAAGACCCCCGACAGAGGATTCAAGCCCGACGGCGACCGACACAGGTCCATGTACGCAGTCGTCGGCTGCACAGAGTGTGGGAGCTACTGGTTGCTCGACGACCCGGAGACACAGGCGTCGGCGACCTGTCTGACCTGCGGGCGGCGACACCAGACGAAGAAGCTCCGGCGGTTCTACACCGCAGAGAGTCGTGCTGCGGCGGTGGAGGCGCGTGCGGCGCTCCTCGCACAGAAGCGCGACCAGACGGAGCAGTTCGAGGCGGTGCCGGACGCCGGACAGCTCCAGCGACAGGTCGCCGAGGGCACTCGGATCGACGACGACGAGTACCTCGACCAGTCGGGCGTCGATCCCGAGGAGGCCGCCGAGGCGGGTGACGTGTCGCGGGAGCGGTCGCCGTCCCGCGACGAGATCGTCCGGAACGCCGTGCGAGAGTCGTCTGACGGCGGAGGAACTGCCGACCGCGAGACGATTCTCGACTACGCGACCGACCGCGGCGTGCCGCGTGACGCGGCGGCCGACCTCCTCGACCGACTCCGCCGCCGCGGCGAAGCCACGGAGACGAACGGGGAGTACCGACTGTTGTGATACTGTCGTTCCGACGCAACGAGTCGCCTCTCGCGGTCGAAGCGACCGGCGGATCGCCCAGAATCGTCTCACTGCCGGTAGCGTCACCCGGTCCCAGTGCCGGTACACGTCACCCGGAGCCAGCGCCAGAGTCGGAGTGACCGCCAGCGTCAGTCCTCTCCCCCGCGTCGCCAGTCGTCGGAGAGTGGCTCAGAGACGCGCCGCTGCCGAACGCGTCGCCCGTCCACTGCGGGTGGTCGGTCTCGAAGAACACCAGACTGGCACGCGACAGCGAGGCGAGTGCGAGCACCACCCCGCCGACGAGCAGCACGAGCACACGTCGCCGGCCGGAGAGGTACAGCGGCGAGAGGACTGACACCGCGGCGAGCAACTCGACGAGCGTGATCCCGGCGACCAGCGGCGTCGGTCGTCTGTCGGCAGTGACCACGTCGAGCCCGTCGACGAGTCTGACCAACAGCGCGCTCACCAGCCACGCGGTCCCGACCGCCGCGAACAACGAGAACACGAACCCGGTCTCGTCTAGCGCGTTGCCGACGAACAGCATCCCGACGACCGTGTCGGCGAACAGCGTCAACACGGCCGCGACTCCCGACGCAGTGACGAACGGGTGCTGTCGAGCCGCCGCCCCGAGCCGCCCCTCTGTGACCGTCTCCATACTGTTGTGTTCGATCGCTGGGGTATGAACGTTCGGGGAGACTGCCACTGCTCTGGACTGATGTGGACTGATGTGGACTGATCTGGACTGGTGTGGACGACTCTCGTCCGTCGAAATAGGCGGCTCCCGCCCACTCGGGATAGCGACTCCCGCCCACTCGGGATAGCGACTCCCGCCCACTCGGGATAGCGACTCCCGCCC
>CAKZQY010000077.1 GCA_937142015.1 uncultured Halobacteria archaeon
CTGCTGGTGGTGGGTCGGCTGTGATCGCCCCCGCTGTCGCCCTGTCCGAGTCGAATGCGGAGCGTTGCGATGGACGTGGCTCAGCCGTCCAATAGTGTACCCAATTCGTACGGTGCGCTACTGAAAGCTACTGAAAATTGGAACGGTGCGTCGTGTCGCTGCCGCCTCGTCTCAGTTCCCCGTCGAGTCACGCGCCAGTTCCCCGGGTGCAGCGGCGTCCTCGTCACGCCGCGGGAGTCTGATCGTCACGGCCGTCCCGTCGGCGGTGTCGAACGCCAGTCGGCCGTTCATTGTCACGACGGCCCACTTGAGTCGCCAGAGACCGAGTCCGCGACCGTGTTGGAGCGGGTCCTCCGTGCCGGCGTCGAGCAGTTCCAGCTCACCCTCCGGAATGCCCGGTCCGTCGTCTGCGATTCGGATCACACACTCCTCGGGACCGTCAGTCACGTCGATCTCGACACGACTCTCCGCGTGGGTGACCGCGTTCTCGATCACACTCTCGAGTGCCGCCGACAGCGCCTCGCTGTTGGTCGTCAGGCGGACGGACGCCGGCACGTCGAGGTGAACCTCGGTGTCGCTCGTCTCGGTGTCGAGTGCCGCCAGCACCTCGTGGAGGTGATCGGCGAGGACGACCGTCGAGGTGTCGCCGCTGGCGGAGACGAACTGGTCGACGCTGCGCGCCTCGCGGCCGAGCGTCGTGATCTCCTCGGCAACGTCGACAATCGCGGCAGCGTGACGCGCACCTGCCGACTGCTGTGACCGCGACACGCTGGCCGCCGCGGCGGTCGCGCCGCCGCCCGACGCTCCGTCGACCGCCGTGTCTGCCTCGTCCGGCGTCTGACCGGCGACGCTGTTCGCGTCGGTCGGCGTCTGACCGGCGGCGCTGTTCGCGTCGGTCGGCGTTTGACCGGCTGCGCTGTTCGCGTCGGTCGGCGTCTCTCGGTTCGTCGTCGTCTCTCGGTCCGCGTCGGTCGGATCGGCCTCGGGATTCGCTCGCTCCGTGAGGTCGGCGAGCGCTTCGGCACGAGCCTTGACCACGTCCATCCGATTACGGAGATTGTGCCGGAGCACACGGTTCAGCACGGCGAGTCGTTGTTCGCGGAGCTGTCGCTCGGTCACGTCCCGTAGACTCACAACCGAGCCGAGTCGGCGGTCGTCCGGGTCCGTCACAGCCGACACCTGCGGGTCGTAGCGTCGCGTTCCCTCCACCGTGTCCACTGCGACCGTCTCCGTCGTGGCGAGCGCGTCACTCTCGTGGCCGAGCACCGCCTCCAGCGGCCTGTCGTGGACGGCAGTCGGGTCGACATCCAGCAGGTCACAAGCGGTCTGGTTGACGAGCGTGATCCGGTCGTGGTCGTCGACGACGAGCGTCAAGTCGGCGGTGCCGTCGACGATGCTGCGCTCGGCGAGCGTCCCGACCGCCGGGCGGGAGTCGAACGCGTCGTACCTGAACACCGCGAGCGCCGTGCCGACCGGCATCGCGGCCGAGCCAATCGCGTACGACGACGCGGCGACGACCGGGTCGAGTTCCGTGACGATGCTAGTGACGGTCCAGAGCAGCAGCGTCACGACCGGGAGCGAGCCCAGCGTGAGGCCCTGCCAGACGGAGACGTGCCCGTACGAGTAGCTCGTCGACACGAGGAAGTACACCCCGAGTCCGACCAGTCCGAGTGTGTGCAGCGACGCCAACTGACCGACGATTGCTAGCGTCGACACGCCGAACGTCTCGAACGCGCTCAGCAGGAACTGCAGCCCCAACAGCCCGTACGGGAGGAAGATCACGACCGCGGTGAGCCTGCTGATGCGCGCGTACTTCCCGGTGTACCGGAACGCGAACACCAGCCACGGCACGGTGCCGAGGAACCAGACGACGACCAGCGCTCGGCGAAACCCCTCGGCGTCGCCGGCCAGCGAGAGCCACCCGCGGAACAGCCCGACGCCGACGGCGACCGACCCGAGACCGACGAGGAGCAGCGACGCGACGAACGCGGTGACGCCGAGGCCGGTGTGATCGTGGAAGACGAACAGCGCGAGCGTCGCGGCCGCTGCGCCGCCCGCCACCCCGACGAACACCAGTGCCTCGACGGGTACCATCGACTCGACGGGTACCATCGACTCGAACGCTCGGGGCACGGACGGGAAAATGTAGCGTTCGGGGCCGTGTCACCGGCGCATCCGAGTTGCACTGTCGCCGCCACAGACCGGAACGGACTTGTCGTAGCCTTTTTTACAGAGCGTGTGACAGTCGAGGCGATAGACGCGTGACCGGAGAGGCGGCGTCGAGTCGGCTCCGTGGCGGCGGCCGCGGCTGGACACTGTTGGCGATCGCGCTCGGGTGGGTGTTCGTCCTCGGAAGTCGGTTCCTCCTGCCGTCCGTGCTCCCGCAGGTGACGGAGGCGTTCTCGGTCGGCGAGTTCCGCGCCGGCGTGGCGGTGACGGTGATCTGGGCGGCCTACGCGGTGATGCAGTTCCCGGCGGGACTGTTGGTCGACCGGCTCGGCGAGCGACGGCTGCTCGTCGGGAGTCTCTTGCTCACCGGGGGGAGTGTGTTGTTGATCGGACTGTCGCCGGTGTTTCTGGTGTTCCTCGTCGGCTGTGGCGCGTTCGGGCTCGCAACCGGGCTCTACGGTCCCGCACGGGGCACGGCACTGTCTCGCACCTTTCCGGACAACGACGGCGCTGCCATCGGCGCGACGCTCGCGGCGGGGAGCGTCGGCTCCGCGGTGCTGCCGTTCGCTGCCGGGGCGCTCGTCGGGACCGTCGACTGGCGACTGGTCGTCGGCGGGCTGCTCGTCCCGCTGCTGGTTGCCGGCACGCTCGTCTCGCGATTCGTCGATCCACGCAGCGGATCAACGACCGACGGCGGACACGACGAGTCGACAACCGACGGTGGAGACGACGAGTCGACGACCGACGGCGGACACGACGAGTCGACAACCGACGGCGGACGCGACGAGATCGGAGTCCGCAATCTCGCGGGAGACGTGGCACGCGCGCTCCAGATCAGGGGCGTCGTCGTCGGGGGAGTCGCGGTCGCGCTGATGTTGTTCGCGTTTCAGGGCGTTTCCACGTTCTACGTCACCTACCTCGTCGACGTGCGGTCGTACGGACAGACGACCGCGGCGGTGTTGTTCGCGCTCGTGTTCGTCGGAGCCGCGGTCGCACAGTTCGTCGGCGGCAGTCTGGCGGATCGGTTCGGCGAGCGCTGGGTACTCGTCGGCACCGCCGCCGTCGGCGCGCCGGTGTTGGCGGTGATCCCGTACGTCGAGGGGCTGGTGCCGCTGGTGCTCCTCTCGCTCGCACTCGGCACGCGACTCGCAGTCGCGCCGGTGTCGAACGCCTACATCATCGCTATCCTCCCCGACGCGGTCACCGGCACCGCGTGGGGAGCGCTCCGCTCCGCCTTCTTCCTCCTCGGTGCCGGCGGCTCGACTGTCGTCGGCGCGATGGCCGAAGACGGACTGTTCGCGGAGTCGTTTCTCCTCCTCGCCGGCCTGACTGGCCTCGCGGCGCTGGTGTACCTCTTCCTGCCCGCGCGTGCTGCCGCGTCACAGTCGGCGACAGGCGACCAAAAGTAGTCGCAAATTAAACGTTTTAATCGGTCGGACGCATCTGCCAGCGAGATGGCAGGAGAGACAGAGACCCAACTGGAGCGCACACTCGGCTTACGCGAGGCGCTGATGATCGGCGTCGGGACGATGGTCGGGGCGGGCATCTTCGTCTTGCCGGGTGTCGCGGCGGCACTGGCGGGGCCGGCGTCCGCGGGGGCGTTCGTCCTCGCGGGCGGGATCGCGGTGCTCACCGCGCTGTCGGCGAGTGAGCTCGCCACCGCGATGCCGGCCTCCGGCGGGCCGTACCACTTCATCAACAAAGGGTTGGGACCGCTGTTCGGCTCGATTGCGGGGCTGGGCAACTGGCTCGGGCTGGCGTTCGCCACCGCCTTCTACGCGGTCGGGTTCGGCAACTACGTCGACCCGCTGGCGGCGAGCCTGAACCTGAACCTCGGGATTGTCGCCGTCGTGCCGCTGACCGGCCCCCAGATCGGCGGCGTGGTCGCTGCGAGCGTGTTCATCGCGGTCAACTACCTGAGCACGGACGGCACCGGCGACCTCCAGAACGTGATCGTCGTCGTATTGCTCGGGATTCTCGGGCTGTTCACGATCCTCGGCGCGACACAGGTGCAGCTCTCGGAGCTCACCCCGCTGTTCCCGACCGGCTCGGGACCGGAGGTGATCCTGCCGACCACTGCACTCGTGTTCGTCTCGTACTTGGGGTTCGCGCAGGTGGCGACTGTCGCGGGCGAGATCAAAGAGCCCGGAAAGAACCTCCCCCGGGCGATGGTCGGCGGGGTGGCACTAGTCACGACGATCTACGCCGTGTCGATGCTCATCCTGCTGGGTGTGGTCCCCTTAGAGCGCATCGCCGGGAAGGGGACCGCAATCGCCATCGGCGCGCGGGCGGTCTTCGGTTCGTTCGGCGTCGGCGTCGTCGGTGTCGGACTGTTGACGTTCGGCGGGCTGTTGGCCACCGCGTCCTCCGCGAACGCGTCGGTGTTGTCCGCCTCACGGATCAACTACGCGATGGGCCGCGACGGGTTGATGGACCGACGGCTGTCAGCGATCCACGACCGATTCAACACGCCGTACCGCTCGATCCTGCTCACCGGCGGGCTGATCCTCGTGTTCATCGTCGCGGGCGAGGTCAACGCGCTGGCGAAAGCCGGCAGCGTCCTGCACCTGCTCGTGTACGGCCTCCTGAACGTCTCGCTGGTTGTGATGCGAGAGACGGAGGCGATGGGGTACGATCCGAGCTTCGAGGTGCCGGGCTACCCGGTGGTGCCGGTGTTGGGCGCGCTGCTGTCGTTCGCACTCGTCGGGTTCATGGACCCACAACAGATCCTCCTCGCCGGGGCACTCGTCCTCGGCGGGGTGGTCTGGTACTTCGTGTACGTCCGCGATCGCGTGGAGGACACCTCCGCGCTGGCACAGTACCGCTCCCCGCCCGCGGTCGAAGTGGAGGTGGAGGTCGACTTCGGGATCGAAGCCGACGCGGGTAGCGGCGAGAGTGTCGGGAGCGGCGGTCAGGGTGTCGGGAGCGGCGGCTTGGACCCGGACGACAGCTCCTCGACGACCGCCGACGGGAGTGGTGTGGATGGATAATCGGCAACGGAGTGGTGTGGATGGATAATCGGCAA
>CAKZQY010000078.1 GCA_937142015.1 uncultured Halobacteria archaeon
GGAACCCCGAGTGAAGCGCAACAATCTATCAACACTTGTGACCGACAGTATATCAGCGTTCGTCAACTGCGTGAGAATCACTCATCCGTCCGGGCGTGAGACACTGCTGCAGTGGCCATTCTGTGCTGCCGTTCCAAATCGTACACACCTCTCCGTGGTGTGTCCCCACAAAAACCAGCCCCACGGGTTCTCTACGCCCGTCCCCCGTCACCACCTCGACACGCCGCCTCTGTGCCGTGGCACGACACCGCTGTCTCAGAGTCCCGCGGCCGCCGCCGTCCAGCCGACGACCGACATCCCCGCGACCGACAGTGTCAGAAGATCTCGTCGGCGTCGATAGTACCGTCCGACTCTGGTCCGCGGACGGTCACTTCTTCACCGAGTCGGAGTCGGTCGTCCGTCTCGACGCGTTTGGTCTGTGTCCCGTCGTCGAGGACCACCGGATCACCGGACTGGACGACGGTGCCGGTGAACTCGACGGGTCCCTCCGATCCGTCTCCGTCGGCCGCTCGGCCGCTCTCCTCGGTCGCTGTCCCGTCTTCCTCGGCTGTGGTGACTGCTGTGCCGCCGGCGGTGTGTTCCGCGACCGCCGCTTCGTCCGTCCGGTCGCCGCCGAAGCTGTCGAGTCCCCCTTGATCACCTACACCACTCGCAGTGTCCCCCCCGCCACTGCCAGACCTGCCAGCACCGGCCGCCGATCCACCTGTGGCAGGGTCGTCGTCTAACACGGTCACAGTCGACTGCCAGCCGGCGGAGGCTTCGAGGTCGTCCTGCCAGCCGTCTTGGATCTCCACGTCCGTGCAGACGACTTCGTCCGCGAGGTCGATCTCCGCGTCGGCTTTCTCGCCCCACAGAGCGACACGGATCTCGCCCGTGTCGTCCTTCAGTCGGACGTTGCGCACCTGCCCTTCCGAGCCGTCGTCGCGGTCGAACGTGCGCTTCTCGCTGACCTCGATCACGCCGCCCGCGATGTCGACCGTCTCGCCCAACTCGACGCTGCCGATGTCGGTCGTGTCTGGCTCGTAGGACACCGTCTCGTCGACCGTCTCGACCGCGCCGCGACTGCCGACGTGGAGTTCGAGATTGCCGTCGCGCTCTCGAACGTAGCCGTCGACGATCTCGACTGTCTCGCCGGGCGTGAGCTCCTCCGCGCGGGGTGCGCGCTCGTCCCACAGCGTCACCCGAGTGCGTCCCGTCTCGTCGCCGACGGTGAGGTTCGGCACCTGTCCCTCCGAGCCGTCGTCGCGGTCGAACGTGCGGACCGTGTCCGTGTCCAACAGCTTTCCGACGAGTGTCACGTCCGAGGCCCCCATCGAGAGGTCTTCGACGCGGTACTGTTCGACCACCTCTACGTCCACGTCACCCTCCGGGTCGGGGTCCACGTCGTCGACGGACACCTCTAGTCCGTTGTAGCCGTCTTTCGGCCGACCGGCGACGGCGATCACGTCGCCGCGTTCGAGACTCTCCTTCGCGTCCTCGGCCATCCGGTCCCACATCGTGATCGTGATGCGACCGGAGGCGTCTGCGACGTCGACGTTGAGCACGCGGCCGTCTCCGTCGGTGTCGTCGCGCTCGAACGTCCGGATCTCGCCGACTGACATCACCTTGGCGAGGAACTCCGCGTCGTCCATCCCCGCCTCCACGTCGGCGATGCAGTCGACCTCCTGCTCGTCGAGCTCGTGTGCGACCAACATCGCCGCCGACTCCTCGTCCGCGAGACCGTCCATCTGTTCGACCTTCTCCTCGACCGCTTCCGTGAACTCCTCCAGAGAGATGTCCGCGTCTACCTCCTCGTAGGTGTCTTCGATCACGCCCATCTGTTCGTGGTACCAGAGGCGGACGGCTCCGTTAAACGTTGCCGTTCGATACTGTGCGGGCTGTTCTGTGTGGGCTCTCGACTGCCCGATGTGGGACTGTTCTGTGTGGGCTCTCGACTGCCCGATGTGGGACTGTTCTGTGCGGGCTCTCGACTGCGCGACGCTGGTGTCTCGGTCACACGCTGTCTGCTGCCCGACCACACTTGAATCTCCGGAGGCGGTGCTGTCTCGCCGTCGCGGTAGTCCCACTCTGTGAGAATAGAAAATTCTATTATCTCGTATAGCGTATATTCACGTGAGAAGGTGATCAGAGTGAATTTCAGAGTCAGTTTCGGTTCAATCGTTCGATCGGTCGAGTCTCGTGGGTTCCTGTACCTGGTCGGCGCGTGGCTGTCGATGGCAGTGCTGGCGGTTGCGAACGGTATCTTCAGAGAGACAGTGCTCGTCGCGCGGCTCGGTGAGTCGACGGCAGGTCTCGTGAGCACGGGACTGTTGCTGACAGCGATCGTCGTCGTCGCAGCAGTCTCATTCGCGTGGTCGCCGGTGACGTACAGCAGACGCGAACTCGTCGCCGTCGGCGCGGCGTGGGCGGCCGCGACGATCGGATTCGAGTTCCTCGTCGGCTACGCCGAGGGAGTGCCGCCGAGTGTGACTCTGGCGCAGTACGACGTGCTGGCCGGCGAGGTATGGATTCTCGTCCCGATCACGCTGTTGCTCGCGCCGCTGTTGTTCGGTGACCTCCTCCGGTCGCGTCTCTCACGGCTGCGGTCGTCGGCTCCCAGCCGGTGACGGGCAGGTGCAGAGAGGCCGCCCGTGGTACGGTCGTCCGTGGGTGCTCTCGGCCGTGGACGCTCTCGGCCGACGACCGACCGTCGACACCGTAGCGCGCGAGGCCGGCCGGGAGGATGCGGAGGATTCTCGTCAGTCGCGGGAGACGGGGGCGCATGGTCACGTTCCGTCCGCTATCGAGAAAACACGAGAACTGGTCCAACTCCGAGAGAAGACTCATAGTGATTACTGCGAGTCTTTACCGCCGTGGTGACTCGTGTCGGTGATCAGAGCGTCTGAGCCGTCGGTTTTCGACGCC
>CAKZQY010000079.1 GCA_937142015.1 uncultured Halobacteria archaeon
GCCTGAAATCCCGTGGCGGGATTCCTCCGCGTTCACGCGGAGGAGGAGGTCAAACCACCGGTCGCACTGTGTTCGGTACCACCAGCCATCCGTCGACCAGTCACAGCCGTTCGCGTACCGATCAGTACCAACCGTTCACGTAGCCAGTCGCCAGTTCCGCGACAGCACGGCGGAGTCGGTAGGAGGCAGTCGAGCGCGGCAGTTCCAGTTCGTCGGCGAGTTCCGAGAGAGTCACGTCACGCGGCGTCTCGAAGTAGCCACGCTCGACGGCGAGTTCCAGCAGTTCACGTTGCTCCTCTGGCAGCGACTGGACGCCGAGGAGGTCGCCACGCCACCCGGCGGCGGGTTCGAGGTGGCCGAACTCGAAGGCGATGCCGTCGGCCAGTCGACCGGTCAGCGTGTCGTACACCATCCCGACCGTCTCGTCGTCCTGCATCAACACGCGCCAGTGGCTCTCTCCGTCTGCACGCACCACTTCGAACAGGGAGCCGCCGTCGAGGTACTGCGCGGCGATCAGTGGCACTGCGTCACAGTACGACACGTCGCCGACGTAGGTGTAGACGATCCGGTGGGTCGCGTCGGACTCGATCACACTGTGACACCGTCTCGCCCGACAGTCGCGGGCGCTGATGGACTCTCTGTCGAGTGACTCGTCTGTCAACAACGGGTCCAGCGCCTCCAACGCCTCCGTGTCGCCTGTGACGAGTTCCAGTCGCCACAACTCTGTCGGGTCGAGACAGGAGACGATCGCCTCCGACCGGAGCGAGTCGTGTCGCCGGAGCGTGTCGGCGTACTCGTCGACCCCGGTCTGGTAGGACAGCGAGAACTGGAACTCCCGCATCGGAACGGAGTACTCCGAGCACCAGCTAACCGCTTTCGATTCGCCGCCGGAGTTGGCGTGTGCCAACTCTGGTTGTAGGGACACGGAGCACGTAGCCACCTCCATGTCCCCCACGCGTTTGCCCGACGGACTCGGCGGAGACCGGCTGCGCACGGCCGTCCGGGATCTCGACCGTCGCCTCGCAGCCGCGGCGCTCGTCGCACTCTCCGCCGCGGTCGGCGCGGCCGCCTACGGCGTCGCTCACGACGACGTCGTCACCGTACTGGGTGCGGCGCTGTTCGTCCCGACGGCGGTGTTGCTCGGCGGACTCGCCGTCCGCGCCTCGCGTCGCAACCGACCCGGCTCTGGCGGCGCTGCGTGACGCGCGAGTTCTGAGACGGTGGCCGGCGGACTACTCGACGCTAGCCAACCGATCACGAAACAGCGGCCAGCCGATCACGAACGAGTCGATCGACGTTGTACAGCAACACGCCGACTGACAGGAGTGTCGTGGCGAGATAGACGACGAACGTCGGCGGGCCACTCGTCGCACCTCCGACGACAGCCCCACTGAACCCGACGAGGAGGAGTTCGACCCACGTGACCGCCACGCGGGAGACCAACGACGACCCGTCGCCTCCCGTGTTCTGTTCCTCCGTGTCTCCGTGCCCCGTCTGCTCGGTGTGAACTGTGTCTTCACTGCCGGCGTGAACTCTGGCTTCACTGCCGGTGTGGTCTGTGTTGTCACTGCTGATGTGGTCTGTGTTGTCACTGTCGGTGTGGTCTGTGTCGTCACTGCCGGTGTGGTCTGTGTTGTCACTCTTAGAGGGTGCTCGTCGGCCAGTCTCGGTAGTCGTCTGTCGAGCAGTTTCGGCAGCCGTCTGCCGACTGTCGTCGTCGTGGACGTGTCGTTGCATTGTTGATGTCTGGTGCAGTCGATTGTCGATCGTGTCTGGTACAGTCGATTGTCGATCGTGTCTGGTACAGTCGATTGTCGATCGAGTGCGATTCCGTCGGCACGGGCGTTCTCCTCGGCACGGGCGTTCTCCTCGGCACGGCCATCGGCCGTCGACACCGGTGTGCTCCTCGCCACAGCCGCCCGTTTCAGTACGAATCACTCGTACGGACGGGGCCACGGAAGCTGCTGTACAGCACGGCGAAGTACGTCACCACCAGCGGCAACAGCAGCGCAGCGGCGACGGACATGATGTTGAGTTGGAGCATCGAGACGATGCCCTCCTCGACGGTGAGGCCGGCCGCGGGGTCGATCAGCGGGAACAACAGCAGTCCGACGACCGCGGACAGTCCGAACGTCGCCACGCCGGCTGCGACGAGTGCGACCAGATTCTGATCGCGGCGGAGTGCCACGACGTACACGCCGGCGAGGATGATCGACGCGACGACCAGCACGGCCACGGGAACTGTCGCAATCGCCGCCGCGAGTCGTGGGGCAGCGAGCCACGACGCCGCGAGTGTGGCTACGACCGCGAGGAGGTAGCCGACGACGGCAACCTCCCCGAGTCGACGAATTTCGTCGTGGAGCCTCCCAGTGGTCTTCGTCCGGAGGAACGCCACACCGAGTGCGGTCGAGAGCGCGACCAGCGCGAGACCCGCCGTCACTCCCTGAACCGTCACGACTGCGCCCGACCCTGTGATCCAACTGCCGACGAACACGCCCAGCAACAGCGGCGCGCCGACACTCCCGACGACGAACGCGCGACCCCACCACCGCTGCCACTGCTCGTCGTGCCGCTGCTCGTACATCTCCGGGGCGAGCCCGCGGAGGATCAGCGCCGCCAGAATTCCGAACATCAGGAGGTAGTTCCGTCCGAACAGCCCGGCGTACGCGCCCGGAAACGCGGCGAACAGCGCGCCGCCGAACACGACGAGCCACACTTCGTTCCCGTCCCAGAACGGACCGATGGCCGTCAGGATCGTCTCCCGCTCCGCCTCGTCGTCCCGGGTTGCGAACACCACGCCCGCGCCGAAGTCGAACCCGTCGAGCGCGAGAAACGCGGCGAGGATTGCGAACAACAGCCCGAACCAGAGTTCCGGCAGCGGGAGTCCGAACAACGGCTCACTCGCCAGCGTGCCGTAGTCAGTCATCGCTCACCCCTCCGGGTGTCTCGCTCGGACCGTCGTCCGGCATCGGTGGTGACCGATCTGTGTCGCCGCCATCGACAGCCGAGTCACCACCCTCGACAGCAGGGGTGTCGCCTCCGGCGACCGAGTCGTCGCTGTCGAGATCAGCGTCGTCGACAGTGCGGAGTTCGTCTCTCGACGGTGGACCAGCGCGGACGATTCGGAAGACGACGTAGCCGTACAGGCCGAGCAGCGCCGCGTAGACGACGGCGAAGCCGACGAGCGTGAGCGTCGCCTCGAACGACGTGAGGCCGGGCGTGACACCGTCGGTCGTCTTCAGCACACCTTGGACGACCCACGGCTGGCGACCGACTTCGGTGACAACCCAGCCCAGTTCGACCGCGACGATTCCCAGCGGCGCGGACAGCATCAGCGCCTTGTGGAGCAGGTCGTCGTCGAGGAGTTCACCACGGAACCAGCGGTAGCCACCCCAGAACGCCAGCAGGATGAACCAGAAGCCCAGCCCGACCATCGCGCGGAACGACCAGAAGACGATGGCAACCGGCGGAGCCTCCGTCTCGAAGGATTCGAGCCCGCGTATCGTCGCCTCTGCGTCCCCGCCGCTGGCGAGCCACGACGCGCCGCCGGGGATGCCGATACCGAACAGCTCCTTCGCTCGCGGGTCGGTGACGTCGGCGAGACTCGTCGGGAAGGCGACGAGATACTCCGGCACGTAGCTGTCGGTCTCCCAGACGGCCTCCATCGCGGCGAACTTCTGTGGCTGGGTCTCCGCGACGTGGCGGGCGTACAGGTCACCGTGGAGCACCTGCAGCGGCGCGGTGATCAGGAGCGCGACGAGCGCGATCTTCAGCGTCGTTTCCCAGAAGGCGACGTGTCTCGTCGCCGTGCCCCAGACGTGGTGTCGGAAGACGAAGTACGACGCCAGCCCGGCCATGAGCAGCGCGACTGACTCGACTGCCGCGTTCTGCATGTGGACGTACATAAAGAAGAACCGCGGGTTGAGGTACGCAGCGATCGGATCTGTGAGGTGGACCACCGTCTGCCCCCCCTCCGTGACGAGTTCGTAGCCGCGTGGGAGCTGCATCCACGAGTTGGCAATCAGAATCCACACCGCAGACAGCCACGTTCCGGCCGCGACCGCGAGACTAGAGACGAAGTAGAGCCTGTCGGACACCCGCTCGCGGCCGAAGACGAACACGCCGAGGAACGTCGCCTCCAACATGAACGCCATCATCCCCTCCGTGGCGAGTGGCCCGCCGAACAACTCACCCGCGAACCGCGAGAACGCCGCGAAGTTGGTGCCGAACTCG
>CAKZQY010000080.1 GCA_937142015.1 uncultured Halobacteria archaeon
AGATTTCTGGTGTGCGAACGAATCGCGCAGCGATTCGTTAACGCCTGTGGAGACTGCGCTCCCTACGTTCACACCTCAACGAGAGTGTGTGGATGCAAAGCGCGTCGTTGAAGCAGGAAGCCCCGGGGCTTAACCCCGGGGTAGGTTCACCACACAACTCTTTTGTTCGGCCACGGCCTGAGTGACGTGTATGCCCGACTCCATGGGGGAGTATCTCCAGCGAGACATGTCGTGTGAGGGACTGTTGGACTGTTTTCACGGACTGAAGGAGCTCGACCGCGAGGTGTTCGACGTTCTGGCAGGCAGTGAGACCGCGATGACCGTCGACGAGGTCGCTGCGGCGGTCGACAGAGAGCGCTCGACAGCATACCGCGCTATCCGACGGCTGGTCGAGGCCGGCATCGTCGAACGGGAGCAGATCAACTACGACGACGGCGGCTACTACCACGTGTTCCGCCCTCGTGCGGCCGACGAGGTCGCCGACGAGATGCAGCGGATGCTCAACGACTGCTACGCCAAGATGGGCCAACTGATCGACCAGTTCCGCGACGAGTACGACGACGCTGCGACCGCGACTGTCCCTGCGGAACAGTGACCTGCGGGGGCTGCCACGGAGTTCACTTTTGACGTGTTCCCCCCTCGTAGCAGTGATACGGAATCGAACTGTCCCCCCGTAGTACTCGCGCTACCTTTTCTTGTAGAGGGGACGGACGATCCAGTACCAGCCCGTGCCGAAAAACACGAGCAGCCCGCCGAGAGAGAGCAGAGCGAGAGCCCACGGGGGAGACGCACCACCGAGGAGAAAGAGTTCGAACACACCACCGACGACGAGGAGGAGACTCCCGAGAACGGCGACGAGGAGGCCCCGCCAGAGTGCGAACCCTTCGGTGGCACCTGCAGGAAGCTCGATCACGGAGACTCCACCGTGGTACGCGTCGTATACCGCGTACGCCCAGACCACGACGTAGGTGACGAGACCGATACCAACCGACAGCAACACGACCGACAGCCCCGCGAGAAGCAGGAGACTGGCTCCCTTGGAGAGCTGCCGGTTGTATACCTGACCAGCTCCCGGAACGACAGCCGAAGCAACGGCTGCTATCGGCGAAGACGTGTTCTGCTCCGGAGAGTCGGGCTGTTCTCGATCCCGACCACCGGGTGACTGGTCGGGCATCGACTGCTATTTTCTCTCGTATACAATATAAAAACACCGGGGTCACGAGTCGTGGGCAGGTGTCGAACGAGACGAGACCGTGGTGAACGCGTCTACTGTGCCAACTGAAGTCGCAGTCACACGACCGCTCGATGTCTAACAGTACAGAGTCCCGCTGCGACAGCGTTCGGCGGCCACCCGACAGTATTCCGACGAGGTGTCCACCTCCGTGACTCTACGCTGTGAGGGTGGTCGACCGTGGCTCGTCTCGACTGTACGCACAGCAACTCAGGGGGAGCGAGTGTGTGTATCCGAGTGCAATGTCCCCCCGGACCCACGCCACGTCACTGCACAGTCACGAGGAGAACCCGACCGCGCCCTATCCCGGGAAGCGTGGCTCTGGCACGGCGACGTTCGCGGTCGTCGCGGTGGCGGTGTTCCTGATGCTGGCGGTCGTCGCCCCCGCTGCTGTCGCGGTCGCAACCGGTGTCGCTGCTGCCGTCGCCGTCTTCGCCGGATGATCCTGTTTTTACGACAGTTTCGCTCGTCACACACTCGCGTTCACCGACAGTTTCGGCGGCACTCGTCAGACCGAAGTCGGTGGAACCAGTAGCGCACCCATGAACGAGCCAGGCGTGCAGGCACTCGTCGACCAGCCGACGTTCCGCGAGCGGGTGGCGTCCGGGCAGTACCCGGACTGGGCGCGGCGTCACTGGGAGACGTTCTACGAGGGGCTCACTGGCGAGCACGACGGCAGTCCGTTCCCGTGTTTCTTCGGAAAAGAGTCGGTGGAGTCGGGTGATCCACTGTACACGCTCGTTCCGTCGACCACCGATCCCGAGGCGTTGTTCGGGCTGCGGGAGACACTCCGGGAGTACCTCCGCGTGTGGGACGACCACAGCGACCGCGCGTCGCTCGTGACGTTCTTCCGGCCGCCGGAGACGGAGCTCTCGGAGGCCGACTACCACGAGCGGCTCTGGCACGTCCTCCAGTTTCTCCACGTGTACGACCCGGAGCCGTGGCCGGAAGAGATTCCGACGGAGCCGGACGACCCGTACTGGGAGTTCTGTTTCGCGGGAGAACCGATCTTCCCGACGTGTCGTGCGCCGTTCTACGACGACCGACGGAGTCGGTACTGTCCAGTCGGGCTGGAGATCACGTTCCAGCCGCGCGCACTGTTCGAGACGGTCGGCGTCACCGGCGACACGGCGGCCGGACAGCGCGCACGCGACGTGATCCGAGACCGACTGGAGCCGTACGACGGGGTCTGCCCCCACGCCGACCTCGGGGACTGGGGTGTCGACGGTGACCGCGAGTGGCTCCAGTACATGCTGGAGTCGGACCCCGCGCAGTCTCCGGATACCTGTCCCATCGACGTGACGCGTGAGCACCCGAAGGCGGACCCGAGTCTCGACCCGGTTGCGAGCGTACGCGGGGGGTCACCGTGACGGAGCCGGCGCTGGTGCTCGTCGACTTCCAGCGTGGGTTCGAGGCCGACGAGTGGGGGGAGCGCAACAACCCGGACGCCGAAGAGCGCGCACGCGGGCTGTTGGAGACGTGGCGCGAACGCGGGTGGCCCGTCGCGCACGTTCGCCACGACTCGACGGAGCCGGACTCCCCGCTGCGACGCGGTGAGCCCGGGTTCGCGTTCGTCTACGGACTGGAGCCACGGACAGACACCGACGCGACGGAGGCAGCGTTCACCAAGCGCGTCAACGGCGCGTTCCTCGACACGGACCTCGCCGGGTGGCTCGACGGCAACGAGATCGACACCGTCGTCGTGTGCGGGCTGACGACGGACCACTGTGTCTCGACCACGGTGCGAATGGCGGAGAACCGCGGCTACGAGGTGTTCCTCGTCCGCGACGCGACTGCAACTCACGACCGCACGCTGGACGGTGACCGAATCCCGCCCGCGACCGTCCACCGAACGGCGCTCGCCCACCTCGACGGGGAGTTCGCCTCCGTCGTCACTGCCGCGGACGTCCCCGACTGCGTGACTCGGTAGTGTCAGTGTCGTCGATAGCACAGTGTCGCTGAGGTCGACGGTGATCCACTGTCACCGTCGTCGATAGCACAGTGTCGCCGAGGGCGACAGCGATCCACTGTCACCGTCGTCGGCAGCAGTCCAGCGGATCGTGACCGACAGTATCACCACCTGTGCGGTCACACGGTGAGGTGTGACCGACGACGACCGACCGTCCGCTCCCGCGGGAGCGGGCGACACGAACTCGGCGTCCGGCACGGCACACGAGGCGGAGTCGGCGGTGCCGCCGGCCGCAGAACTACTGGAGCGTGTCGGATTCGACGCCGACGAGAACGTCCTCACCCGACGACAGGCGGAGGTGTTGGCGCTGCGCGAGCGTGGACTCCGGCAGTCCGACATCGCCGACCGGCTCGGCACCTCGCGTGCGAACGTCTCCAGCGTGGAAGCGAGCGCCCGCGAGAACGTCACTCGCGCCCGCGAGACGATCTCCTTCGCCGAGGCGCTGTCTGCCCCGGTGCGTGTCGAAGTGAGCGCCGGTACGGACCTGTACGACGTGCCCGAGCGCATCTACGACGCCTGTGACGAGGTGGGTGTGAAAGTGAACTACACTGCGCCTGATCTGATGAAACTCGTCAGTGACGAGGCTGGCGACGCTGTCTCCGGGCGCGGCGTCGTCGCGGACCTGCTGGTCGGTGTGACGAGCGACGGGTCCGTCCGCGTGCGACGCTCGGACTGAGCGGGGCTCCCTCGGTGTTGTGACGCTCGGACTGAGCGAGTCGTCTGTCTCTGTCGTGTTCGAGCGGGAGCCACCACCAGTCGCCGCCACCGTGGCACATTTGCCAGCGCCAGCCGAACCACCGCGTATGGACTTGGGAGTCGACGGTGACACGGCGCTAGTGACAGCGAGTTCCAGCGGTCTCGGGTTCGCCTCCGCGGCGGCACTCGCGGCGGAGGGAGCGAACGTCGTCATCTGCGGCCGGACGCCGGGCCGTCTCGACGACGCCGCTGCGGACCTCGACGCCGACAGCGAGGGAGGTGTGCTGGCAGTCGAGACGGACCTCACCGACCGCGCAGATGTCGAGGCGCTCGTGGCGGCGACTGTCGACGAGTTCGGCGGGATCGACCACCTCGTCACCTCCGCCGGCGGCGTCCCGCCGGGCGGGTTCGGCGACGTGGACGACGAGGCGTGGTACGGCGCGTACGACACGCTCGTGATGAGCGCAGTGTACACACTCAGAGCAGCCAGACCGCACCTCGAAGCCAGCGACGCCGGAACGGTGACCGCGATCACCTCCACGAGCGTCGCCGAGCCGATCGAGAACCTGATCCTCTCGAACGCGGTGCGGCGCGGGGTCGTCGGACTGATCAAGAGCGTCGCACGACAGTGGGCTCCGGAGATTCGTGCCAACGTGGTCCTCCCGGGCGCACACGAGACCGCACGGATCGAGGAGCTGATCGAGGACAGCATCGAACGCGGTGAGTACGACAGCTACGAGGCGGGACTCGACGACTGGGCCGACGGTGTGCCGATGGAACGGATCGGCGATCCCGAGTCGTTCGGCCGCGTGGTCGCCTTCCTCGCGTCCGAACCTGCCGGATTCGTCAACGGCGCGACGATCCCGGTCGACGGTGGCCGACTGCGAGGGTAGGTTCGTCGGTTTCGAGGAGTGACGACCGCGAGAGAGGGTGTGCCGACTGTCGAGAGGCGTCGATCACGCCCACGGCCGCGAGACGAGCGGGGGTGGGTCACCATCCGCCAGCCACCGTTCGAGCGCCGCAGCTTCCGCGTCGCTCGTCTCCGCGCGGTTGCGGAGCCGTTCAAGTCCGTCACGGTAGCTGTCGGGGTCCGGTCGAGTGGCCGTCTCTGTCGGATGGGCGGCTGTCTCTGTCGGATGGACGGCTGTCTCTATCGATCGTTCGAGTACGAGTTCGGCGAGCCCAGTCTCGCGGCCGGTGAACTCGAACCCGGCCTTCGACAGCGCGCGGTAGGAGAACGCGTTGTTGACCGCGATACGCGCAGTCTGGTACCCCTCCGTCGCGGCGCGCTCGGCCGTGAACGCCGCGAGCCGTCCGCCGAGACCCGCCCCTCGACGGTCGACACGCACCGTCACGTACCTGAGCCACACGACCGTCTCGTCCGTGCGGTCGGCGTTGCAGGCGACAGCAGCCACCACTGGCTCTTCGGTGGTCGTCCACGCAGTCCCCGCTGGCGGTGGGGCTGGCTCTGGACCGTCGAGATCCAGCGCGGAGGTCGGTCTCGCCGACGAGTCTGTCACAACGGTCACGCCCGTCTTCGGGGTGTGGAACTTCCCCGCGTAGACGAACGCGCGGTAGTCAAGCGCGAGCCGCGGGCCGTCCGGCGGCCAGCCGAGGACGCGGTAGTTCATCGCTCTTCGACGCTGGTGACGCGCCCAGCGGCGTCGAGTGACACGTCGAGCGTCTCCGCTTCGATCTGGAGTGACGCGGTGACAACCAGCGGGTCGGTGTCGGCGACAGACACCGCCTCGTCGTCGCCGACGAACGGCGGCTCCCAGAGGTACGCGTCTCGCGGCCCGACCCCGTGGCGACGGCAGACGGCGGCGACCGCCGGGTCCGCGAGCAGTCGGAGCGTGACGGAACTGTCGACCCGACAGCCACAGACACCACACTGTGCGCGAAAGCGGAGACTGTCGTCCCCACGTCGGTCGAGTGTCGGCTCGAGCGGGTCGTAACACTCCGGACAGACACCCGCGAGGAGGAGTTCGACCGCGTGGAGTGCCGCGAGTTGCGCCACCTCCAACACAGTCTCCGAGTCTGCCTCGCCGGCGAGATTCGGCGGCACGGGCCACTGGAACATCGGGTGGTTCTGCTCGCAGGTCACGACGCAGTGTGACGACTCGTAGGCGACGGCGACGGCGTTGCCGCACAGACTGCACTCGCTGTCGAGTGTCGTCGAGGCGGCAGACACCTCGTCCGTGTACCGTCCCGCACGAATCGCGGCCACGACCTCCTGCCCGGCGTGGGTGAGGCGGTAGCCGCCGCCGTCGGCGCGCTCCACGAACGTGTCACGCAGTTGGTTCAGGTGGTACCGGAACCGGCCGGAGTCGCGCACGCCGACCGACCGTCGGAGGTCGGCGAATCCGGCCGGCTCCCCGTCGGCCTCCAGTCGGTGGTCGATCAACGACTGGAGAATCTTCAGCCTGACCGAGTCGCTGAGCGCGCCGAACGCGTCTTCCGGGGCTGTCTCCGCCGACTCGCCGTCCGCGTGCTCCCCTGCCGTTCCGGGTGTCTCTTTCTCGCCCACGGTGGTCACCTACGCCACTGTCGGGGTTGAACGCGTATCAAACGTCCCCCGCCGAATCGCGTCGTGTGGAAGCCTGTCGAGTGCGGGTGGTGTCTGGTGTGAGTGCCGTCTGGTGTGGGTGCTGTCTGGTGCGAGTGCTGTCTGGAAACGTACCGAGCGCGAGCAGTGTCCGATGCGGATGGTGTCTGTCGTTGTCTCAGTCACGAGCACAACTGGACCGGTGCCAGCACGCTCGTGACATTCAGTTGGACCTGCTTGGGCTTGCTGCCGTACTCCTTGACACGACGGTTGATGATATACTGTCGGTCACGAGCCATCGAACCCGGGGTCGACAGAAACGGACTTCGACATGTGTGAGAGAGAACTCGTGGTCATCGGCGGTTGTGACGGCACCGCGGGTTTTGGTGGTGGTTCGCTGGAAGCGTTCCCCCCCCCCTGTTGCCAACCGCACTACTGTCTTCAGGTGTGCTGCGCGATGGGACCGCAACTGTCGGTCGATTGGCCGCATCAGTCTGTCTCCTCCTCGGTATAGGTCTGCCACAGATACCAGAACGCCAACACGGCCGTCGGGACCAGTCCCCCCAAACTCAGAACGCCTACCAGAGTCGGAGCGAACGAAACTGGAGGCCACGCGGTCCAGGCGACGAGTGCAACCACGAGGAGCCACTTTATGATATCCCGAAAAACACTATCCCAGTTCTCGAACGCTGCCGCAGTTCCGACACGGAGGCTGTTGATCAGGAGCATCGTTGCCGCAGTAACACTCACACCGAGAGAGGTCTGTCCGGCGAGAGTCGGTGGTACTGCCGCCTCGGCTCGCGTGTGAAACAGTGCAGTGGCACCGAAGAAGGAGACGAGAGCGTATCCGGCGAGTCGCCGCCTGTACTGGTCTGCGAGGTCAGTGTAGAGCGCCCACGCGAGTACTCCTACCAGACTGCCTCTCACCAGTACCGTTCCGTCTACCAGGTCGGACCAGAGATACCACCCGACGACCGCACTCGAGGCCACGATGACCACAGTGAGACTTGCCCCGTACCTCACACGACCGTGACGGGCGCGCACTCTGCCAGTGATCTCGACGAGGAGCGTAGTCGTGGTGACTCCGGCCCCGAACAGCAACGTCGTTCGCACCTCGGGACTGTACAGCGTCGGAAACAGGCCGAGTGTCAGCAGAACTGCAACAGAGACAATCGCTACAACAGACAGAGAGAGCCAGTGTGTCAGGAACGCACGTGTCGAGACGTCTCTGCCGTCGAAGATGTCTGATTGTATACTATTGGACACGCGTCCGAGGAACTGTTGCACTCGATCGTTCTGATCTGTCGTTGGCTTGTTCGGATCCACCGCGAACTCTTCGTCGAAGAACACCGCCTCTACATCGGATCTCCGGACGAAGAGATACTGCGCATCGCTGTGAACGTCTCCCTCAGTTTCTATTTCCTCTATAAATTCTGACTCTTCTTCTTTATCATTATTAGTGGGTATCGACGAATCTCCTCGACGCCACTTGCGATTCAACACCTCCTCCGGCCCCTCGCGTGGTCGTGAACTATCGGAGTCCGAGGTGACGACCGACGGTTCGGCTAGAAGAAGTCCCTCTTCCTCTCTCAAGCCTCTGCTCGGCACGATCTCTCCACGAATCTCTCGTCCGCCGTCAGTCCGGACGACTACTTCACCCGTACCGTAGCGCCTGAATGCGAACTGCCACCCGTCGAGTTCACCGAGTCCGCCGGCCGATCCAACGAAATTGTGAAAGAACGACCCAGTGACAGCTCCGAGCGCGACAGTGAGCAGGAAGTGAACTGGAAAAGCAGTGACGATCACTCCCACTTGGAGAGTCGTGCTCTCTACCCACAGCGGTTCCCATTCTACCAAAGCTTGCACAAAGTACAAAATAAGCACCGATGCAGTACTAAAAAGAACGCTGTACGTGACTTTCTGAAGCCGGCTGAGAGAGTCGTCGAGACGAGCGGTCCACAGCGCCGTTCGGATCGCGGGAAGCCCCGGCCCGAGAAACAGAATCGGCAGAAGGAGTGTCCGAAGCGCCGACAGTCCCATCCCTGTTTGCAGCAGTTGCACGTGTAGACGATGTGGTGCGATGTACGAATAAGCATCTATCGAAATTGTTGTGGTCTCGAACAGACGCAGAGTAGTTGAGGCTGCGACGCCGTACGTAGGCTGTTTGAGATCAATCGATAGCAGTTGTGGACAACAGCACGACAGACGACGATCAGAGCGCTCTCACGCTCTGCCGAGGACTACAACGACCCCAGATCTAAGGTCGTATTCTCGGCATACTTCGGGTACTCTGAATAAACGTCGTTGATCAATTTCAGCAGTGGTGTGTCGTTGTACAGCATCTTGATCCCGAGCAACACGTCCTGGTCCCTTCCCGAGAGCTCAGAATCTTCGGCCGCCTCTCTCCCGGTCTCGGTGGGACGATAGTCTTGTCTCGTATTCCCACTACTCGTCGTTGCTCTCTCTTCTTTTATAAATCCATCACTGCTTAGATCGTCAATAATATCGTACAGCTCTTGTGAGAACGGGCCGTACTGTCTCGCTTCGAAGTCGAAAGTCTCGTCGAGTTCCAGTGCTGGAACAGGATCGTCACTGAGCCCACCCTGTTGTGCGAGAAAGACGAGCTTCTGGAGGCGGGTGATTCCCTGTACCTCCTCACCGCCTCGCGCCGAGAGGAGCACCAGTGGGAGTTGCTCCTTCTCGGACAGGTCCCGTCCCTGCATACGTGTCTCTCGGTGTTTCGTAGTTATAAACTTTTATTTATAAGTTACTCAAATGCTATCAGAAACTGTGCCAGTGTTCTGCCGGCGCGCGACCGCGAACGGTTCATGTTTCACACCCACACACACAGACGCGTGAGCGACCAGCCAGTCCGGCGACGGCAGCTTCTCCGCGCCGTGAGCGCCGGGGCCGTGTTCTCGACTGTCGGCTGTCTCGGCGACGGGACTGACGGTGGTACCGAGGAGCCGCCGACGACACCGCGTCGGTCGACCGCCGAAACGGCGGCGGAGACGAGCGCGACAGACCTGACGACGACCACACAGGAACAGTCGGAGACGCCACCCGCTGGTGACAGTGAGGCAGCGACGCCGACCCCGTCGGTCGCAGAGCGCGGGCTCCCGTCGGATATCTGTCAGAAGGAGCAACAACGTCCAGGCGAGCAGAACATCGCAGCCATCGTCGACCCGGCGTTCGCCGACGACTGGCAGGACCACGAGGTCTCGACACAGTACACGACGGGAACGGCGGGTGAACTCGCAGACGACGCGGTCGTGATCGGGCTCACACACGACGACAGTGCGCGAGCGTATCCGCTCTCCGTCGTCTGGTGGCACGAGATCGTGAACGACACGTTCGGTCGGCCGACGCTCGTCACGTACTGTCCGCTGTGTCGTTCTGGCATGGTCGCAGAGCGGACTGTCGCCGGTGACCCGACGCTGTTCAACGTCACGGAACTGCTGTGGACACCCTCCGGCGTGGCCGTCGAAGACAGCGTCGCACAGAACCGAACGTTCGGCGTCGGGATCGACGACACGGACCACGAGATTCTCGACCGTGGGAATCTGGTGCTGGCGGACGCCGCGACTGGGAGCTTCTGGAGCCAACTGCTCGCTCGCGCGATCTGTGGCCCGCGCCGCGGCGACACGCTCCGGGTGCTGCCCTCCCGCACTGCCCGCTGGAGCGACTGGCGCGAGGAGTTCC
The DNA here is from genome assembly GCA_937142015.1 of uncultured Halobacteria archaeon. Classification (GTDB taxonomy): domain Archaea; phylum Halobacteriota; class Halobacteria; order Halobacteriales; family Haloferacaceae; genus JAHENP01. The sequence goes on from CAKZQY010000080.1 coordinate 10,144, forward strand.
CCGACACCGACGTGCTGCTCCCGCCCCCGCACTCGGACACGTCGATTATCTGATCCACGACACTCCTGCATCGACAAGACTTATTCGCGCGGTCCGACTCCCAACGCGTATGAGTGAGATCACGGTGACGCTCCCAGACGGCTCGGCGTTGTCCGTGCCGGCGGGGTCGTCCGTGGAGGATGTCGCCTACGAGATCGGACCGGGACTCGGCGAGGACACGGTCGCCGGGGTGCTCGACGGTGAGTTGGTCGACGCAGCGACGACGGTCTCTGACGGCGCGACGGTCGAGATCGTCACGGAGCAGTCCGACGAGTACCGACAGGTGTTGCGCCACACTGCGGCACACGTGTTCGCACAGGCGCTCCAGCGACAGTATCCGGAGGCGAAGCTCGCTATCGGCCCGCCGACGGACGACGGGTTCTACTACGACATCTCGGGTGTCGACCTCGGCGAGGACGACCTCGACGCTATCGAGGCGGAGATGGAGGAGATCGTCGCGGAGGACTACGACCTGCGTCGTGTCGAGCGCGACCGCGAGGAGGCGTTCGAAATCTACGACGACAACCCGTTCAAGCGTGATATTCTGACCGACGAGGCTGCGGGCGAGGACCCCGTCTCCTTCTACGTTCAGGACGGCTGGCAGGACCTCTGTCAGGGCCCACACGTCTCCTCGACCGGCGAGATCGGCGCTGTCGCGCTCCTCCAGATCTCGAACGCCTACTGGCGCGGGGAGGAGGACAACGAGTCGCTGACGCGAGTGTACGGCACGGCCTTCGAGACGGAGTCACAGCTAGAGACGTTCCTCGAGCGCCGACAGGAGGCGAAGGAGCGCGACCACCGGAAGATCGGCCGCGAGATGGACCTGTTCTCCGTGCCGGACCACTCGCCGGGCTGTGTCCACTTCCACCCCGCCGGCATGACAATCCGTCGAGAGCTGGAGTCGTACATCCGCGAGAAGAACGCAGAGTTGGGGTACGAGGAGGTGTGGACGCCGGAGCTGAACAAGGCGGAGCTGTGGAAGCCGACGGGTCACTACGAGGCGTTCAAAGAGGAAGGCGAGATGTTCGCGTGGGAGCAAGACGACACGGAGTACGGGCTGAAGCCGATGAACTGCGCGAACCACGCCCACGTGTACGGTGACGAACGCCACTCCTACCGCGATCTGCCGCTGAAGTACGCGGAGTTCGGCACCTGTTACCGGAACGAACAGTCCGGCGAACTGTCGGGGATGTTGCGCGTCCGCGGGTTCACGCAGGACGACGGCCACGCGTTCGTCCGCGAGGACCAGCTGGAGGCGGAACTGCTCCAACACGTCCGCGTGATCGAGGACATCTACGACACGTTCGGCTTCGAAGTGAACTACGTCTTGGAGACGAAGGGAGACAACGCCATCGGCTCCGACGAGATCTGGGAGACTGCGACTGACGCGCTGCGCAACGCCTTGGAGACGGAAGGGCTGTCCTACGAGGTCGACGCCGGGGAGGCGGCGTTCTACGGTCCGAAGATCGGCGTCAACGCCATCGACGCGCTCGGTCGGGAGTGGACCGTCGGCACCGTGCAGGTGGACTTCAACATCCCCGAGCGGCTGGATCTGGCGTACGTCGGCGAAGACAACGAGCAGCACCGCCCGGTCACGATCCACCGCGCGCTGTTGGGCACCTTCGAGCGGTTCATGGGCGTGCTGATCGAGCACTTCAAGGGGAACTTCCCACTGTGGCTGGCACCCGAGCAGGTTCGACTCCTCCCGATCTCGGACGACCAGATCGAGTACGCGGAGGAGGTCGCCGCCGAGCTCGCGGCCGACGACTTCCGCGTGACGGTGGAGGACCGCGACATGACGGTCGGCCGGAAGATCCGGGCGGGTCACGACGACCGCGTGCCGTACATGCTGATCGTCGGCAGCGACGAAGAGGAGGCGGGAACGGTGTCCGTCCGCGACCGACAGGAACGAGAGATCAACGATGTCGCGTTGGAGACGTTCCGCGAGCACCTCCAGCGAGAACGCGAGGAGAAGTCCGAGAACCCGTACTTCGTGCCGATGCAGAAACACCAGTGAGCCGGGTCACACTCGTGACGGTACTGTCGGTCACGAGCCATCGAACCCGAACGCCTACTGGCTGTCGTACGACGCGCTCGAACGGAACCGTGGTCGAGTGCAGATGACTCTCTCTGCAGTCGGGTTCGGCGAGGATCGTGTCAAAATCTTCAGTAGTCCCGGAAGGATTCGAACCTTCGTCGTCGCCCCCAGAAGGCGACGTGATTGGCCACTACACTACGGGACTGTGCTTGCAATAGCCGGTAGCCGTCGGGAGGATTTCAGTCTTCCGGATCGAGTCGGACAGTTCCGTCTTCGTGCTGTCGCCCCCAGAGTCGACGACTCGCAGTGAGAGTGTCACTCAGTGACCGTTCGGTCGGGGCAGCGTCAGTCGGTGACCGTTCTGTCGACACCGTGGAGTGTTTCGTGAATCCCGAGGACGAACGCCGGCACGACGAGCATGAACAGGTGCTCTTCCAGCGGGATTCCGAGCAGTTCGATTCCGGTGCGCATCGGGATCGAGAACACGCCGACTTCGAGCGTGTACCAGTCCCAGAGGTACGCGACAGGGTAGAGCGCGGCGACTGTGGCGAGCGCTCGCCGGACCGCATCGCCACCAGCGCGAATCAACAGCGCGAACGCGAGAGTCCCGAACAGAACCTCCGTCGCGAGGTAGGTGTACCCTCCGAGTACGGTGATGTCCGGCAGCGAGAGACCCGCGAGCGGACGGAAGAACACGGCAACCACCAGTCCCGCGAGCAGGAGGTACGCCCCCCGGACCAACAGCATCGTCGCAGTCTTCGGATCGCGGTCGTACGCGACGGCCGCGACGACGCCGAACGCGAGCACGCCGACGGGCGAGGCCGGGGGGAACAGCCCGTCGACAGTGAACGCGATCACCCCGAACAGTCCTAGCGCCATCAGTCCGTAGGCGAACGTGCGTGCTCTCGCCCGTCCGAGCACTACCGCGACCGTCTGTTTCCCGATGGAGCGGTCGTACTCGTAGTCCGTCGCGTCGTCGATCACCTTCACGCCGGTCAGCACGGCGAGGAAGACACCGGCGAACGCGACTGGTGCCGCCGTGAGTCCGCCGGTCTGCGTGGTGTACCCGCCGAGGATACACAGCGCGATTCCGGCTGGGTACCCCATCGTCGCACCCACGGGGTGCGTGTCGAGCTGTGGCGCGTGAAAGTAGCCGACGAACCACGTCGGCAGGGTAACCGCCGCAGCGGCCGGGCCACCGACCAGCGTGACACCGACGAGCGCAGCAGTGAATCCGACCGCCGCCCCACCGAGTCCGAGCAGACAGCCACGTCGACTCATCGGGTGGTCGTCGTCCTCTCCGCGGCCGTAGAAGTCGACGTAGCCGTCCTTCACGTGTGCGGTGTACACCGCGAAGAACATCGCCGCTGCGTGAATCCCGGCCGCAGCGGGGTCGAACGCGCCACCCAGCGCCGGCACTGTCCCGCCCGCGAGCACGGCCCCGAACAGCGAGGCGGCCAACGGCGGTAGCATGAACACCGGGTGAACCTGTGAGGCGAACGCACGGAGGGCGGCGACCGGACCGGCCGCGTCACGGGCGACTGTCACACGTCGAACGACGGTGGATGTGAGGTTAAGTGTCACGCCACATCTCGGAACACTCCGATCGATCCAGGGTAGTGTCGTCGTCGTCTCCCGGTGGCCGTTCTCACCCGAGAACGAACGCAGCGATCTGTGGCGTGAGAAACGCCTCGACGAACGACGCGACGACGAGGAGGACAGCCACACCGGCGAGCGCGTGTGCGGCGGTCTGGAGTCGCTCGGCGACAGTCGCCGCGTCCGTCCGGCCACGGACCGCGCGCCAGCCGACGCCGCCGAGGTGGATACCCACGCCCCACGCGACGAGGAGCGTCGGAATCTCGATCACGCCGTGCGGCGCGACGAGCACGGCCAGCGCGCGGAGGTCGAACGCCCCCGCCAGCGCGCCGACGAGCGCGCCGTTGAACGCGCCGCCGACGGCCGCCGGCAGACCGAACGCCAGCCCGCTGTACACGCCGGAGACCGCCACCAACCAGTTGTTCGCGGCGATGTTGAGAAAGTCGTTCACCGGGACTGTCCCGAACACGCGTGCCACGTCCGTCGGCGGTGGCACCCTCACCCCCGCGGGTGCGGTGAGTCGCCACCCGCCGAGTGTGCCGGCGACGAACGCGACTGTCGAGAGGAACACCGACAACGGGTGGGTGACGGCGAACTGACCGAACTGCCGTGTCCCGCCGACGAACAGCGCTCGGAGACTCTCCACGAGCGGCCCGCGATCTCGTCTGTACACTGTTGGAGCTCCCGACGACGAGTCGTGGCGTGTCGTCGGCTGTCGCGTCGTTTCGTCTGTCGCCCGTCCCGTCGTTTCGTCTGTCGCCCGTCGCGTGGTTTCGTCTGTCGACCGTCGCGTGGTTTCACTCTCCGGATCGTTGCTCGCCGATGAGGACGACTCCGAGTCGACATCAGTAACCCACTCGAACCCGCTCTCTTCGGGATCAGTTGAGGCGACGGTGTCACGAGAGCCAGTAGCATCACGAGAATCGGCGCTGTCACCGGAGTCGACGGTGCCACCAGAGTCGGCAGCGCCACCGGAGTCGACGGTGTCACCGGAGTCGGCAGCGCCACCGGAGTCGACACCGTCGGGAGTGCTGTGTTCGTCGTGTTGTGGCGGAGCGGTGTCGACAGTCTGCACGCCGGCGTACAGTCCAGTAGCGAACAGGTCGACGAGCGGCGAGACGACGAGCGGGACGAACAGCGCCCCGACGCGGCCGGCACCGGCGACAGAGACGACCGTGGAGGCGAATCCCGACCCGACGTACAGTCCGCCTGCGAGGAGGACGAACCCGACAGTCGCGCCGAGGTGTCGACGGACGAAGCCGACACTGGAGCGGATCGCCCCGATCACTCCGGCGTCGTCGACGACGATCGCGGGACCAGCGAACGACAGCAACACCAGCACGAGGAGGAACACCAGTCCGCCGCCGAGAAGCAGGACGAATCCGAGTGAGGCGAGCAACGGCGTCGTCGCTAGCAGCGTGCCGGTGAGCACGAGCGGGCCACCGAGGAGCACCGCGCCGATCAGAAGCTTCACCAGAAACAGTCCGAGGAACGTCTGCCACCGGCCAGCACCACGGAGGCCGGCTGCGAGCGTGTTGCGCGTCCGACCGAAGCTGTCGGTGTCTTCTCCACCTCTGTCCACTTCTGTGTCGGCAGCCAGCGCGGCCCAGACAGTCGCCTGTGTGATCGCGGTTGCGACGCCGCGGACGACTGCGAACACGACGGCTGCGACGACTGCGCCACCGCCGATCAGGAGCACCGTCTCGGGCGTCAGGAGGTCGACGAGGGCGTCTCTCAGTTCGGCAGGCACCGGTGACTCGTCGGGACGACCGCCCGCAGTCTGTCGTCTGACCAACACCGGCTCCGCAGCCTGTAGGAACGACTCGATCCGTCCCTGTGTGACGAGTAACGCGACGGCTAGCCCGAGTGCCACGAGCAACGGGGTGCGTGCCACTCCGGCGGTGCCGACGGCGAGAAAGTACGCGGGCACCACTGCACCCGCCCGATCTCGGAACACCCGTGCGGCAGCGGTCACAGCGTCCGAGACCGACGGCGTCCGCTGGTCGAACGGCTGGACGACGGAATCGCTCCCGCTCGATCCGACGCGTCGTCCGCAGTCCTACGCCACGCGTCGTTCCTCGTCGGCTGCCCAATCACGCGTCTCGGAGGGGTCGGCTGGAGGGGACACACGTGGTACGTCGTGCTGTCGATACCTAATCCTGCTGCTGTCGTGCTGTCGACACCACCCCTGACTGCCATCGTGCTGTCGACATCCTCCTCAGAACCCGGGGAGAAATCGTCGTGTCACACGTGAATCCAACGCGAGACCAGTCGTGTGGAGTCGGCGGTGAGTCGAGAACAGTGGGAGAGGGCGGATATCGGCAGACTGAGAGGTCGACGGGAGGCCGAGACCGAGGGGGTCGATCAGAGGCACGCGGCGTCTTCGAGTAACGCCTTCGCCGGGTCGAGCGGCTCGCGCCGGCTGCCGCCGTCGGTTACGATCTCTTCGGTCGTCTCTTCGTCGGTCGTGGTCGGGGTGGGCTGCGTGTCGCGCATCTTGCTCACGACTACCCGTGACTTGATAAACAACTAACGGTCGCACGACGAGTCGCGTTTGATACTAACGGAACCGCTGAGACGACAGGATCTGTGGAAGAAAGTGGGTATATAAGTGGTCTCCCCCGACAGAATCTGATTTCTCCTCGCGCGACGCTGGATCGTACTCTCGCGCGGACGAGCGACGGAGTGGCAACAGTGTTCGGCCGACGGCGTGGGACGAACGAGTCGAGACGCTGGCGGGAGCGTACCGTCGGTCACGAGCCATCGAATCGAGGGTCGTCAGAACCGGGACGAGACGCGTTGGACTCCCGAGTGAGACGCACCACTGTATCGACACTCGTGACCGACAGTGTGCATCGTTCTCGGAGTGTCGGGGGGAGAAGGAGGCCGGGGTCCGGTCACAAGCCAGTCGCGTCTTCGAGGAGCGCCTTCGCGGGGTGGAGCGACTCGTCGACGCAGCCGCCGTCGGTGAGTACGTCTCGGTCGTCGTCTGTTCGTCCCGCCTCCGAGTGTGAAGTGGTGCGTGTCACGTTCGATTCGTATCCGGAGACTCAAATAAACGATTAACGGAGGCTCGAACGGTGGTACTTACGACTGTCGGGCGTCACTCGCTTCGGTTCTGTGCTCGCGGTACACGACAGCGAGAACGTATTTAAGCAATTGTTGACGAAAAGACAAATCGTGTCGGCGCGAGTCCCCCGTGACACTCGTACGCGCTCTACGATTCCGATTCGGGGGGACAGCGGGTCTGCGTGTGACGGTGGGTGTCCCTCGGCGGGAGGGTGTGTCGAATGAGAGATCACGGAGCGCGACCGGGTCGCGTTCGTCGTCCCACCGTCACCGTCAGGTGACGCCACCGTGTACGCAGGGAGGATGACAGCCGATCTCGCCGAGAAGACAGACCGCTACGGAGAGATGCTCGCAGACGCGCTGGCGGCCGCAGAGGTCGCGCCGCCTCCGGAGACGCCGGCACACGACGCCGCAGTCGAGTGTCGGGAGATGGCGAGCGCGTACCTCGACGACGGTGAACACTTCCGCGCCGCGGACGACCCGGTGAACGCGCTGGCGTCGTTCTCGTACGGCTACGGCTGGCTGGACTGTGGCGTCCGGATCGGACTGTTCGAAGTGCCCGCAGAGACGGACCTGTTCACCGTGTGATCCGACAGTTGGAGTCGGCGACTGTGCAGGCGAGCAGTGGTCAGTCACCGGTGCCGGCGGACGTGTTCACTCGTCTCGACAGCAATCTCCAGCTTGTCGGTCCCACGAATCCACGAGAGGTAGTCCGACAGCCGGTCGGCGTCTCGGAGCGCGTCGAGACTGTCGTACGACTCCCGGAGTTCCTCGTTCGTGAACGTCGCGTGGATCTGGTCGTGACACGGGCGACAGAGCGTGACAGTCGGGCTGGTGGCACGCTCCTCCGGTCGAAGGTGGTGTTGCTGTGTCGCCTGCGGGTCGTCCAGCCGCTCTGTCGGGATCACCCGCCGACAGAGTTCGCAGGTGGTCGACATTCACACGTACTCAGGACCCGGCAGAGTATGAACGCCACGCTGCCACTGCACCACGGAGTCTCACTGCCGGTCACAGATTCAGTCGGAACTCACTGCCGGTCACAGGTCCAGTCGGAACACGGCGTTAACGAGGAGGACAGTCAGCGCGAGCGCCAACAGGCCGACGACAGTGCCGTAGGCGGCGACCCAGCCGACACGCTCGGCGAGCGTGCCGACGATCACGCTCCCCGGGGCGGCAGCGAACATGTACGTCGTCCGGACGAGGCCGAAGCCGTACCCGCGCTCCTCGTCGCTGAACTGGTCCATGAACCGAGCTTGGACGGGACCGGGCCACGAGATGCCGGCACCGAGTGTGATCGCTCCGGTCACGAGTCCGACTCGCCCCGGGAGGAACAGCAGCAACAGGAACCCGAGCCCGGTGAGCACGACACTCGCGGCGATAGCGAGGTCACGAGTGAACGTATCCGACACACGGCCGGCGACCGGCTGTGCCAGCGAGGAGAGTCCGAACACCGCGCCGAACAGCAGCCCGGCGGTCGTGGTGTCGATCCCGGCGCGGTACTGGATCAGGAATGTCGGGAACAACGAGGTGAACGACTGGAAGGTGAAGCTGACGACGATTGCGAGCACCGTCGTGTACGCCACACTCGGCCGAGAGACCAGCTCGAACAGCCGTCCGCGGTCGACAGCCGCGGTGAGTCGACGCTCCGGGTTCGCGGGCTCGACCCGCGGCAGGAGTCCAGCCGTCGCCAGTGCCGCCGGGAGTGCGACAGCCGCGCCAACCGCCACCGCGACTCGCCAGCCGAACGTCTCACCGAGGTACCCGCCGACAGCCGGGTAGACGACACCCGCGAGCGCGCCGCCGGCAGTGAGCGCGCCCAAAGCCTGCCCACTGTTGGTGAACGTCCGAGACAACAACGACGAGGCAGGCGAGAAGAACATCCCCGCTCCCGCGCCGAGCAACACCGCGAACAGTCCGTACGCGACGAGCGACGGAGCCAGCGCGATGGCCGCCGTCCCGACGACCGTCCCGAGCAGCCCGGCGAGCAACAGCCGCCGTTCGCCGTAGCGGTCTGCGAGCACCCCGCTCGGGAACTGGAACAGCGCGTACGTCCCCCACAGTAGCGTGAGCGCCAGTCCGACGGTCGACTCGCTGGCGTCGAACTCGGTGATCACCAACGGCACGACCGGCGGGAGGAGGAACCGCGCACCCAACTGGGTGAAGTTCCCGCCCGCGACGACTGCCAACACGAGCCGCTGTGACCCCCCGTCGCTCGACGCTCCGTCGCGTGACGCTGCGACCGACGACTCTGTCACACCTCCCCGGAGTCGGTCGCCACTCGTAACCTGTCGTGAGGGAGCAACACTGACCGCGACCCGCAGCACCTCGCCGCGGACTCCGCCACAGACTCCGCTCTGTCCCGCGGCCGACACGATTCGATCAATACGTCCCACTGTAGGATATTCGTAACTGATTCAGATTTACGCGCTCGCGCACACCGCCACTCCGTGCTGTATGTTCACACACCACTACATCGAATACTGTTGGCCACAACTGTAGCTTTGAGACGCACGGTCAAATTCTTCCCGTGCATTTCGAGAGCAATGCGGCCCCACAGGCCTAATTTTGGCCCGTGTGACCTGCTCAGAACTTATATTCTAATGTTTCACCGAGAAAACCCGACAGTATTAAATTCTTGAGGCCCCTCAGACCAATTTGGAAAGATGGGATCGAATTTACGCGGTGACGACAGAAGTGCAGCGATCGAGGCGATCGTCGAGGAGATCGGTGGGGACTTCCTACTCGTCGACCCGTCTGTCGACGTCTTCCGGGCGTTCGTAGAGTACGGGGTCGAGACGGACGCCGGTCTTCCGACGGTTCGCGTCTTGGCGAAAGAGAGCGTGCTGAAAGACACCCGCGACGACTTCCTCGTCGCGGCAGACGCGGCAGACCTCGTCGAGAGCGGCCACCTCGAGCTCCGAGTGCTCGAAGGGGTCGTCGAGAACACGTTGTTCGTCAGCGAGGACGACCTGTTCGCCTTGGTGCCGGCATCCGAGAGCGTCGCGTGTCTCGCGGCAGACAGCGACGAGTTCGTCGCGGACGCGTACGCCACGTTCGACGATCGGTTCGAGACGGCAGCGGCGTTCGACCTCCGGACGCCCGGGCTCTCGCGGGTCCGCGAGACGATGGACGAGTCCATCGGGCCGGACGCGCGTGCGGACTTCGACACGGTGCTGGCCTCCTTGGAGGCTGCGCGTGGCAACGGCGAGGGGCTCGACGAGGTGACCATCTCGCTGCTCGTCGCAGCGAAGAACGAGGCCCTGCTGTACGACATCTCGAAGTGGGGCGAGGACGTTGGGATCGCCAGCAAGGCGACGTTCTCCCGCACGAAGACCGAACTGGAGGACATGGGGATCATCGACACCGAGAAGGTGCCAATCGACGTGGGCCGTCCCCGCCTCCGGCTGAAGTTCGGTGACACGCCGCTGGCCGACGCCTCCAGCGAGGAGCTCGCCAGCGTCGCCCAGAAAGTGATCAACTGAGCGGACACACAACGCGGTGCCGAGACAGCCAGTCGTGAGCGTCGACGGTCACAGCGTCCCGAGCGCCACGACAGCGTCCCGGACACCGCTCACAGTCCCTCCGACGGTGCGTCGCGTACCCACAAACGACTTAAGAGGTGGCCGTGCAGGTACTGGTATGTTCGATCCAGTGGCGATTCAACTGGGCCTCGACCCCCAGCAACTCGGGCTCGAGTTCGGCGGGGGCGGGGTCATCGGGGGAGTCATCGGGTTCGCAGCGAAGAAGATTGCGAAGATCATCGCAGTTCTCGTCGGTCTCGAACTCGCCCTGTTCAAGTTCCTCGAGACGCGCGGCGTGCTGGAAGTGAACTGGTCGGCGATCACCGGTGCTGCACAGGACGCCGCGAACGCTGCCGGCGGAGCCAGCGGCGGTACGCCCCCGTCGTGGATTCAGAGTCTCCTCTCCGCGCTTCCCGTCAGCGCCGGGTTCACCGGCGGCTTCCTCCTCGGGTTCCGGAAAGGATAGTCGGCACCGTCGAGTGGATCGACCGACGCGGTATCGACCGACTCGGGACCGACCGACGCGGTATCGATCGATACGCTGTCGCCGTCGGTCGAACTGACCAATCTGTCGTCGCCGCAGTCACCGAGTACTGATGTCGTCTTCGTCTTTGATGACGCGCGTCTCGGCTTCGCCGCTGGACACCTCGTTGACGAGGTCGTAGAAGTCGTTCTGGAGACCGGCCGGGAACCTGACGACGCCGACCCACGAGCCGTCGGCCTGCCACTCTTCGCGTTCGAGGTCGCCGAACTCCCGTACTTTCGCCTGTCCGCTGCCGGCGTGTGCCGGCGGGAGTTGGACGGCGATCGTCACCTCGTCGAACCGGATCGGAATGATCGGTCTGAGCACGTCGAGCGCCTCGTCCACTTGACTCTCGACGGGCTCCATCGGATCGACCGTGAAGTCGCCCTCTTCGAGTGCGCGCTCGATCCGTTCCGGGGGGTGGGGCGCGTCGTCCATCTGCGGGTTGACCGCGTTGCGCGTGATCGTGTTGATCAGCTGTTTCCGCTTCTGTTCTTGCATCTCGCGGCGCTGTTCCGCGGTGATCTGGATCTCACCCTGTTCGACGACCTCGGGGATGATCTCCATCGGGTCCGTCGTGCCGAACACGTCTTCGAGGTCGTTCTCCGCCGGTCGGTCGCCCCGAGAGGCGTTCTCGAACACGTCCTCCGCGGCGATCACGTCTTCTAAGTCGTCGTCGAACTCGCCGCGCTTGATCGCCAGCGCCGCGTCTGGATCGATCAGCACCTCGAACCGCGCGCCGTGTGACTCCAGACGCGCCGTCACTGCCTCGTCGAGTGAGATCATGTGTCTCCGATTCGTCCCCTCGGATAAAAGGTGTTCCCCGAGCCGCCACGCGGTCTCGCCCTCTCCTCTCGCAGACCGCCGTCGTTTTGTGCTGGGTTGCTGTACGACGGAGCATGCAGCCTCGCCGTCTCCTCTCGTGGCTGGCGACGCTCGTCGCCGCCACGGGGCTCCCCTACATCGTGTTCGCTGCCCTCGCTGTCGTCTGGGACCCCGACGGGTCGCCAGCGGAGAAGTCTCACGACCACCTCCCGTCGGTGAGTGTCGTGTTACCGACGTACAACGAGGCGGACATCGTGGAGTCCAAGCTCCAGAGCGTCTGTGCGTGGGACTACCCGATGGACCGCGTGGAACTCGTCGTCGTCGACTCCTCGACGGACGACACCCCGGAGCTGATCGAGTCGTTCTTCGCCGACCGCGTCACCCCCGAACTGACGCTGCTCCGGGAGCCAGAGCGTCGCGGGCTGGCAGTCGCGCTCAACGAGGCGTACGCCGCCGCGGACAACGAGGTGGTCGTCAAGACGGACTGTGACTCCCGTGTCGCCGCAGACGCAGTTCGGGAGGCGACCGCGAACCTCGCAGACCCGGACGTAGCGGCTGTCACCGGCCGCAACGCCGAGGTGCTCGGCGGCAGCGGCGTGGAGCGTGGCTACCGCGACGTGCAGGCGCGTATCCAGAGACTGGAGTCTCACCTCGACTCCACGTTCGTCTTCCACGGCCCGTTCTCGGCGTTCGAACGCGACGCCATCCAGCCGATCGACGAGGACTCCATCGCCGACGACACCGAGCTCGCGCTCGAGATTCGTCGAGCCGGCAGTCGTGTGGTGTTCGACCCGGCGATTCGGTACAAGGAGGCCTCACACTCCGCGTTCCGGAAGCGCCGCAGCCAGAAAGACCGCCGTGCGATGGGGCTGCTCCGACTCCTGTGGCGACAGCGTGACGCGCTGTTCCGTCCACAGTACGGGCTGTACGGCAGCGTCGTGCTCCCGTTCAACTGGTGGTTCACCGTCGTCTCTCCGTGGCTGGTGGCGGCCGGTGTCGCGCTCGCGGTGCTGATCGGAGCCCTCGTCGCCGGACCGGTCGGCGCGGCCGTCGTCCCGGTCGCTCTCTACGGCCTCGTCGCCGCCGGATCACGCGACGCGCTGGGTGATCTCCAGCCGCTCTACTCGCTGTTCGACACGCAGGTGTCCCTGTTCCGCGCGTCGCTGAAGCTGCTCGCGGGCGACGGTGACGGACTCTGGGAAGTCGACGACGAACTCCGCGAGGTGTACGACTGAGTCCGCCTCGTCCTCTCCTCACACCGAAGCCCACTGGGGGTGACCCTGTCGTCCGGCAGAGAGCTATCAGAAACACCTCCTGCCACATCGAATCCAGTTTACACCCACGAGAGAACACTGTCCGATGCTTTTTTATTTCCTGCTAAAAAATTGGTGTCGATGAAAGGTAGAGACAGCCACACCGGAAACGGCTGGAAGATGTACGTCGACGAGAACGTCGTCGTCGCAGAGTTCACAGAAGCAGTGGCCTTCGACGAAGTGGAGCAGATAAACGAGACGTTTCTCGCGCTGACCGCACGAGATGGCGTGAACGCGACAGTCGCCTGTATCGACATGGAAGACGCAGCGGGTCGGAAGATGCTCGACGGCGCGCAGGCGGCCGCCAAGGAGGCGAAAGACAACGGACTGGAGAAGTGGGCCATCGCCGACGACGGGATCGGGAAACTGGCGATCAAGAACCGCGTGGATCTCCCCGAGTACGAGGTTGAGGCGTTCGACGAACGAACACCGGCGGTCGACTGGGCGAAAGAGTAGCAGTACTTCCGAGGCTTAAGCTCGCCAATTAACTTTTATCAGTTGGACATCTAGGTTGAGGGATGATAAGCAAAGCGAGCCGCAGTCAGGCGGAAGGACTACAATTTCTCACGGACTATCGTTCAGCGTTCACCACTCGGCCAGATGGATCCAGCTGGCCGAAGTTCGAACGGA
>CAKZQY010000081.1 GCA_937142015.1 uncultured Halobacteria archaeon
TCAAAGAGGCGGTCGAACACGACGGCTTCGGCTTCGTCAACGTGTTCTCCCCGTGTGTGACGTTCAACGACGTGGACACGTACGACTACTTCCGCGACTCGCTGGTCGACCTGAAGGAGACGGACCACGACCCGTCGGACCGTGCCGCTGCCAACCGGAAGGTGCAGGACGCGGACACGGAGTACATGGGTGTCATCTGGCAGGACGAGAACAGCGTGCCGTACCACGAACAACACGGACTCGGCGAGAACATGGCCGAGATCCCCGACGGCGCACCCGAGAACGCGACTGATCTGGTGCGAGAGTTCTACTGATACGCTCTGGCGCTGGCATCGGACACTGATGCGACGACTGTCACTCCGACTGTGACGACTGCCGGCTGCGACGACCGTCACTCCGACTGTGACGACTGCCGGCTGCGACGACCGTCACTCCGACTGCGACGACTGTCACTCCGACTGCGACGGCCGCTACTTCTCGGCCCCGCAGCTGGCTGGAACGGAGACGAGAGGTGTCGGTACGCCCGCCGCAAAGGTGATACGGCTGTAGTCTGTCGGGGCCGATAGAGAGCAACGAGCCATGATACCGAGTCACGAGTACTGCGGGAGGCGGTCGTCGTGAGCACGGCGAACGACGACCCACGGTGTCCGGAGTGTGGGGAGCCGATTGCGGCGACGGCGAGCTACTGTATGCACTGCTCTGCCGATCTCGACGACTGGGACGGCGGGGACGCGAGTGGCGGCGGGCGTTCCGCGACGAGTGGTACGTCGCCTACCGGCACGGAGTCGTCGACAAGCGGGGTCGAGTCGACGAGCGACGTCGATCCGACGGACGACTTCGACCCGACGGCGAGTGGAACGGCCGGCGGAACCACGACGACTGGCGAGACGAGTGGCGGCGGTCTCCTCTCACCGGACAGCTTCCTCGACAACGCGTTGACAGTCGTCGTCGGGATCGTCGGCGGCATCGTCGTCGGTATCGTCGCCACGGCGGTCACGCTCGCAGTGACGGGGAGTCTCTGGGCGCTCGGGTTCGGCTTTCTCACGTGGCTGGTCGCCACCGCCTACCTCGTTCGTCGTCGGACGGTTCAGGGGGCGATCTCGAAGAGCGCGTACGCGGTCGCGCTGGTGCTCCTCTCGATTCCGTTCGTCGCAGTCAGTCCCGTCTTTCCCGTCGAGGGTGGAGTGGAGAGCCGCGTGCAGATCCTCGTCGGCGGGTTCGGCGTCGTCGCCGTCCCTGCCGTGTTCACACTCGTCGTCGGGTGGATCGCCGGACGGTTCGTCCCCGAGGACGCGGGTGGGAGCGAGGGGTAGTCGCTGTCGTCGACAGTCTCGTAGTGATTACTGCGAGTCTTTACCGCCGTGGTGACTCGTGTCGGCGATCAGAGCGTCTGAGCCGTCGATTTTCGACGCCGTCCGTGGAACTATTCGCAGTAATCACTATCACTCACAGCGCTCGACGAAGTTCTGGAGGATACGGAGGCCGGTCTCGCCGCTCTTCTCCGGGTGGAACTGCGTGCCGAACACGTTGCCGGCCTCGTTGGCGACGACAGAGGCGAACCGCTCACCGTCGTACTCCGTCGCGGCGACGACGGCAGCCTCGTCGTCGGGCACCGCGTAGTAGGAGTGGACGAAGTACGCGTAGTTGCCGTCGACACCGTCGACCAGCGAGTGGTCGCGCTCGACGCGGAGGTCGTTCCACCCCATCTGTGGGATCGGTTCCGCGTCGGTGAATCGGACGTTCCGGCCGGGGATCAGGTCGAGTCCCTCCACGTCGCCCTGCCCCTCGCGTTCCGCCTCCTCGCTCGTCGTCAACAGCATCTGCATCCCGAGACAGATGCCGAACAGCGGGCGGCCCGCCTCGGCGTACTCCGTCAGCGCGTCGCGGTACGGCCCGGCGTTGTCCATCCCCTCGCGGAACGCGCCGACACCCGGGAGCACGACACCGTCGGCGTCGTGGATCGCCGCTGGGTCCTCGGAGATCGTCACGTCTGCACCCGCGCGTTCCAACCCTCTGGTGACGCTGCGGAGGTTACCCAGCCCGTAGTCCACCACGACGACCGCGGCACTGCTGTCGCTCATCGTGTCTGCGTTGTCCCCCCGACTGTAAGTAGTCCCTGCTCTCGCCACGTCTCGCCGCCGATGCCCGCTGCCGTCGCCGCTAGGATCTCCGCTCGGTCGTCTTCCGAGGCAGTCTGTGACGGCTTCAGGGTGTGTCGTGGACAGCGTCGGTACCGGTCTCAGAACGTGGCGTGGGCAGCGCCGGTGCCAGTTGGCGACAGCCTCAGAATCGGTCGCGGAGTTCCGCACGGAGGTCGTCGAGCGTCATCCCTTCCATCGCCAGCAAGACGAGCAGGTGGTAGACGATGTCGGCGCTCTCGTGGCGGAGTTCGGCCGTGTCGCCGTCTTTGGCGGCGAGAATCAGTTCTGTCGTCTCCTCGCCGAGCTTCTCCAGGACCGCGTTCTCGCCCTTCTCGTGGGTGAACAACGACGCAGTGTAGGAGTCCTCCGGCAGGTTCTCTCTGCGGTCCTCGATAGTGGCGAACAGTTCGGCGAGTGTCTCGTCCGTGGTCGAGGAGTCCGTCTCGCCTGCGGTCGACGAATCTGTCCTGTCGGTGGTCGCCGAGTCCGTCTCGTCTGTAGTCGTCGCGTCCGTCTCGTCTGTAGTCGTCGCGTCCGTCTCGTCTGTAGTCGCCGAGTCCGTCATGCAGTCGCCTCCGACTCGGAGTCGTCGACCGACCCGACGCCGGCCTCCTCGGAGAAGAACGCCAGATCGTGGATACGGGAGTCGCCAGTGAGTTCCGGGTGGAACGCGGTAGCGACGACCGGGCCCTGTCGGACGGCGACGGCGTCACCGTCCCAGCGTGCGAGTACCGTCACGTCCTCGCCAACCTCGTCGACGACGGGCGCACGGATGAACACCGCGGGGAACGGCTCGTCGAACCCGGTCACGTCGAGTGGGGCCTCGAAGGAGTCTGCCTGTCGGCCGAACGCGTTGCGGTCGACAGTCACGTCCAGCACGTCGAGGGTCGCAACACGGTCGTCTTTCGCGTCCCGGCTGGCGACGATCAGTCCCGCACACGTCGCCAGTACGGGGTCGCCGTCCGCCACGTGAGCGCGGATCTCCTCGTCGATCCCCTCGTCTGCGAGCAGCCCGGAGATCGTCGTCGACTCACCACCCGGGACGAGCAGCGCGTCACAGCTCGGGACGATACCAGACTCGCGGATCTCCACCACCTCGGCGTCGACCCCGCGAGCCGCGGCCGCCTCCCGGATCGCGGCCGCGTGCTCCGACACGTCGCCTTGGACGGCGATGACGCCAGCTTTCATGTTCTCCTGTCGGGCGCGAACGTGCGAAAGCCTTCCGTTCGGGGCGACAGTGCCGGCCGGTGTCTCGGTGATCGGCGCGTCTGACCCGCCGAGTTTCGACGCCGTCGATGGAACGATTCGCAGTAATCTCTCTCACGCGACGCCGACTGTTCTCGCAGCGAGCAAGTCTCCCCCCTTTTATATATCGGGGAGCGAACGTACCACGCGATGGCGGAGGGAGACGAGGAGGATCTACAGACACTCGCCGGGCTGTTAGAGGACGAGTACGCCCGGGAGATCCTGCGGCACACGAGTGTCGAGCGCCTCTCCGCGGCGGCGCTCGCACAGCGGTGTGACACGTCGAAGGCGACAGCGTACCGTCGCATCGACAGACTCCGCGAGCAGGACCTCCTCGAAGCTCGCCAGGAGCTCGACCCCGACGGACACCACTACGAGACGTTCGTCGCCGCCTTCGAGGAGCTCACCGTCAGCCTCGAAGACGGGGAGTTCCGCGTGACAGTGGAGCGTAGCACCGATCCGGCCGACCAGTTCAGCGACCTACTCGACCAACTCAAATGACACCGCTCGCGTCCGTCGCCGAGTTCGCCGCTGCGTCGACAGCGGTGCCGCTCCAGCCGGTCGTGGGACAGGTCGGCGAGTCGCTCACGGAGCGTGTGTTCCTGTACGCGCTGTTCGCCGCGTTCGTCGTCTCCGTGCTGTTGGGGCTGTTCGTCTCCGTGCGCGTGCTGCGTGGCTACCGCGAGAGCGGGGAACGGCGACTCCTCCTGTTCGGCGTCGGAGTGTTGTGTATCGTCTTCTTCTCGAAGACGACCAACTTCCTCCTCGCGTCCGCACTCGGACTCGGAACCGGCTACGCCGAACTGATCGCCACCGGCTGGCGCATCCTCGGCGCGCTCCTCGTGGTGAACGCGATCTACGACACTGGTGATCCACCGTGACGACCGACGATCCACCGACCGACGACGGCGTACAGCCGACCGACGACGGCGTACAGCCGACCGATACGTCCACCGCGGACGCGGAGACTCCAGACGCCCTCCCGTCGCCGGGGAGTGAGACGAGCACGACGTGGCTCGGTGCAGTCGGCGGGTGGGTGTTGTTCGCCCTCGTACTGGCAGCGGCACCAGTGCTCACGCAGGGGAGCTACCGGCCGGGACCGGAGACTCGTCTGCCGGCGACGATTGCGGACGTCGTTCTCGCCGTCGTCGGGCTCGCTATCGCCTACCACGCCCTGCGAGCCTACGCCCGCAACGACGACCGCTCGATCCTGTTGTTCGGTGGGGGACTGTTCCTCCTGACGACCGTGCAGGCGTTCCTCGACCTCACGGTAGTCACGCTTCAGACGACGTTCGGCGTCGTCTCGCTGCTGCTCGGCGGAATCGGGTTCAGTCTCCCGTTCGGGCTCGTGTTCGCGGGTGTCGGCGAACTCGTCGACATTCTCGGACTCGTCGCCGTCTTCTACGCGCTGTTGAAGTGACGGTGCCACTGTCGAGAGACGAACAAGTACGCCACTGGGAGCAGGACAGCCGCGCTGGTCGCCGCGACCCGAACCTGCGAGAACGGGTCCGGCGGGCCGAAGGCTGCGCCAGCCAGCAGTCCACCGACTGTGGCACTCGCGACGGTCCCGAGGAGTCGGTCGAGCTGGGAGTGGGTGCCAGACGCACCGAGTCCTGCCCGGCGGAATCGCCTGTAGAGGTAGTACGGCAGCCCGACCGGGGTTGCAACTGCAGCGACCGCCCACCTGATCGGGTGGTCGCTGCCGCGCGCGCTGGCGTCACGAGCGACCCACCACCCGAGCGAGACGACTGTCACGAGCCAGTAGCCGACGCCGAGCAGGAACCACCACTGCAGCGTCACAGCCGAGGATGACATCTGTGCTCGTATATTTCCGGTGGTACGATCCGAACAGCTCGACTGCGCCCACCGCGCTTCCCGTCGACGGTCGAACAGCGTGTCTGCGTGGTGCCGCGGACGTGAGTGGGTGTCTGCGTGGTGCCGCGGACGTGAGTGGAGACGTTCGACGATCAGTCGGAAGTGGGGACGTGTGACAGTTGATGTCGTCCCAAGAGCGTGTGAGAGACCGTCGTGCCTTCGCAGTATACAAGAAGGACGGGTTGGTATCCGGGGGTATGGACGTAGTCGACGCGATGACGCCGCGGGCAGACCTCGTGACGGTGCCGTTGCCCGGCGGCCGGAAGGACGCCCTGCAGTACCTCCAGGAGCACCAGTTCTCCTCGGTCCCGGTGGTCAAGCCGACGGACGACGGCGAACAGTTCCGTGGGCTGGTCTCTCGTGATGATCTGATCGCCAACCCGACGGAGGACCAACTCGCGCTGTTGATGCGCGAGGTGCCGACTGTCACCCCGGACACGACTGTCGAGGCTGCTGCGCAGGTGGCTCACGACGAGGGTGTGCGACGACTCCCAGTCGTCGACCCGAACGACGACTCCGACCTGCTCGGGATCGTGACAGTCACCGACGTGGTCGACGCCGTCGCACACGGCGAGGTGGAGACTGACGCGACGTGTGCGGACGTCGCAGACGAGGCGGTCAACACCGTCTACACGGAGGAGCCGCTGACGGTCGCGGAGCGACAACTCACGCTCGCGCAGGTCCCGTACGGCGTCTGTCTCGACGACGACTGTGCGGTGGCGGGGATGCTCACCGAGGTGGACGTGCTCGACGCCGCCCGGATCGTCGAGGGCGAAGAGGAGACGGGCGACTCGATTGCGGATCAGGACGACGACTGGAAGTGGGAGAGTGTGAAGGCTATCGGGAGTCGCTACCTCCCGACGCGCGACGTGGAGGTCCCCTCCGAGCCCGTCTCCCGGTTCATGACTGCCGACGTGGTCAGCGTCTACGGCGCACAGACCGTCCGGGAGGCCGCACAGGAGATGATCCGCAACGAGGTCGAACAGTTCCCCCTGATGGACGGCGGTGACCTCGTCGGCGTCGTCCGCGACGTTCACGTTCTGGAGGCGGTCTGCCATGGCTGACGGCGACGACCTCGCGGAGCTCGCCAAGCGCCGGGGCTTCTTCTTCGGCTCTGTCGACGCCTACGGCGGCGTGGCGGGCTTCCAGACGTACGGCCCACACGGCGCGAGTCTGAAGGACAACGTGGAGACGGCGTGGCGCGACCGCTTCACCGTCCGCGAGGGCAACCACGAGATCGAAGCGCCGACCGTGATGCCGGAGGCCGTCTTCGACGCCTCGGGGCACACGGACGACTTCGACGACATGCTCGTCCGGTGTGGCGCGTGTCAGACCCCCCACCGCGCGGACCACCTGATCGAAGACGAGACAGACATCGCGGAGGCGGAGTCGATGCCGACCGCGGAGGCGGAGTCGCTGATCGCCGAGGCGGAGATCGTCTGCCCCGAGTGTGAGGCGAGTCTCGCGGGCGAACCCGTCGAGTCGTTCAACCTGATGTTCGAGACGGAGATCGGCCCCGGCAGCGGGCAGGCCGGCTTCCTCCGTCCCGAGACGGCACAGGGGATCTTCGTGGAGTTCCCGCGGCTGAAACAGTACGCCCGCAACAGTCTCCCGTTCGGCGTCACCCAGATCGGGCCGGGCTACCGCAACGAGATCAGCCCCCGCGGCGGCCTCGAACGACTCCGGGAGTTCACCATGGCCGAGCTCGAACAGTTCGTCCACCCCGAAGACGACGGGCCGTCGCTGGAGCCGGTCGCGGACGTGACGCTGCCGCTGTACCCCGCGCCGGCGCAGGCGGACCCCGACGGCGACGTTCGTGAACTCACTGTCGCCGACGCCGTCTCGGAGGGCGTGCTCACCTCCTCGTGGATCGCCTACTACCTCGGCGTCGCCCGTCGGTGGTACGAGCGTGTCGGCGTCGATGTGGACCGGTTCCGGTTCCGCCAACACAACCCCGGTGAACTCGCACACTACGCGTCGGACTGCTGGGACGCGGAGGCGCTGATCGGCGCGTCTGTCGACGCCGACCGCGCGAACCCGGAAGACGGCTACTGGGTGGAGATCGCCGGCTTCGCCTACCGCGGCGACTACGACCTCTCGAAACACGCGAAACACTCCGAACGACGGTACACCGTCTTCCGCGAGTACGAGGAGCCCCAGACCGTCGAGCGGGTGACGGTCGACCCCGACATGTCCGTGCTCGGCCCGGAGTTCGGCGGCGACGCCGGTGCGGTGAGAGACGCCCTCGAGACCCTCGCCGAGCGGAACCCGGACGCCTTCGACGACGAGGAGGTGACTGTCGAAATCGAGACGGACGGCGCACCAGCGGACGGGGATGCCAGCGACGCGGACGGTGACAGTGACACAGACGCTGCCGAAGGTGGGAACGACAGTGACGCAGGCGACGACAGCAGCGTCGAGACAGTCACAGTCGACACAGAGGTAGCGAACTTCACGGTCGAGGAGGTCACGGAGTCCGGCGAGCACGTCGTCCCGCACGTGATCGAGCCCTCCTTCGGCGTCGACCGCACGGTGCTCACGCTGGTCGACCACGCCTACCGCGAGGACGTGGTCGACGAGGAGTCGCGCACGTACCTCGAACTCGACCCCGAGGTCGCTCCCACGACGGCGGCCGTTTTCCCGCTCGTGTCCAACGACGACAGACTCGTCGCGTTGGCCGGCGAGGTGGCACAGACGCTCCGCGAGCACGGTCTCTCCGTCACCGAGGACGAGTCGGGGTCCATCGGCCGGCGCTACCGTCGGCAAGACGAGGTCGGCACCCCGTTCTGTGTCACAGTCGACCGCGACGGGATCGAGAGTGAGGGCGCAGAGACAGTGACGCTGCGCGAGCGCGACACCGCCGCGCAGGTGCGGCTCCCGGTCGCGGACGTGGCAGCGGAACTCACCGCGCTGATCGACGCGGACAGCCAGACCACGTTCGCGGATCTCACCGAGCGGTACGAGGTCGTCGAGACGGGGACACGGACCGGAGTCGCGGAGACAGACACGCCGGAGCCGTGAGCGAACTCCGGCGGCGGCTGGTCCACCTCACCGGGACGGCGTTCCCGGGCGCGTACGCTCTCGACGTGGTGAGCTACCGACAGTTCCGGCTGGCGCTGCTCGCGGCGCTCGTCGTCGTCGCGGGCTTGGAGTTCGTCAGGCTCGTGATCGGCTACCAACACTGGATCTACGACGAGCTCACGCGCGAGTACGAGGCGGACAACGTGGCGGGGTACGCGCTGTTCTTCGCTGGATCGGTGCTGGCCGCGTTCCTGTTCCAGCCCACGCTGGCTGTCGCCGCAGTGTTGATGCTCTCAGTCGGCGATCCGATCTCCGGCGTGTTGGGCTCCGCAGACGCGAGTGCCGCGAAGGCTGCCGGCGTCCTCGCCGCCATGTTCCTCGTCTGTTTCCTCGTCGCGCTCCCGCTCGTCCTCCCGGCGTTCGGGACGGTCGAGGGTGTCGTCGTCGCCGTCGCTGGCGCGCTGGGGGCGACGTTCGCCGACGGCGTGAAACCCGTGATCGCGGGGTACGTGATCGACGACAACTTCTCGATTCCGCCGCTCGCAGGTGGCGCGATGTGGGTCGTCGTGCAGCTGTTGTGACTGATTGCGTCGGTGGCTGCTGCGACTGGCTGCTGTGACGGCTGTCGGCGAGGTCGAGAGAACTGCAGTCGCGGTGCGGTCCCAGTGCAGTCGGAGTTCGGTCGCAGTGCAGTTGCGGTGCAGTCGCAGTCGATCACACGACGGAGTGAGCGGACGACCACGACCGACAGTCACTCACCGCCGACGGCGTCCAGTGTCGCCGCGACACGACAGCCGACATCGGTGAGCACGTACCGCCCGTCTACCTTTCGCACGAGTGTTCCACGGAGCCGGTTCAAGTGGTAGTTGAACCGACCGGAGTCGGTCACTCCGACGCGACTCCTGAGTGTCGAGAACCGGAGTCCACCCTCCGCTCTCGCGCTCCTATCGTCCTCATTCGCCGTCTCTCGGGTGTCGTCACTCGCCGTCTCTGACCTGTCGTGACTCGTCGTCTCCGACCTGTCGTCACTCGTCGTCTCCGCGTTGTCGTTGTCCGCTACCTCTGGCGCGTCGTGTCGCTCTCTCGTCGGTGCGTCGCGCGGAGTCACAGATCCGTGTGCGGCGGCGAGTTCGGCGACGATTCGCACACGGGTCTCGTCGCTCAGGAGGTCGAACACCGCGGTCGCGTCCTCCATCACCGTCTCCCCGGCGGTCACGCCGTCGACAGTCCTCCCTCCCGCAGACTCCGTCTCGAACCCACCTGCCAGCCCGGTCGCGGACTCACTCACCGAGCGACACCTCCGCGATAGCGACCTCGGTCACAGTCGGCGTGCCGTCTTCGGCGCGCCACGACAGCTCCGGGACCACGTCGTACTCCTCGACCCCGTCGGCGACCGACAACACGGCGGTCTCACCCGACGCGAGCGCCGACGCGATCTGTGGGCGCGCACTCGCGTCGAACGCGTTCCGGTCGGCCGGCCCCGCTCTGATCGTCACCACCTCGACGGCCAGCCCGTCTGCGCTCGTCTCCAGATTCACCCGCAACGGCACCGTGTTTCCGGGGTCGTCGTCCAAGAACGGGAACCGTAACACCGCGTCTTCGGCGTTCTCCAGTGTCTCCATCTCCGCGCTGAGACCAGCTCCACCACCCGAGGGTCCGCCCGCCGGTCCACTGGAACCGTGGCCACCCTGAGAACCCAATCCGTGACCGCCCCGAGCGCCCGGTCCGTGACTGCCCCGAGCGTCCGGTCCGTGACCACCACGAGCGTCCGGTCCGTGCCCCGCCGGTCCTGTCCCAGCGGACTCTGGCGTACCACTCGAACCGCGTGATCCACCTGATCCACTCGAACCACTCGAACCGCGTGGTCCACCCGACCCACTCGAACCACGTGGTTCACCCAATCCATCTGAACCACTCGACCCACCCGACCCAGTAGGTTGTCCCGGGCGGCTCTGGCTTCCAGACTCCGTATCGAGGCCGAACGCACGACCGAGAGACTCCTCGACGCGCTGTGTGATCTGCCGCTCCAACCGCTCGCCGATGTCGTCCGACGACTCGCCGCGCTCGCGTGCCAACCCGCGGTGGAGCACTTCCTCCCACGAGAGGTCCAACTCCCGCTTGCGAGCTCGCATCCGCTCGAACACCTCGTCGTCGTCGACTGTCACACGGATCTCTCGTGCCATGTGTGCTCGTACGCTCGATAGTATATAAATCTGGTTGCAGAGTCTCACACGAGACTCACACGAGACTCACACGAGACCCACACACCGAGAGCGGCAGGTGTTCACAGGTACCAATCCTCACGAACACCAGACACGCTTACGATACCGAGCGCTGTCGCGTCGCTGCCGAATCGGACGTTTCGGAGAACCGTCACCGAGTGCCGGACTCCCGTCGGTGAGCTCTCACTCGATCTGTGACTGCCAGTCCCGAATCGTGTCGGCCCCGACGCCTCGGACCTGTTCGGCGAGGTCGTCCGGGTCGGCGTCTCTCACGTCGCCGACGTCTTCGACGCCGGCCGCCTGTAGCTTCTCGGCGGTCTTCTCACCGACGCCGTTCAGCGTCTCCAGTTCCGATCCCTCCTGACGGGCTCGGTACTCGCGGTAGTTGCAGATCGGGCAACCCAACTCCCACGGCTCGTCGTCGGCACCGGCACCGTTGCCGGTACCATCACCGCCATCGTCGGCACCGGCACCGTCGCCGGTACCGTCACCGCCATCGTCGGCACCGGCACTGCCGCCAGTGTCGGCATCGTCAGTCTCGTCGTGGATCACGAGGTGCGGGAGGTCGTGTTCGTCACACACCGCCTCGGTCACTTCGATCTCGCCGCGCCGGGGGAGTGGCAGCGAGTACTCACAGTCCGGGTAGCGTGTACACCCGACGAGTCGGTTGCCCGAGCGGAGCTGTTTGATGGCCAGCTCGCCGCCCTCGCTGTCGCCACACTCCGGGCAGTCGCCGACGACTACGTCGTCCGTCTGTTCTGCCTCCTCGGCCTTGCAGGCGGGACAGCCGTGGACGAACGTCTTCCGCCCGGCGAGCATCTTCACCTGTGACAACTCGTGGTCCTCGCAGGTCTCGTCGAGTACCAGCGGCCGCCCGGTCGAGGGCAGCGGGAGAGTGAACTCACAGTCCGGGTAGCCGTCACAGCCGACGAAGTACGAGCCGTCGTGTGACTGTCGGACGAGCAGACTGTGGTCGCTCTCGGGACACGGGCCGAGCCGCTTGTCGGCTTTCAGTGACTCTCGGAGGTGATCGCCCACCTCCTCGCGCGACTCCGTGAGCGTCTCGAACACCCGCTCGAGCATCTCGCGGGACTCGTCTGCCACCTCCTCGAAGGAGATCTCGCCGCGAGCGATGGCCGCCATGTCCGCCTCCAACTGCGCGGTCATCTCCTCGGTGACGACGTGGTCGGCGAACTCCTCGGCCGTGTCGACGACAGCCTCCGCCAGCCGTGTCGGCTGTGGCGGATCGTTCTCCACGTAGCCGCGGTCGTACAGCTTCTCGATGACGTTGTGACGTGTCGACTTGGTGCCGACGCCGAGCTCTTTCATCTTCTCGACCAGCCGTGACTGCCCGTACCGACGGGGTGGCTGGGTCTGTTTCGCCTCCGAACGACTGTCGGTCACGACCAGCTCCTCTCCCTCGGAGACGTCCGGCACCAACGTCTCCGAGGCCGACCGGTACGGGTACACCGCGTGGTACCCCTCCGAGACGAGCCGCTTCCCGTTCGACTTCAGAGAGAGCGGCTCCGTCGCGGCGGCTGCGGTCACTCCGCCGTCGGCCTGCGCGGTCCCCTCGCCCTCTGTCTCCACCGGAGCACTCTCCGGGGCCGCGTCCACTTCCGTCACGACACGGAGGTGTTCCCACTCGGCGTCGGCTGCGCAGGTGGCCATGAACCGCCGGACGACGAGTTCGTAGATCTCCCACTCGTCTTCGGAGAGGTCACGTCGAGCCGGCACCTCCGCAGTCGGGTGGATCGGCGGGTGGTCGGTCGTCTCCTCGTCGCCGGCGGTGGGCTCGATCTCCTCGCGCGCCACCAGCGACGCGGCGTCGTCCGCGAACGGCTCCACGTCGGTGAACGTCTCCAGCAGGTCTCGTTCGTCCAAGTCGTCCGGGTAGACCGTGTTGTCGGGCCGCGGGTAGGTGACGTAGCCGCCGGTGTACAGTTCCTCTGCGAGACTCATCGCACGCTGTGCGGAGTAGCCGAGCGAGCCGGCCGCAGAGATGAACGCCGTGGTGTCGAACGGTGCCGGCGGGCTGTCGGTCCGCGACCGCCGTCTGACGCTCGTGACCGGCGCGGTCTCTGCCGCGCGGAGCCGTGCGGCGACGGTCTCGGCGGTCGCCTCGTCCCAGACCCGCTCGGCCTCGCGGCCGTCCTCGTCCTCGTAGAAGTACTGTGCCTCGAAGGCCGCCGCCGCGGTCTCCGTCTCTGCGGCCGCCGGCGACTGGAGGTCGGCGAACAGTTCCCAGTAGTCCTCCGGGTCGAACGCACGGATCTCGCGTTCGCGGTCGACCAACAGCTTCAGCGTCGGTCCCTGCACCCGGCCGACGGAGACGAAGTCGTCGCCCAACTGGCCGGCAGACAGCGACAGGAAGCGCGTGAGCGCCGCCCCCCAGACCAGATCGATCACCTGTCGGGCCTCACCCGCGGCAGCCAGCTCGAAGTCGATCTCGTCCGGGTCCGCGAACGCCTCGTTCACCTCACGCTCCGTGATCGAGGAGAAGCGCACGCGGTCGACCGGCACCTCGGGAGCGGCCTCGCGGACGATCTCGTACGCCTCTTTGCCGATCAACTCCCCCTCGCGGTCGTAGTCCGTCGCCACGATCACGCGGTCCGCCTCCGCAGCCAGCGAGCGGAGCGCGGCGACGATCCCCTCCTTCGTCGGCTCCTTCTCGACTGGCGCGTCGATCAGTTCGACCGGCTCGACGTCGCGCCAGTCGCTGTACTCCGGTGGGAAGTCTAACCCGACGACGTGCCCGGACAGCCCGATACACCGGGTGCTCCCCCAACGGTAGACGTTCGTCCCTGCACGCCGTTCGGTGTCGAAGGAGCCGCCGCTCCGGATCTCCGCGAGCCGCCGAGCGGCGTTGTCCTTCTCCGTGACGATCAGCTCCATTCCTCGGCGACTGTTCGCCCACCACTGGGCAAAAGGCTTCCGTGGGAACTGTCGACACGACGGTACCGTCCAGTACTCCGCACCCAATCGAAAATCCCTACGCACGACCCTATGAGAACACACGGCCCCGCAGACTCCCGAGTCACAAGGGTTATGATATTCAATCGACAGGATACCGCATGAGCCGTCCGATTCGGGTGTTCTGTGTCGACGACGACACTCGATTTCTCGACGCCCTCTCTCAGTTTCTCGGGGTCGGAGACGAGGCTCCGGTCGACGACGGGGCAGCGGCCACAGCGACAGACGAGGCTCCGGTCGACGACGGGGCAGCGGCCACAGCGACAGACGAGTTCACAGTCGAGACGGCGACGACGGTGGAGGCAGCCATCGAGCAGTTCGACCCGGCGCGGACGGACTGTCTCGTCGTCACACAGGACCTGCCAGACGGCGAGGGGCTCGACCTCCTCCGGTCTGTCAGAGAGAGTCACCCGTCGTTGCCCGTGGTGCTCGTCGTCGCCGACGGGAGCGAGGCAGTCGCGGCAGCGGCAGTCTCGGCGGGTGCGACGGACTACGTCCAGAAGGGAACGGACGAACAGCAGCTCGCGCGGCTCCGAGACGGCGTCGTCGAGGCAGTCGAGACGGATCGAGAGCGACGCGGGCGGGAGCGCCGGTCGGAGCTGCTGCGTCACACGGAGTCTGTCGCACAGACCGGCGGGTGGTGGCTCGACTTCGAGACGGACGAGTTGGTGTGGACGCGCGGGACCCGGGCGCTGTTCGGTGTCGGCGACGACTACCAGCCGACAGCTTCCGACGCGCTCGAATTCTACCACCCAGAAGATCAGCCGGCGGTCCAGACGGCACTACAGGAGACCCGCGAGACTGGCGAGCGGGCAGCGGTAGAGGGCCGAATACAGACCGCAGACGGCCGACAGCGCGTCGTTCGAGCGACGTTCGTCCCAGTCACAGAAGCCGGACAGGTCGTGGGCGTTCGGGGAGCAGTTCTCGACGTGACCGAGTCGCGGGCGTACGAACAGACACTGCGGGAGCTGCACGCAGTCGCGGCCGACCTCCCGACGTACGACTCGGCGGCGGAAATCTGTGACCGGACCGTCGCCGCCGCCGAGACAGTGTTGGACTTCGATCACTGTGTCGTCCTGCTCGACGACGGCGGCGGGGAGCGACTCTTCGTCACGGCCATCTCCGAGGAGTTCCCGGCCGACGACCTCGAATCGCTCCCCATCGAGGGCACGCTCGCCGGCGCGACGTACCGCGACGGGGAGACGTACGTCGTCGACGACGCCGACAGCCACCCAGTCGCGGACCCACAGGGACCGTACCAGAGCGGGTTGAGCGTTCCAATCGGCGACCACGGCGTCTGTCAGATGATCGCCGAACAGCCAGCCGCCTTCGAGGCGGACGACCGCGAGTTGGCGGAGCTGTTGGTCTCACACACGGAACAGGCACTCGACCGACTGGCGCGGGAAGCCGACCTCCAGCGACAGAACGAGCGGCTCGACGAGTTCGTGAGCGTCGTCAGCCACGACCTCCGTAACCCGCTGAACGTCGTCAGCGGGATGCTCGACCTCGCAGAGGAGACCGGCGACCCGGACTACTTCCAGCGGTGTCGTGTTGCGACCGACCGGATGGAAGAGCTGATCGACGACCTGCTCACACTCGCGCGACAGGGACAGGAGGTCACAGAGCCGGAACCGGTGTCGCTGCCGTCGGTCGTCCAGTCGGCGTGGGAGACAGTCGACACCGAGAGTGCGACGTTGACCCTCGACGCAGACGGTGAGATTCTGGCAGACGAGGGACGACTCCGTCAGTTGGTGGAGAATCTGCTCCGCAACGCCGTCGACCACGGCGGCCCGGAGGTGCGGATCACTGTCGGCGAGACGACCGAGTCACCCGGGTTCTACGTCGCCGACGACGGACCCGGCGTGCCGCCGGACCGCCGCGACCGCGTGTTCGAACACGGCTACTCCACCGCAGACCGCGGCACTGGGCTCGGGCTCTCCATCGTCCACGAGGTTGCAGCAGCACACGGCTGGACCGCGACGGTGACCGACAGCGAGACCGACGGTACCCGAATCGAGATCACCGGCGTCGAGCGACTGGACTGATTTGTCGGCTGTCTGGGCCGATCTGTCGAGCGACTGTGAACCGCTGCGCACCCGCAGGCCTCTGTCTTCCCACGAAACACTTACGATCAGATCCACGACTCCCTCGTATGGCGTCACGACGACCGCTCACGGTCGGAGCCCTCTTCGTGATCACCACTGCCGCCTGTATCGTCGTCACTGCTGGGTCTCCCGTCGTCGCCGGGTCACCCGTCGGGGCTGTCGGTACCGAGACCCCATCGTCGACGACCGACGCGGCGTTCGGCGCAGACCCGGGACCGGGTGACAACGTTTCCATCGACGGGACAGTGACCGGACCGGACGGCGAGCCAGCGACAGACGCCGTCGTTCTCGTCGCCGACAGTCTCCCGCTCACGGAGCTCTCGCCGAGTCGGCTCCGTACGCTCGCGGCGGCCGATCCACCGAACCTCACAGTCGCGGCGGTCGACGACGACGGGAGCTTCGACGCGACCGCACCGTGGGACCACGCCGAGGCTGTCGTCGCGGTGAGTGAAGCCGGAACGAGTGACCTCCGGTTCGCTCGCCGCGAGAACACGACGCTCTCTCTCCAACTGTACGAGCACCGTCCGCAGACGGTCCACGTTCACCTCGGAGCTGTCACCTACGAGGAACGAACTGCAGAGATGTTCGTCCACCTCGACAACAACGACGACGCGACGGTACGGAACCTCTCGGTCGAGATCGTCTCGGTTCCCGCGGGGTGGAGCGTCGCCGCGGTCCGCAACGACGGCGGCGTGACAGAGACCGTCGGACCGACGAACCGGACGCTCTCGTGGCGCGCGATTCGGCCCACGGAGGAGGCCGACACCACGGTCGTGTTGCGGGTGCCGACGGACGCGTCGCCCGGCGAGTACACCGTCGAACTGCGCGCCGAGAGCGACAGCCACCGCGTGAGTGTCGAGGACGAGACTGTCGAGGTGTTGCCCGAAGAGACTGCGAAACCGACGACGATGCCCTCGCCGACGGTGACGCCGACAGCGACCGATACGACACCGACGGAACCAGCGCCGACAGCAACTGATGTGACACCGACGGAGCCAGCGCCGACAGAGCCCACGCCGACAGCGACCGATCGGACGCCGACGACAGCCGACTCGACACCGGTAGAACTGAGCCCGACGACAACTGACGCGACGACGCCACCACCGACGACCGGCCAGAGCCCTGGATTCGGGCTCTCGACAGTCGCTGGCACGCTCGTGGCGCTGGCGCTCCTCGTCGCCGCTCGACGGCAGTGGTGACACTGTCGGTCAGTCACCCGCGACTCGGTCAGTCACCCGCGACTCGGTCAGTCGCCGGTCAGCGCGTCCTGACTCGCAGCGCAGTTGTTCGGTCCGAGTTCCAGCTCGAACGCTTCCTCGTCGTCGGTCTCGCGCTGTCCGAGATTGGTAGCGATGATGTCCTCGTAGTTGGCCGGCCGCGGCGGCATGTCGGCGAGGACAGTCTCGACGAACGACGCTTCCGCGGAGGTGAGTGGCTCCATCTCCTCGACGAGGTCACCCAGCGGCGCGGTGTACGTGCCGTCGTCGCTCGGCTCGGCGGCGTCACTGAAGTGTGCGCCGGCGATCACCACGTCGTTGTCCAGCGGCAGGATCACGTTCTGGAGCGTCTCGTACAGCTGTCGTGCCGCGTCCGGCGCGCCCTCGTCACCCTCTTCGAGGTCCGGGCGGGCGACACTCTCCGTGAACAGCCCGTCACCCGTCGTCAGGAGCGCGTCACCGACGAGGTACGACGTCATTCCGCTGGTGTGACCGGGGGTGTGGAGCGTCTCGACTGCCACGCCACCGACGGTGAACGTGTCGCCGTCCTCGGCGGTCTCTAACTCGTCGGCGTAGGTCACGCCGCGCTGGACGGCTGCGGCCGGGATCACGCCGGTGATCTCCTCGCCGGCAGCAGCCTTCGCGCGGTCGAACCGGCTCGCCCCGTCCGCGGCCGTCGCCATGCTCCTCGCCGGCAGCATCGAGCGTGCGCACACCGCTCACGTGATCTGCGTGGACGTGGGTGTCGAACGCGTACTCGAGGTCGACACCCAGCGCTGCGGCGTCGTCAAGGTACCGGTCGGTGAACTCCCGCAGCGGATCGATCACGGCCGCCTCCCCGCCCGCGGTCACGAGGTAGCTCAGACAGCCGCTGGAGGGACGCTGGTACTGGTACACCGTCCCCGGCCCGTCGTACGCCGTGATCTCCCGGCGCTCGTAGATCCGTGCCCAGCCGTTCATCCCCTCCGCCAAGTGGACCACGTCACGACCGGCCTCAATCAGTTTGCCGGCGACGTACTCGCTCGCACCGCCCTTCGCACACAGGACCACCAACGGATCACCCTCTGGCACCCGTTCGAGCAGGCCCTCGCCCAGATCACCGTCGATGAACTCGAAGTACGGCACGTTCGTGATCTCCACGTTCGACCCCTCGATGTGCCACTCCTCGTAGTCCGTGCTGGACCGAGTGTCGAGAATCGTCGTCTGCCCGCCCTCGTCGATCTGTGACTTGAGCGCTGTCGGTGTGATCGACTGCACGTCGACGTCTGGTGTCGGGAAGTCGTCTGCGTCCATCGTCACCTCCCGGTATGCCCCCCGACTACAAAAGACTTGTGAGAATAGTGCAATACAATCGAAGCTACTCCGCAGGCGGATCGGGCGTGTCGTACTTGTTCCCGGGCGTGGTAGCGACGGTGTGCTCACGAAGGACCTCCGTCGTCTCTCGCGTGCTGGTGGCGGCTACCACCCGCAGTTCGTCGGCGACGACGAGGACGCACGGCGACTGGCGGCTCGCGTGCTCGGGATCTATCAGGGCCACGTCGGCGAGCCACGCCGCGAGCTCACGGCCGCGCTGGAGGACCTCGAGCGCGAGTCGGACGACTTCAAGCTCGTCCGTGGGTTCGCCAAGCTGCTGGCAGACCGCTCGACGTTCGAGACTCGGGCGTCGATTCCACCCCAGCGCGTCCGCCGGGCGGCGTTCGAGGCCGCAGAGGCTGTCGGTGTCGCGTCGGCAGACGAGCGGGCGACTGCCCTGACGCGAGCGGCCGACGCACTCGGGACGGACGCCGACACTGTCGCGTCGTCGCTGTACGCCGACCGCGAGCCGGAACAGGTGCTCGTCGAAGTCGACGCCGACCTCTCGCCTGCCACGCTGTGTGAACAGTACGACTTCGCGCTCGCTGCCGCGTCGCTGCTCGACGCGACGACGGTGCGACTCCGGTCGTCGGACCCCGCAGCACTCGTCAGTGCGGTGAAACGAAACGGACTGCTGTACGAGATTCGGCTGACCGACGGCGACG
Source organism: uncultured Halobacteria archaeon (assembly GCA_937142015.1). GTDB lineage: Archaea > Halobacteriota > Halobacteria > Halobacteriales > Haloferacaceae > JAHENP01. The sequence goes on from CAKZQY010000081.1 coordinate 18,818, forward strand.
GTACGTCCGGCGAAGCGGGAATCCGTGCCGAGTCGGACGCTGGCGACACGAACGACGGAACGGGAGGCGGTCCCGAGTCGTCGAGTGTGGACACACAGCCGCCCCACCTCTCCCGTCGGGAGGTGGTAGTTACCGGTCCAGACGCGCTGTTCCGCCGGACGCGGCGGTACGGGACAGCGTTCGCAAATCTCCTCCGGTCGGTCGCACGCACTGCCGCGCGGTGGGAGCTCACGGCGACAGTCGACGACCGCGGGAGACAGCGACAGCTCGAACTGTCGGCGGCGGACGTGCCGGTGCCGGACGGCGCGCCGACCGGAGAGCCGGCGTTCGACTCCGGCGTCGAGGCGTCTTTCGCGGCTCGGATTCGCGGACTGGATCTCGACTGGACGCTGATCCGCGAGCCGGAGCCACTTCGGGTGTCACCTCCGCCGGACGCGGACGACGACGCGCCGCGGGTCGCCGTCCCCGACTTCGCGTTCGTGTACGACCACGCCGACTTCCGGCTGTTCGTGGAGGTGATGGGCTTTTGGACCCCGTCGTACGTCGAGCGGAAGCTCGATCAACTCCGTGGACTGGAGGACGTGGCCCTGCTCGTCGCGGTCGACGAGTCGCTGGGCGTCGGCGAGGAGATCGCCGCAACCGGCTCCGACGTTGTCACCTACGACGGCGAGGTTCGCGTCAAGGACGTTGTCGACGTGCTGCGACGCTACGAGGCCGACCTCCGCGAGGCTGCGACTGCCGGGCTGCCGGCGGAGTTCGTTCCGACGGCCGACGTGGTGACTGTCGAGGAACTGGCGGAGACACTGGCCGAGACGACGGGGGGCTCGGCCGCCGAAGCCACGGGAAGCACCGTCCCCGAGGACGCGATCCGCGAGGTGTCGTTCCCGGACCACGAGTGGGTCGGCGACACGCTCGTCCGACCAGCGGTGTTGGACCGCGTCGCCGAGGAGCTAGAGCCGGGGCAGTCGTTCGAGACGGCCAGCGAGCGACTCGCTGCCGTCGGGATCGACGACGCCAGCGCCGCGCTGTCGCGGCTCGGCTACCGTGTCGCGTGGGAGTGGCTCGGCGGCGGCGAGTTGGTCAGAGACGACGGGTGACGGAATCGTATCGTGCGGGCAGAAGCTACTCTTCGTGGACACGCACCAACTGGTCGAAGCAGTTCGCAGAAGCGAGCGATATACGTACTGTGCGCGCGATACGGTGAACGTGAGCGAGTTCGAGATTACGCTGCGGGGCGGAGTGAGAGAGGTCGGCAGATCCTGTTACCACGTCGAAGCCGGGACGGACGACTACCTCGTCGACTGTGGGCTGAAACAGTCGTACCAGACGGAGTTTCCGACGTTCCGCGGGCTCTCGCCCGGACAGATCGACGCCGTGTTCGTCACACACGCACACATCGATCACATCGGGGGGTTGCCGGTCGCGGAACACCGCGGGCTGTTGGCAGCAGACGCGAAGATCGTCGCCACGCGTCCGACGACCGCGCTGGCCGAGATTCTCCTCCACGACTCCGCCCGCATCCACGATCAGGCGGTCACACAGACGGACCAGACCCGAGCGTTCACCAGCGACGACGTACAGACGGTGCTCGACAGGTTCGAGAGCGTCGACTACGGGCGGGGCTCTCACCGCGGTGTCACCTACGAGTTCGGCGACGCCGCCCACCTGCTCGGGAGCGCGTGGATCGCGCTCGACTGTGGGGGACAGCGCGTGTTGTTCTCCGGCGATCTCGGCGGTCGCAGCGCCCACCTCGGCAGCATCGACGACCCGCCGCCGACAGACGAACTGCTGTTGGAGTCGACGTACGGGAGCACGATGCAACACCGCTCGTTCGACGACGCGCGATCCGACCTGTTCGAGGAGGCCACGGAGGCACACGCCGACGGCGTGCCGGTGGTGATCCCCACGTTCGGCGTCGGGCGCGCACAGGAGATTCTCCAGCTGTTCCGCGAACGCGAACAGCTGCTCGAGTCGGCCGTCGACGGCGATCCTTCCATCGTCTACGACGGGATGATCAGAGACTCGCTGTCGGTGTACGAGGTGTTCTGTCAGGCCGAGTACGTCGGCGACACGATTCTCAACTACCGGATCAACTCCGAGAACCCGGAGCCGTACACGCCAGACTGCGCGTGGACCCCGGCGTCGATGCGCGAACGGGAGACGGTGCTCGACGGGGAGCGTGCGCCCATCGTGGTCGCTCCGTCGGGGATGCTCACCGGCGGGTGGTCGCCGTACTACCTCCGAGATCTGGTCCACAACTACGACCACGCCCGCGTGCTGTTCGTCGGCTACCAAGCCCACGGGACGCCGGGACGCGACGTGATCTCGGCGACTGGCTCGGAAGCGACGGTCTCGCTCCGAACGCTCCCGTCCGACGAAGAGTACGACCCGGACGGAGACGCCTTCGAGTTCCGCGAGCAGGAGGTGTCCGTTCCCACGTCGTGGGCGCGACGAGTGGACGGGCTGTCCGGGCACGCCGACGCGAACGATCTGCTGGCGTTCGCGCGGACGGCCGAGCCGAACCACATCTCGCTCGTCCACGGCAGACCCAGCGCCGCGAACCAACTCCGGGACCACCTCCGCAACAACACGAACGCCGAGGCGGTCGTCGTCCCCGAACCGATGGACACCGTGACTGTCGAGGGCGGTGACGCAGTGACGCCCGACGTGGAACAACTGCGACTGAAACAGGAACAACTCGAAGCCGAACTGGAACGACTGCGCGAGCAGATCGAACAGCTGGACAAGCGGTAGTCCGCGACCAGAGCGAGCGGTTGGAACTGTGTCGAAGTCACAGTCGGTGAACCGACTGGTCGGGGGTGTTGGCCCGACCAGTGTCGGTCTCACATCTGTTTGCGGATGAGGTCGGCGAACTCCGTGGAGTCGTACACGTTGTCGATGGAGATCTCCAGTCCACCGCCGCCGCTCTGGACACGGACGTCGCCGAGTCCGGCCACCGTCTCCCAGATCGACCGGCTCTCTTGGACGCCACGCACCTTGTCGAAGGGGAGTTCACTCCGGATCAGTGAGACGAACCGGTACTCCTTGATGAGTCGCTTGTTCGTCACGTAGTAGACGGTGAGCGTGTTCGTCCAGTAGGTGTACAGCCCCGTCGAGAAGAGGTACAGCCCGGCGACGAGCGCGAGCGTCGGGTAGACGTACGGGTAGAAGGTGAAGTAGAACAGGTAGACGGCGACGGCCAACACCGGCACACTCACGAGCACCTTCGCCAGCGCCGCACGCTGTGCCGGTGTTCTGGTGTCGATTATCTCCTCACCCTCGCGCATCGTCGGTTCCTCCGGCGCGGCGATGAACTGCACGTACAGTCCGACCGCGATGATGAACGCGCCGAACACGACGAAGGGAATACCAGCCAGTGAGTCGACGCGCGTCTGGAACGTGAACAGGTAGACGCCGAGACCGATGATCGGGACCCCGACGACGACGCTCCAGAGGCCTGGCATGCCACGCGCCATCTCAGTTCCCCCCCCTGAGACCGAGCATCTCGACGACGATACTGAGAATCGAAATGACGATGCCGATCATGGTGAGCGTCACCTCGTTGAGGAACCCGAGTGGGCCGTTGCCGCCGTTGGTGAAGAATCCACGCTGTGGACCTGCGGTCGTCGGGACGGCTGTCGCAGTCTGACTCTCCGTCGCGGTCGCCGTCTGTCCGGCCGTCGGCGTGGGTGTCGGTGGTTCCGTCGGTGTGGGTGTCGGCGACTCTGTCGGTGGTGGCGTCGGCGACTCCGTCGGTGTGGGTGTTGGACTCTCCGTCGGTGTGCCGCCGTCTGCCGGCGTGGGACTCTCCGTGGGTGTCGGAGTGTCGGCATCGGTCGGCGTCGGAGTGTCCGCTTCGGTCGGCGTCGGCGTGTCGGCGTCGGTTGGTGTGTCAGTCGGGGTGTCAGTCGTCCCGAACTCGGACTCGCTCACGTCGACGTTGTCGAGCGCTCCGGTGAGTGCGCTGCCGACAGAGCCACGGACGGTCCCGCCGTCCGCGGTCCGCCAGTAGGCGAGCAGTCCCTCCTCGTCGCCGTACAGCTCCTGCTGGTAGTTGTTCTGGATCTGCCGAATCGTGCGCGGCGTGTCCCAGATCCGAACGTCGTCGAGCTGTCCGCTGAACAGTCGCTGACCTGTCTCGTCCGCAGCACCGAAGCGGAGTGGGGCGCTGTTGCCGTTCATCGACTCGTTGTTCCAGTCCTCTCGTGTCGAGTCGAGTTCCCCGTCGATGTAGATCACCTGTTTGTTGCCGTCGTACACGCAGGCGACGTGTGTCCACTCCCCCTGCGGGACGCCGCCGGTCGACACGAGCTTCCAGTTGTCCGAGTTGGGGAACTTCATCCCGAAGTCGATCTTCGGCTCGACTGTGCTCCCGGTGAAGCTGACGAGGTAGCCGTTCGCGTTCGACTCGTTCTTCCCGACGAGCACCGCGTTCTCGGCGCTCTCGCCGTCGTGTCTGACCCAGAACTCGATTGTCGTCTCCGTCGGTGTCGGCATGTCGAGCCGCGGTCTGTCGTCGACGGTGACGCGGCTGTCGGAGCCGGGGAACGACAGCGCCCGTCCGAACGGCCGCGAGGAGGGGAGCGCGACGGCCGGGTAGGACAGATCACTCTCGTGGTCCTCGTCGTCGACCGCGGACAGCCAGTAGTAGCCGATCTCTCCGTTCGTGGCCGACACGGTCGTCGCCGTCGTGTCGGGACCGAACTCGTCGATCTGGGTCCGGTCGCTGCCGTCCGGTGTCGTCGACCGGTACAGTCGGAACGCGGTCGCCTCGTTCTGTCCCGTCGGGCCGACACGCTGGCTCCACCGCAGCGACACCTCGCCGTCGCCGGCGCGTGCGTACAGCTTCGGCGGTGCCGGGAGCGCCCCCGGCGAGGCGAGCGCTGCACCCCCGACCAGTTCGAGGTCGTTCGCGCCCGCCGCGTCCGCCGTCGTCCCGCCGTCGAACTGGTAGTACGCGAGGAGGTCCTCCTCCTCACCCGACAGCGTGGTGAGCCACGACCCTCTGATCTGGAGCAGCGAGCGGGCCGTGTTCCACAGCCGAATCTCGTCGAGTTCACCGCTGAAGAACCGCTCGTTGGCCTGTGAGTTCGCGCCGAGGACGAACGGCGCGTCGTTGCCGTTCATCTGCTCGTCGTTCCAGTCCGTGCGGGTGGCGTCGAGCTCTCCGTCGACGTAGATCGCCTGCTGTGAGCCGTCGTACACGCAGGCGACGTGTGTCCACGTGTTCGCCGGAATCCCGCTGTTGGAGGTGACTTTCCAGTTGTTCGAGTTCGGGAACTTCCAGCCGAACCACAGCGGCGGCTCCTCCCCGCCGCCGTCGAAGCTGATCTGGTAGCCGTTGG
>CAKZQY010000082.1 GCA_937142015.1 uncultured Halobacteria archaeon
CGCTCGAACTCGGCGGGAAGAATCCGCTCGTGGTGTTAGACGACGCGGACCCGGCGGCGGCCGCACGCGGCTCGATCCGAGCGTGTTTCGCCAACGCGGGACAGCTGTGTATCACCAGCGAGCGGCTGTACGTTCACGAGAGCGTCTACGAGTCGTTCCGAGACGCGTTCGTCGACGCGGTCGAAGACATCTCTCTGGGGTTCGGTTACGACTGGGACGCAGACATGGGGCCGCTGCTGTCGGCAGCACAGTTCGAGAAGACACAGCGCCACGTGACGGACGCCGTCGACCGCGGCGCGACCGTCGTGACCGGCGGCGAGCCCCGACCCGACCTCGGGCCGTACTTCTTCGAGCCGACAGTGTTGGCCGACGTGCCGGCCGACGCGACCGTGGGCGAGACGGAGACGTTCGGTCCAGTCGTCTCGCTGTACCCGGTCGAGAGCACCGACGAAGCAATCGAACGCGCGAACGACACCGCGTACGGACTCCACGGCAACGTCTGGACGGGGGACGTGGAACGCGGCCGCGAGGTAGCCAGACAGATCGACTGCGGCACCGTCGCCGTCAACGAGGGATACGCAGCCGCGTGGGGGTCACTCGACGCGCCGATGGGGGGTCGCGGCGACTCCGGAATCGGCAGGCGGCACGGCCCCGAGGGACTGTTGCGGTACACGGAGAGCCAGACCGTCGCCACCGGCGGCCCGGTCCCGCTGGGTCCCGGCCCGCTGCCGGATCGTCTCTGGGCACGGAGTCTCGGAGTGCTCGCTGGGCTCGTCCGCCGCGTGCCACGCTGGATCAAGTGATCACTGCTAGATCGAGTGATTACCGGCGGAGCAACTGATCACTGCTGTGTCGACCGACGCCGCCGCCTCTGCTCACCCGAGCGTGTGGAACTCGACAGCGCCAGTCTCGGTGTCGATCAACACGCCAGCAGGGGGTTCTTCCTGCCCGGGAATCGGGAGTCCGCCGGGATTGATCTGGACGGTCTCTGCGTGGGCTGCCGTGTCACCCTCCTCCGCTGCTGGAGTGTCGCCGCCGTGCGTCGCTCCTTCGGTGGAGAGCGTTCGGACGGCGTCCTCTGCGGAGAGGTACCGTTCGTGGCTCCGTTGGTGGGTGTGTCCACGGAGCACGTAGTCGTAGGAGCCACACGACACCAGCGCGTCGACGATCGGCTCACTCGTCCCGTGGTAGACGGCGACGTCGACGCCGTCGAGCGTCAGCGCACCCATCTCACCGAGGTACGTGCCGAACGACGACACCGTGTTCGACAGCGCCCACTCCCCGTCGTTGTTGCCACGTACCGCGTAGAAGTCGAACGCGTCCGTGTCGAACGGAGTCGCCGAGAACGGGGCGACCACGTCACCACAGTGGATCACCACGTCCGCGCTGTCGGTGAACAGTTCGACTGCCGCCGCCACCACGTCCGCGTCGTCGTGGGTGTCTGACACCACTCCGATCTGCATGTGGCGACCCTCGGCTGGCAGTCCCGAGTAGCTTTCGGCGGCCGACTGTCGACGACGGTGACTGGAACACGAGAGCGGTGAATCGAGACAGCGAGAGCGTCCGACCATCGCCGTCACACTCACCGGAACAGCGGCTGCCGGCGTCACGCCCACACGATATATACAGGGTGGCGTCGCAGATAGTCGTATGAACAGCGACGAGGTCGCCTACGAGCCACGGAGCGCCAAGGCGATCCTGGCGGAGATGAAGGACATCGCCGAGCTCCTGATCGACCTCGCGTACTCCGCGGTGGTGTTCGAGAACCGGGAGCTGGCGAGGGAGGTGACCAGACTGGAAGACGAGATGGGGGTCCTCCAGCTACAGGCACGGATGAGTCTCGTCATGGCAGGTCGGAGCCCCACCGAGGCCGAAGAGTTGGCTCCCGTGTTCAGTGTCGTCGACGCCGCCGACCGGATCAGCAACGCGGCGGCCGACGTTGCGGGTGTGGTGCTCGGCGAGATCGGCCTGCCGCGTGCCTTCGCCGCCTCGCTGCCGGACGCAGTCGAGCCGCTCGCGCGACTCACCCTCGCCGCCGACTCCGCGTACACGGACCGAACGCTGGGCGAGATCCACCTCGAAACGGAAACTGGCGTCCGCGTGTTCTCACTCCGGCGCGACGACGAGTGGCTGCTCCACCCCAACCGAGACACGACGCTGCGGGCCGGTGACGTGCTGTTGTGCCGCGGTCCCGCGGAGGGGATCGAACGGGTCTACGAGGCCGCGACGGGTGACCGACTCGACGACGACAGCGAGGCGTTTCTCGGCGACGACGACCCGGACCCGGCGAGTGAGGCGTTCGTCGGCGACGACGACTCGGACCCCACAGATGAGACGTTCGTCGGCGAGGATGTCGACGCGGGACCAGATTCGGAGTCTCAGTCTGTCGAGGACCCACCAGATCCGGAGTCGATTCCGGACTTACAGCGCGCCGTCGCCACAGTCGTGACGATGAAGGAGGCGAGCGAGCTCGCGGTGGATCTGGCGTACGGGAGCGTGTTGTTCGACAGCGTGGCGTTGGCACGCGAAGTGCGAGAACTGGAGGTGGAGGTCGACGCCCTCCAGTCACGCTTCGAGGCGTGGGCGCTGCGCGCCGCGACGGAGGTCTCGAACCCGGTTGCGATCCGCGGACTGCTCAGAATCGGCGCGAGCACGGAGACGATCAGCGACGCCGCCTTGGAGATCAGCGAGGGTGTGCTCCGCGGGGTCGGCAGCCACCCGGTCGTCGAGGCGGCGGTGCGTGAGTCCGACGAGGTGCTCGTCCGCGAGACGGTGACGGCTGGGAGCCGCCTCGACGGGACGACTGTCGGCAGCGCGGAGATCGAGACCCGAATCGGGATGCGGGTCGTCGCGGTCCGTCGCGGAGCCAGCGACGAAGAGGACCGCCGGTACGTGCTGTCGCCGCCGCCAGACACCGCGCTGTCGGCCGGCGACGTGTTGATTGCGAAGGGGACCCGAGCGGGCGCGGCGCAACTGGCGGCGTGGACGGACAGCGAGTCCACAGCGTGAGCCGGAGTCGAGGGAATCGTGCGTGGACAGTCCGCGGAATCGCTAGGGCGCTGTTGCCCGTGTTGCTCGCGCTCACAGCGCTGGAGCTGGTCGGCGGACTCGCACTCGGCTCCTTCGAGGCGACGCTGTTGCGGTACCCGACGCTGCTCGTACTCGTTCCGGTCACCATCGGCACCGCGGGGAACCTCGGGAGCGTGTTGGCCGCCCGGCTGTCGACCGCGTTCCACCTCGGCACGCTCCAGTTCGCGGCGACAGACGACCAGCTCGCGGGCAACGCGCTGGCGGTCGTCGGTCTCGCGGTCACCGTCTTCCCGGCTGTCGGCCTCGGCGGCTGGCTGGTGACGGCCGTCACTGGCACGCCCCGTCTCCGCGTCGAGACCGTCGTCGGCGTCGCGCTCGCCAGCGGCGTCGCGTTAGGAGCCATCGCCGTGCTCGTCACCGTCGTCGCAACGTACACCGCCTACCGACTCGGACTCGACCCCGACGAGTTCGTCGTGCCGGTCGTCACGAACGTCTGTGACGTGCTCGGCGTCGTGGTCCTGTTCGTCGTCGTGCAACTCCTCGTCGGGTGACTGCGTGGTGCAGCGAGTAGTCGGCCTTCCTGCAGCCTCCGCCACTCGTGCGCTCCGACGAGATGCACCACTCGCACGTCTCCGAGGAGGCACACTGCTCGCGCGCTCCGACGAGACGTACTACTCGCGCCTCTCGACAGAGCTTTGTTCCTCCCGGCCGCGGAGTGAGACAGCCGTGTCAGTGTGGAACGTCGCCGTCTCCGCCTACCGGAGCGTTCTCCCGACGGTCGGAGTCAGCGCGGTCGGGGGGTTGATCGCGGGGTCGATCCTCGCGGGGATGGAGGCGGAGCTCGCAGCCGTGCCGGGGCTGTTAGTCGTCGTGCCGGCGTTTCTCGCGATTCGGGGGAGTGTCTACGGCTCGCTCGGCTCGCGGCTGTCGACCGCGCTGCATCAGGGCCTGATCCAGCCGACACTCGGAGACGACACGGGTGGCCGAGTGCGTGCAGCCGTCGCGGCAGCGCTGTTGGTCGGGACCACGGCGAGTCTGTTCGCGGCGACACTGACAGTCGTCGTGCTCTCCGTGCTCGGGCGCGCCGTCGCGCCGCTGTCCGTCCTCGGACCGGTTGCCGTGCTCGCCGCGCTGCTGGCCGGGAGCGTCCTCTCGACTGTCGTCGTCCTCGTGGTGTTCGTCGGCTTCCAGCGTGGCGTCGACCCGGACGACCTGGTCGGCCCAGCGGTGACGACGGCGGGTGATCTGTTCGGACTGCTGTCTCTGATCGTCGCTGTCAGGGCCGTGCTGTGGCTGACTGGGTCGCTCTCGTAGAGCGTCGCTGCGCGCTCACAGTCGGACACGTGTCGAGACGACGAGGTGACGAGTCGCGCGGACACTCCGTGACCTTCACCAGTGTCGACCACTACCGTCGGGTATGGGACTCCCGCTGGTCGACGAGCTGGTCCGCGTGTTGGGGCCGTTCGTCCTCCCGGTGTTGTTGTTCGCACTCGGACTGGTCGGGTACCTCGTGTTGGTCGGGCTGAGTCGCCTCGGCGTCGACTTCTGATCGAACGGTCGCCTGCGCGCCCGACTTGTGACAACTCACACTCGTGACGGTCTGACAACTCACACTCGTGGCCGGCAGCACGCGTCAGTCTCGACGGAACAGTCCGGCGAGTCGGTACCGGTCGTCAGGGTCGTAACGCCGGAACAGCAGACTGTTCGACAGCACGGAGACGGACGACAGCGCCATCGCGCCGGCAGCCAGCACGGGTTGGAGCAGACCGAGCGAGGCGAGCGGAATCATCGCCGTGTTGTAGCCGAGCGCCCAGAACAGGTTCTGGCGAATCTTCGACAGTGTTCCCTCCGAGACGTTGATCGCACGCACGGCGTCGTACGGGTTCGACTGCATCAGTGTCACGTCCGCGGCCTCGATAGCTACGTCCGTGCCGCTCCCGATGGCGGTGCCGACGTGGGCCGCGACCAACGCGGGGGCGTCGTTGACGCCGTCGCCGACCATCATCGCCCGCGTGCCGTCGGCCTGAATCGCCTCGACTGCGTCGGCTTTGTCGTCTGGCAACACCTCGGCACGGACGTTGTCGGGAGCGATCCCGACTCGCTCGGCGACCGCGCGTGCTGTCTGCTCGTTGTCGCCGGTCAACATGTGGACCGCGACGCCGCGCTCGCGGAGCGCGCTCACCGCGTCGCCTGCGGTCGCTTTCACCTCGTCCGCGACGGCGAGCACACCCAACAGCTCCCCGTCGCGCGCGACTGCGACCGCCGTCTTCCCCTCTCGTTGGAGCTCCGTCACGACCGACTCCGCGGCAGTCACGTCGACACCCTGCTCCGCGAGGAGTGTCGGCTTGCCGACGATCACGTCGCCGTGTTCCGTCCGTGCGCGGATACCCTTCCCCGAGACGTTCTGGAGTGCCGTCAGATCGCCGGGCTCGACGCCACGCTCGCGTGCGCCAGCGACGATCGCCTCGGCAATCGGGTGTTCGCTCCCGTGTTCTGCTGTAGCCGCGACTGTGAGGAGTGTCTCTTCCGCGTCGCTCCCACTGGTCGCCGGAGCCGAGTCGTCTGCGTCGCGTTCCGACACGGCGTCGTCTGCGTCGCGCTCGGACACGGCGTCGTCTACGTCGCGCTCGGACACGCCGTCGTCTACGTCGCGTTCCGACACGGCGTCGTCTGCGTCACGCTCGGGCACAGCGCCGTCCGCGACCGGACGGACCGGGCGCACGTCGGTGAGTTCCATCGCACCCTCGGTCAGCGTGCCAGTCTTGTCGAACACGACAGCGTCGACGTCCGTGACGCGTTCGAGCACGTCGCCGCCGTCGAACAGGATTCCGTTGGCAGCGCCGATACTGGTCCCGACCATCGTCGCAGCGGGGGTCGCTAGGCCGAGCGCACACGGGCAGGCGATCAGCACGGCGGAGGCGAACACCAACACGGCGAACTCGCCGACGCCGACTGTGGCCGGGCCGCCGGCGGCCGGTCCCCACAGCGGGAGACTGCCGACGAAACCCGCGAGCGCGTCGGGCGCGGCCCACCAGAGGCCGCCCCACAGCAGCGCGTTGAGGATCACCGCCGGGACGAAGTACGCGGAGATGCGGTCGGCGACACGCTGGATCTCGGGCTGGCGCGCCTGTGCCTCCTTCACGCGCTGGACGATCTGCTGGATCGCCGTCTCCGCGCCGACCTCCGTCGCCTCCACGATCAACACGCCCTGCTCGTTGATCGTCGACCCGATCACCTCGTCGCCGGGCGTCTTCGACACCGGGACGGACTCGCCGGTCACCATCGACTCGTCGACGGCGGACTCTCCCTCGATCACCTCGCCGTCTGTCGGGATCTTCTCACCGGGACGCACCTTCATCCGGTCGCCGACTGTGACCGCTTCGAGTGGCACCTCCTCCTCGGCTGTCTCGCGGAGGACGGTCGCCGTCTCGGCCTCCATCTCCAGCAGCGACCGCAGCGCTTCGCTGGCTCGGCCCTTCGAGCGAGCTTCGAGATAGTTGCCGAGCGTGATGAACGTGAGGATCAGCGCGGCCGTGTCGAAGTAGAGCCCGGCCTCGGGGAGCAGTCCAGCGAGCGCGATCACGGAGTAACCGAACGCGGTCGAGGAGCCGAGCGCGATCAACACGTCCATGTTCGCGGTTCGGTTCTTCACCACCGCGTCGTAGCTGTTGACGTAGAACTCCCGACCGAGGACGACCTGCACGACACCGGCCAGCAGGAACTCGACCCAGCCGAGTCGGACGCCGAACGGTCGCTCCGGGACGAGAGCGCCGTCTAACAGCAGCGCGTCGAACATGAAGAAGAGCAGCGGCGCTGAGAGTGCCGCACCCAACAGCGTGAGGTTCCGCTGGCGACGGATCGCTGCCGTCCGTGCGGCCTCTCGGCGATCCTGCTCACTCTCTCCTGTGTCCCCCTCGCCGTCGCTGTCCTCCGCGCGCACCGGGGTGTAGCCCGCGTCCGCGACGGCGTCTTCGATCTCTACACGCGTCGTCTGGTTCGGGAGGTACGTGACGTGTGCCTCGTCGGCAGCGAAGTTGGCGTCGACCCGAACGACACCCGCGAGGTCACCGACGGCAGACTCGACTGTCGCCGAGCAGTTCGCACACGTCATGTCGGTGATTCCGACGGTTGTCTCGCTCACGACCGGCTCGTACCCCGCCTCTTCGATTGCCGTCACGACCGCTTCGACCGTCGTCTCGTCGAGGTCGTACGTCACTGTCGCCTCGTCCGTGGCGAAGTTGGCCGACGCCGACGGCACACCCGGCAACTCCTCGACGCGGTCCTCGATTGTCGTCGCACAGTTGGCACAGCTCATCCCCTGCACGTCGAGTCTGATCTCCGCCTCCGCGCCGTCTGCTGTCACGTCCTGATCACCTCACGTCTGTGTACGGGCCCCCTATTCAATCGGTTTGTGGTTTCGAGAGTGTTGGTAGCGATGCTGAAAGCTTAGCAAACCAAAGCACTTTGGCTGGTCGAGAGTCGATCCGTTTCGGAGACCGGAGAGACGCGTCCCGTGGGAGACGTGAGAGTCGACAACCGAAGGACCCGAGAGTCGGCGACTGGCGGGCATGTTGACGACTGGGGGGTTAGGTTGGTGACTGAGGGGTCAGGTTGGTGACTGATAGTGATTAAGCTGAGTCATTACCGGTAAGGTATGACCAGATGTTCGGT
>CAKZQY010000083.1 GCA_937142015.1 uncultured Halobacteria archaeon
AGTACCATCTCCCCCAGCGGCGGGAGGACTTTCTCGACGCCTTCCGGCAGGTGGTCGAGGACGCCGTCGCGGCAGGTGTCGACGCGGTGGTCCACGCCGGAGACCTGTTCCACGACCGTCGGCCAGACCTGCCGGACCTGCTCGGGGTGTTGTCGCTGCTCCGGGAGCTAGACGACGCGGACGTGCCGTTCCTCGCGGTCGTCGGCAACCACGAGTCTGCTCGCGGCGGGCAGTGGCTCGATCTGTTCGAGTCGCTGGGGCTGGCGACGCGACTCGGCGAGGAGCCGGTGGTCGTCGAGGACACCGCGTTCTACGGATTGGACCACGTGCCCGAGTCACAGCGGTCGTCACTGGCGTACGAGTTCGCGCCACACGACGCCGACCACGCAGCCTTGGTCGCACACGGGCTGTTCACGCCGTTCGCGCACGCCGACTGGGACACGGAGACCGTGCTCGAACAGTCGACCGTCGCCTTCGACGCGGTGTTGCTCGGCGACAATCACACGCCCGACACGGCGGAGGTACGAGACACGTGGGTGACGTACTGTGGATCGACGGAGCGTGCGAGCGCCAGCGAGCGCGAGGGTCGCGGCTACAACCTCGTGCGGTTCGAGCAGGAGACGGTGGACATCCGGCGGCGAGCGCTCGACACGCGACCGTTCGTCTTCGTCGAGGCGGAGTTGGGCCCGCGTGAAGGCGCGAGTCGCGTGCGCGACCGGCTCCGCGAACACGACATGGAAGACGCGGTGGTCGTCGTCGAGATCACTGGTGACGGTGATCCGGTCACGCCCGCAGAGATCGAGGAGTTCGCGGCCGAACACGGTGCGCTCGTCGCACGCGTCCGCGACCGCCGAGAGGTGGAACCCACCACGGCGGAGACGGAGCCGGTCGAGTTCGCGGACCCGGACCGTGCCGCCCGCGAGCGTGTCGCCGAGATGGGTCTCTCTGAACTGACCCGGGAGGTCGACAGTCTGGTCCGGGATCAGACGGTCGCCGACAACAGCCTCCGAGAGCGTGTCACCCAGCGTGTGCGTGACCGACTCGACGGCGAGGACACCGATCTCGTCGACACGATGTTCGACGACGACGAGAGCGACATCGACACCGAGGCGAGCGACACCGACACCGAGACGACCGACACCGGCACCGAGATGACCGGCACTGACACCGAGGCGACCGACACTGACACCGAGACGACTGACGACGAGAGCGACGGCACAGCCGAGACAGGAGACAGCACACAGGTCACCATGGAGGATCTGACGTGAAGTTCGACCGACTCGAACTCCGGAACTTCAAGCCGTACGGCGACGCAGCAGTCGAGTTGACGGACGGTGTGACAGTCGTCCACGGGTTGAACGGCAGCGGCAAGTCCTCGCTGTTGGACGCGTGCTTCTTCGCGTTGTACGGCGCGACGGCGACGGACGGCACGCTGGCGGACGTGATCACGAACGGGGCAGAGGAGACGGACGTGGAGCTGTGGTTCACACACGACGACGAGTCGTACCACATCACCCGCGAGGTACGAACGTACGGTGACCGGGCGAGCACGGCCACCTGCACGTTGGAGACGACCGACGGCGAACTGCGCAGAGAGGGGGCGACGGACGTGGCTGCGTTCGTCACCGACCTCCTCCGCATGGACGCGGAGGCGTTCGTCAACTGCGCGTACGTCAAACAGGGGGAAGTGAACAAGCTGATCGACGCCACGCCGCGTGAACGCCGCGACATGATCGACGATCTCCTCCAGCTCGGGCGACTGGAGGAGTACCGCGAGCGTGCCGGGGAGGCGCGTCTCGGCGTGGCGGACGTGCTCGCACAGCGCCGCGGCGCACTGGAGAGTCTCGACGACCGAATCGAGCGCAAGGAGGACCGGGACCTCCACGGACGCCTCGACAGTCTGCAGTCGGAGCTCTCGGAGGTGGACGACGAGATCGAGCGGTTCGAAGGCGAACGCGAGAAGGCGGAGTCCACCCGCGAGGAGGCCCAATCGATCCTCGACGAGTACGAACAACGGCGTGAACGACTGAACGAGTTAGCCGCCGAGATCGACGAGTTGGAGTCGGAGATCGCAGAGACGGAGTCGGAACGCTCCGAGGTTGCCAGCCGGATCGCCGACCTCCGAGAGCGCCGGTCGTCGCTCCAGAGTGACCTCCAGAGCGCGCTCGCGGAGACGGAGATCGACGAGGCCGACCCCGAGACCGTCGAGCAACGACGCGAGGAGCTCGAACGCCGCGAGTCCGAGCACCGAGAGGCGCTGTTGGACGCACGCGACACCGTGACTGACGCGGAGAACCGGGCGGAACGACACCGGGAGACGGCCGCGGACAAGCGCGAACGGGCCGAACGGAAGCGGTCGGAGGCGGACAGTCTGGAGTCGGAACTGGAAGCGAAGCGTGAGCGTCTCGCCGACCTGCGAGACCGACGCTCGGAGACGGAAGACGAGCGAGAGAGCCTACGCGCCGAGTTCGCCGACGCCCCGGTCGACGTGGGCGAGGCCGCCTCGTTCCGCGAGGAGGCACAGTCGGAGCTGTCGGACGTACGCGAGGAGATCGAGGACGTGCGGACGGATCTGAAGAACGCCCGCAGTGCGGTCGAGCAGGGCGAGGAACTACTGGCGGCCGGCAACTGCCCGGAGTGTGGACAGCCAGTCGAGGGATCGCCACACGTCGACAGCCTCGACGAGCGGCGTGCGGAGGTGGACAGGCTGGAGTCCGAGTTAGACTCGCTCCGCGAGGACCGCCGAGAGCACGAGCGTCGTGTCGAGCGAGCGGAACAGCTCCAGACCGTCGAGCGCGACCTCGACAGCGTCACAGACACGCTCGACCTGCTGGACGAGCGGATCACAGAGACAGAGTCGACGGTCGAGGAGACAGAAGACCGGATCAGTCGGCTCCGTGAGGAGGCAGAAACCTTAGAGACGGAAGCGGAGTCGGCAGACGCCGAGGCGGACACGGCCGAGCAGACGGCGGCAGAGGCACGCGAGGAGGTGGCCGCTGCGAACGCCGAGATCCAGTCCGTTCGGACTGCAGAAGAGCGACTCGACCGCGTGGAGTCGGTGCGGACAGCGATCGACGAGGCCGAGACGGAGATCGATCAGGCGACACAGCGGCGCGACAGTCTCCAGACGGTGAACGACCAGCGACGCGAGACGCTGGCAGACAAGCGGCAGCGCCGCGACGAGCTCGCCGCCGAGGTCGACGAGGAGGCGGTCGAACGGGCACGCGACCGACGCTCGAACGCCGAGGAGTACATCGAGCGCGTGACGGCGAAACTGGAGAGTCTGCGGGAGCGACGCGACGAACTCACGAACGGCATCGGCGCGGTCCAGAACGAACTCGACGAGCTCGAAACCCTCCGCGAGGAACGCGAGACAGTCGCCGCGGAAGTGGAAGCGCTCGAACAGCTCCGCGAGGAGACGGAGTCGTTGGAGACGGCCTACGGTGACCTCCGTGCAGAACTCAGACGAAAGAACGTCGAGAGCCTCGAACGCCGGCTGAACGAGACGTTCGATCTGGTGTACGGCAACGACGCGTACTCCCACATCGAGTTAGACGACCAGTACGAACTCACAGTGTACCAGAAGGACGGGGAGTCACTGGAGCCGGAACAGCTGTCGGGCGGCGAACGAGCGTTGTTCAACCTCTCGTTACGCTGTGGAATCTACCGCCTGCTCGCCGAGGGTGTCGAGGGCACCGCACCGACACCGCCGCTGATCCTCGACGAGCCGACCGTGTTCTTAGACGACGGACACGTCTCTCGACTCGTCGACCTCGTCGAGGAGATGCGCGCGCTGGGGGTCAGCCAGATCGTGATCGTCTCTCACGACGACGAACTCGTCGGAGCCGCCGACGAACTGGTTCGCGTCGAGAAGAACCCGACGACGAACCGCTCGTCCGTCGAGCGCGTCGAGGCGGCGTCCCTCGCAGATCTCCGCGACCGCTCCCTCGCAGACGACTGACACCCGAAGAGCATCGAACCGCCTATGCCGCCGGGCGATCAAGGTGGAGGTGTGCAACTACAGACGCTCCACCCGCGGGTGCGGCTAGTGTGGGCCGTGAGTACGCTGTTCTCGGCGGCGTTCGTCGCGGGGTTCGGCGTCGTCGGCGACAGGCTGGGCGTCGCGCTGCCGGTCGGGCCGAGTCCGGTGACGCTGTTCGGCGGTCTCGCGGCGGTGATCGCGGTGCTCGGCGTCGTCTTCGCCGTCCTCCGGTACCGCGTGTGGGGGTACGAGATCCGCGACGACTCGTTGTACCTCGTCCGCGGTGTGCTCACACGGCGTGTCTCGTCGGTCCCGTTCGTCCGCGTCCAACACGTCGACACCCGGCGCGGCCCGTTGGAACGAACCGTGGGGCTGGCGAGCGTCGTCGTCTACACCGCCGGATCGCGGGGAGCCGACATCACCGTCCCAGGGCTCACACCAGACAGGGCGACCCAACTCAGAGAGCGGTTGCGCGAGTTAGCAACCGAGAGCGAGTACGACGCGGTGTGAGCACGATGCGACGACTCCACAGACTCTCGGCGGTGCTCGACGCCGCACAGGGCGGACTCCAGCTCGGTTCTGCCGCGCTGTTCGGGAGCTTCGTCCTCGCAAACGAGACTGGGTTCGGCAGCGGTGACCTCGCGTTCCTGTTGGCTCCCGCGGCTTTCCTGCTCGGCGTCGCCTACCAGGTTGCGTACTACTACCGGTTCACGTACGAGCTGACAGACGAGGAGCTGATCGTCGCCAGCGGCGTCGTCGGCCGGCAAAAGCGGGAGATTCCGCTCGAACGGATTCAGAACGTCGACGTCCGTCGCCCGGCGCTCAAGCGCGCCTTGGGGCTAGCCGTAGTGAACTTCGAGACCGCAGGCGGCTCCAGCACGGAGGCGACACTCGACGCCGTCGACACTGCCGAGGCCGACCGTCTCCAGAACGAGATCGGACCCCGCAGCCGCCGTTCGAAGTCGACGGAGCGGTCGTCGACAGCGGCTGTGACGGGTGGAGCCGCGAGTGAGCGTGGCAGGGCTGACGGAGTCGACGAATCAGCGACGGGAGAGAGTGTGACGGGGACGACCGACACACCGGATTTACAGGGGACGACCGACACACCAGATTCACAGGGGGCAGCCCACACACCCGACCCACGAGAGACGGACGAGGAGTTGTTGTACGAGGTGTCGGATCACGAGCTCCGGGTGTTGAGCGTCGTCTCCTTCCGGCCGGGAGCGTTCGCAGTGCCGTTCGTCGGAATCCCGTTCGGTGGCGAGGAGATGACGCGAGCACTGCTCGGGCGACTCGGTATCGACCTCCGAGAGGGGGTCCGTAGTCTGGCCGCGCTGGACGTGCTCACACTCGGCGTCGGCGCGGTCGGCCTGCTCGTGAGCTACCTGCTAGCGGTGTGGATGGTGAGTATCGCGCTCACGTACCTCCAGTACTACGACTTTCGGCTGGAGCGTGTCGGCGACGAACTCCGCTACGAGCGCGGGCTGATCGGACGCTACTCCGGGACGATTCCGCTCGGCAAGGTACAGACGGTCACCGTCGGCGAGAACGTGTTGATGCGTCGACTCGGCTACGCGGCGCTGGGTGTCGAGACCGCCGGCTACGCACCCGGGGCGAACGGCGGCAGCGGCTCCGAGACGACGGTCCCCCTCGGAGCACGCGACCGGGTGTTGACACTCGCACAGAAGGTGCTCGCGGCCAGCGACGACACCGGTCGCTACGAGGCGAGTGAGACGTTCGACGAGACGACAGACGTGGGCGAGGGGGACGACTCCTCCCCCGTCGTCGATCCGGCATTGAGTTCACCGGAGCCGAGAGCGCGCAAGCGGTACACGCGCCGGTACCTGATCGCGCTCGGACTGCTCGCTGCCGCAATCGGTACGGCGACGGTCGTCACCACCCTCCCGACCGCGGCCGCCGCCGTGCCGGTGGTGTTGGCTCCGTTGACACCGGTCGCGGCGCGGCTGAAGTACCGCCACCGCGGCTACCACGAGACGGCGTGGTCGCTGGTCACCAGAGCGGGCTTCTGGCGACGGCGCACGCGGATCGTCCCGGTGTTCCGCCTCCAGAACGTGCTGATCACGCGAACGATCTTCCAACGACGGTGGGGGCTGGCGAGTGTCACCGCCGACACCGCGAGTTCTGCGAGCATCGTCGGCGGTGAGGCCGTGATCTACGACGTGAACCCGGAGCGTGCCGACGAGATTCGCGTGTCGCTGCTGGAGCGACTGAACGCCGCGCTCGCAGAACGGAAGCGTGCTGCGCTGGCTGGTGAAACGGACGAGGAGTTCGAGTGGGTCGGCGACGCCGAGGGAGCGACGGACACAGACGAGTCTGCGAGTGAATCGCCGGGTGACGTGTCCGAGACGCTGTCGACTGACGGCGCTGCGGAGTCGTCGGAGCGACCCGAAGACTCGTCGGTCGGACCGTCGGATGGAGCGTGACTGAGTCGCGTTGTCGAGTCAGCAGAATGTACTTGATCAGACTCCGCTTCGACCGCATATCGGGCGGTCTCACGGTGGCAGACAACGCTGTCCCGTCTGCCATCTCGGCGGTGATCTCGGCAGTGCTGGCCTCTCGGTTGATGACCTGCGAGACGTGTTTCCCGTGACGTTCCAACGACTGTGGTCTGTGTGCGAGTTCGATGGCCTCCAACACGGAAGACTTCCCCGCACCGTTCCGTCCGGTCAGGACGGTGAACTGTCCGCAGTCGAGTTCGACGGACCGGAGACGCTTGTAATCGGAGATAGCGACGCGTTCGATGTGGCTCACTGTGGCCGGCTAGAATCTAGCCGGGATAATAAAGCTAGGCCTGGAGATAGTATTGTCGCCTGACGAGTCGTCCGTGTCACTCCGTTCGGCAGCAGTGAGATCCTCCGTTTGACTTCCTCCCACGGCTGAGCCGTGGGATTCCTCCGGTGGGGATGTTGGCT
>CAKZQY010000084.1 GCA_937142015.1 uncultured Halobacteria archaeon
CCGCTGGTGTGTCGATTTTCACCAGCGGCCGGGTGATCGTCGGCTCACTCACTGTCGGTAGTTCCCGTCGTTCCTAATTACCGACTCGATTTCTGTAGCAACACGACCGCGACCAGAGCGCTCGGCTCACCGAACTGAACAGGGACGGCGTTCTCGCTCCAGTGATAGGGTCGTGCGTAGAGATTTTCGAGTGGGCACGGAGTGCCGGACGGTACCGCGTCGGGACTGCATCAGTGAGTCGAGCCGGCGGTAACTATCTACGCACGACCCTATCACTGCCACTCGACACCGACCGTTCACTGTCGTCCGGGATGACTCGCCGGGAGACGCGACCCGTCGCCGAACAGACGGTCGCGCAGTGTCGTTCGCTCAGCGTCGGGGAGCAGTCCACGCTCGCTGAGCTCGGGGCAGACGAGATCCACGAAGTCGTCCAGACTCCCAGTGCGGACGATCTCTTTCACATTGAACCCGTCGACACCGGTCTCGTCGACCCACCGTTCCAGTTCGTCCGCGATCTCCTCCGGAGAGCCGACGACGACCGGCGAGGTGGTGCCGAGCCCGGAGAACTCCGCGACCTCTCGGACGGTCCACTCGCGGTCCGGATCGGTCTGTGTGAACGCGTTCATCGTCCCTTGGATCGCGTCCGTCTCGATGTGTTCGATCCGCTGATCCGGGTCGAGTTCAGAGAGATCCATGTCGAGGAACCCGGACAGCAGCGCGAGCGTCGCCTCCACGTCCACGTTGTCGCGGAGTCGCTCGTAGGTCGCCTCGGCAGCGGCGGTCGTCTCCCCGACGACCGGGACGACACCGGGGAAGAAGGCGAGTCGGTCCGGATCGCGCCCGTAGTCGGCCGCTCGCTCGCGCAGGTCCGTGACGTACTCGCGGACACCCTCCATCGTCGGCTGTGAGCAGAACACCGCCTCCGCGTTGCGGGCGGCGAACTCCCGTCCCCGCTCGGACGACCCCGCCTGGAACACGACGGGTGTACGCTGTGGTGACGGCTCACAGCCGTGTGGGCCCGGCACGTCGAAGAACTCCCCCTCGTGGTCGATGCGGTGGACGCGGTCCGGCTCCGTGAACACGCCGCGCTCGCGGTCGCGGACGACGGCGTCCTCGTCCCACGACGCCTCCCAGAGAGCGTAACAGACGTCGAGAAACTCGTCGGCGCGGTCGTAGCGCGTCTGTTTGTCCATCCGTTCGTCGAGTCCGAGGTTGACCGCCGCGGATTCGAGGTACGACGTGACGACGTTGAACGCCACCCGGCCGTCGGTGAGGTGATCCAGCGTGGAGAACTGGCGCGCGAGCTCGTACGGGTGTTGGTACGTCGTCGACCGCGTCACCGCGAATCCCAGCTCGTCGGTAACCTCCGCCATCGCGGGCAGCAGGTACGTCGGGTCGTTCGCGGGCGTCTGGACCGCCTTCCGGATCGCCGTCTCGCGGTCGCCGCCGTACACGTCGTAGACGCCGCGTACGTCCGCGAAGAAGACCGCCGTGAACCCGCCGCGCTCTGCCGTCCGAGCGACCTCGGTCCAGTACTCCCGATCCGTGTACTCGTGTGATCTGTCGCCCGGCTGTCGCCACGACCCCGGCGAGACGTGCTCGACGGAGTTCATCGTGAAGAGATTGAGGTGAATCGTGTCGCTCACGACTCTCTGCACGACCCCCGCGACGGTGCCAGCCACGGTGCCGGCAACCCACCCGGGGTTCCGGTGACGGACGACACGGTCGGTGACAGACGGGGCGTTCGAGTCGGAGACAGACGAGGCGTTCGAGTCGGTGACAGACGACGTGAGACGAACGAACGCACACTCTCTAGTCGCCGAACGCCACGTCGAGTGACACGTCGTACTCCACGAGCGATTCGCCGTCGTCGGAGAGGACGAACCTGCTCGTGAACGTACGCCCGTCGAGGAGGTGCGGCAGCCAGATGCGGTCGTCGACCCACATCTCCTCGTACGGGGGGTCGTCTGCGGGAGCCCACCGTGGGACGGCCTCGGGCGTCTCCTCCGGCGTCCCTTCGATACCGTCGGCGACGAACACGTGGACGAACAGCGAGTCGTCGTCTTCGCTCGGATCGCGGAAGTGGAAGTCGATCTCCCCGACCTTCTCGACACCGGTCGGCGTGACGCAGAGCTCCTCCTCCACCTCGCGGATCGCTCCCGCCCGAGGGGTCTCGCCGGGCTCGACCCCGCCGCCGGGAGCGACGATCTTCCCCGCGCCGAGCCCGCGCTGCTTCCGAATCAACAGGAGCTCCCCGTCGATCACGGGGTGACAGACTGTGTTCTCTTCCACGCTCTCGTCTGTGCGCACACGCCGGCGAGTGTCTTTCGGTCGACTGAAGCGGGCGATACGGGAACGATCTCACCTAGCTCACGTCGCACGCTCTCGTAGGGTCGTGCGTAGATAGTTACCGCCGACTCGACTCACAGGCGTAGAACAGCGTGGTACCGTCCGGTACTCGGCACCCACTCGAAAATCTCTACGCACGACCCTATCAGGATGGCTTGCTCTACTGCCGGTCACAGGTGTTGATACAGTGTTGCGTTTCACTCGGGGTTCCAACGCGTCTCGCCTCGGTTCTACCGACCGGGTTCGACGGCTTGTGACCGACAGTATCACAATATCCCAACGTGGGAATCCCACGACTTCATACGGTCGTGCGTAGTGATT
This sequence comes from uncultured Halobacteria archaeon, assembly GCA_937142015.1. Lineage (GTDB taxonomy): Archaea > Halobacteriota > Halobacteria > Halobacteriales > Haloferacaceae > JAHENP01. Next base: position 2,671 of record CAKZQY010000084.1, read on the forward strand.
TTCCGCGACTGTCGCGGTATCGGGCGGTAGC
>CAKZQY010000085.1 GCA_937142015.1 uncultured Halobacteria archaeon
CTCCTCCGTCCCGGCGAGCCACATCTCGCTGTTGGACGATCCCGAAGACGGCTACGACAAGGTGACGGCTGCAACCACCGGCGGCCGGGAGACTGCGGCGAAACAACGTGAACTCGGCGGCGAGCCGGACGACTGCCCGGTGTACGAGCTGTACGCCTACCTGCTGTCACACGACGACGACGAGTTCGCCCAACGCGTCTACGAAGAGTGTGCCGACGGTGAGCGCCTGTGTGGAGACTGCAAGGAACAGGCCGCACAGCTGATGAAGAAGTTCCTGCGTGACCACCAACAGAAACGCGAGGAGGCCGCAGAACTGCTCGCGGAGCTGGACGTCGAACTCGACGTCGACGGCTCGCGCCGCGGTGTCGCTCCCGACGGGGAGTGATCGTCACTCCCTCTCTCGTTCGAGAATCGTCTTCACCTGATCGTCGACCTTCACGAAGTGACACAGCGGATTCCCGGGGTAGACGACGGGGTTCTCCAGCACGCCGACGAGAACGCCGTCGAACGGCGCAGTCACTTCCGTCACTTCCGCGCCGAACGGGCTGGCGATCCGGCAGATCAGCTCACCCTCTGGGACGTAGTCTCCCTTGTCGTAGAGCATCTCCACGATGCCGCCGTCGTCCGCGCGGAGCCACGTCTTCTCACTCCACCCTTCGATGGTCGTCCGCCAGCCGGGCCACCGGACCTCGTCTTGCGGGTGGATGCCGTACTCTGCGAACACGCTGCGGACGCCGCCGAGCGCGTGGTCGATCAGTTCACGCTCGAAGCGGTGTGCCTCACCCATCTCGATGGTGATCGTCGGAACACCGGCCTCGGTCGCCTCCCGACGGAGCATCCCCTCGCTGCCGTCGCCTGCCATCGTGATGTTCGTCCCGAACGCACGGGCGAGTCGCGCCACCTCCTCGTTCTCCACGTCGGCGCGGATGTGAAACATGTTCGTCCGCCCACGCGTGGAGGTGTGGAAGTCGAGCCCGAGGTCACACGGCTCGATGAAGTTGTGGAAGATACGGTGGGCAACGCGCTTGGAACTCGTCGATCCCTCCTTCCCCGGGAACGCGCGGTTGAGGTCCCGCTGCGAGATCGGGAGGTAGCGCTGTTGGGTCTGGAACCCCTGCACGTTCAACACCGGGAGACAGACCAGCGTCCCGTGGACGTTCGTGTGGTCCCACTCGTCGGCGACTTCTCGCACCACCTCGATGCCGTTGAGTTCGTCGCCGTGGATCGCCGCCGAGAGGAACACCGTCGGGCCCTCCGCCGACCCGTTGATCACTGTCACTGGAATCTGAACCGGATCGCGGAGGTACGTCTCGCTGACCGTGAACCGGAACCGCTCTGACTCCCCCGGCTCGACACTGCCGCCGTCGTACTCGAAGGTCCCTGCCGCCATACTGTCCCCCTCTCTTCGCCCGCGTAAAACGTTGCGTGTGGTTTCCGAAACCGAGTAACCTCGGCGTTATCCCGCGGTGGCGAGCCCCTATCGAGGTTACTGGTTCCTCACCCGGTGAGGGACTGCTCGAATGCGCTTTTGAGAACAGTCTGGCTAGCCCGAAACGGGTGTGGTCGACAGGAGGTTCACCCCGGCCTCACGGTCCACGCCCCTCTCCCCTCACCCCGACTCCGGTGTTCGAACTGTGGGCCCTCGTTCCGCCACCAGTGCTCGAACCGTGATTTTCGTTCCGCCACCAGCGTTCGAGCGGGTCGTTTATGTCGGCCTCAGACACACACCGACTGTGACAGAGATCGTGACGTTCGGAGAGACGATGTTACGTCTCTCACCGCCAGAGGGGGAACGGCTCTCGACGACGAGGACGCTGGACGCTCGCGCGGGTGGCGCGGAGAGCAACGTCGCCGTCGCGGGCGCGGCGCTCGGTCGGGAGACGGCGTGGCTCTCGAAGCTCCCAGACTCGCCGCTCGGGCGGCGGATCGTCCACGAGCTCCGCAGCCACGGCGTCGACCCACTCGTCGCGTACGACGACTCCGCGGAGGCGCGTCTCGGCACCTACTACCTCGAACCCGGCGGCGAGCCACGCGGGACGAACGTGATCTACGACCGCGCGGACGCCTCGATCACGACCGTCGAGCCCGACGACCTCTCACTCGACGTGCTCACAGACGCCGCGTTCTTCTACACCAGCGGCATCACACCCGCGCTCTCGGGGCGTGCCGCAGAGACCACGGCGGCGCTGTTGGAGCGCGCACGAGACGAGGGTGCGACCACCGTCTTCGACGTGAACTACCGCGGGAAACTCTGGTCGCCGGCGACCGCACGAGCGGCCTACGAGGAGCTGTTCCCCGAGATCGACGTGCTCGTGACCGCCGAGCGCGACGCTGTCGACGTGCTCGACCGTGACGACGAGACGACAGCAGACGGCGCGGCGGCACCAGCAGACACCGAGAGCCGCGCCGCACGCATCGCACGCGGGCTCGCAGCGGAGTTCGACTTCGAGACAGTGATCGTCACGCGCGGCGAGCAGGGTGCGCTCGCGTTCCACGACGGGACAGTGTTCGAACAGCGCGTGTACGAGGCGGAGACACTCGACCCAATCGGCACCGGCGACGCGTTCGTCGGCGGGTATCTGGCGCGTCGCGTCGACGGCGGCGACGTGTCGGCGTCGCTGTCGTGGGGGGCCGCGACCGCCGCGCTCAAACGCACCGTCGCGGGTGACCTCGCCGTAGTGACTCCCGAGGAAGTCGAGTCGGTCGTCGACGACCAGAGTGGAGGGATCGACCGGTGACACGGCGGTTCCTGTCGCCGTTCGTCGCAGGAACATTTACCACACGTCACGACCGACAGTGAGACGGCATGCGACGGGAGTCCCTCTCGGCCGGGGCGTTGATCGCAGTCGGCCTCACGCTCGCCGCAGTGCAGGTCGTGACACTAGACGGCAGTCTGACTTCGACAGCCGTGGTCGTCCGGTCGATTCCGATGATCGCAATCGGCGGCGCAGTGGTGTACGGTGGCGCGTGGCTGTTGTACGCCGGTGGTGCGGACGACCACGCGGACCGCGTGCTGGCGTGGACCCTCGGCGGCGGGGTGACTGTCGGCGCGGTGGTCGTGCTGGCTGCGGTCGGCCGGTCAGTTCCCGGCGCGGTTCTCGCGCTCACGACCGACGCGTTCACCGGCGGCGCGCTCGTCGGCATGCTCGTCGGCGTGTACGACGCCCGCGGGAAGCGACGGCGCGACCGGATCGAGGGGTTCGCCCGGAAGGTGGCGGCGCTGAACCAGTACGGGAAGGCGCTCAACCGGTCGCAGACGGTCGACGAGATCAGCGCCCTCTGTGTCGAGGCTGTCGAGTTCCTCGTCGCGGGTGACGGCGCTGCGTTCGTCCTCGTCGAGGAACGACCGGCTGGTGGGACGACTGACAGCCGAGCGACGACTGACCAGACGACCGACGGCCGAGCGACGACCGACGGCCGTCAGAACTCTGGCGACGGAGACGAGGAGGTGACAGTCGTCGACAGCACACTCCGGGGGGAGCAGGAACTCCGCGTGCTGGAGGCGTTGGCACACGAAGTCGACGACGACGACGGTATCGAGGCCGTGCGGTACGCCGAGACGACAGTGGACCTCGGCGACCGGAGCCCGGACGCGGCGCTCGTCATCCCAGTGCCGACCGCGGAGGGGCGGACGCTGATCGTCTCGCTGTCGACGGCAGCCGCCATCGAGTACGACGAAGAGGACGTCGACTTACTGGAGACGCTGGCTGCACACGTCTCGACCGCGATGGAGAACGTGGAACAACGGACGCCAGCCGCCGGAGTGCCGACCGCCAACGCGACCGGCGCGGAGACGAACGGAACGACCGCTCGTGTCGAAGAAGCGGAGGGAGAGCCGACTGGCGGTGTCACTGATCCCGACATCGACACGGATGTGACGTCGAACGCGACAGGTAGTGCCGACGCGGCTGACGACGTCGACCGACGGACGGGTGCGGCTGACGACGCCGACCGACGGACGGACGCGAGCGACGAGCGGAACACAGAGTCGGAGTCAGACCACGACGACAGTACACCGGCTGAAGACTGAGGCTGTCCGTCACGACTTCGTGAACTCGGGCCCATCGCAACCGGATTCCTACCGCAGATCTGCCGACAGTTGGCTAGTGTCCCGGCGACCGACAGTATCAGTGGTCGAAGTACGACAGCACTTCGGCTTTCGCCTCGGTGAACGCCTCACTCGTGCGGTCGCGCGGTCGGTCGACCGGCGGTGAGATCGCGTCCAGCACCGTCCCCGGGCCCTCGGAGAAGACGACCACCCGGTCCGACAGGTAGACGGCCTCGTCGATGTCGTGCGTGACGAACAGGACAGTCTTCCCCGTCTCGGCCCAGATGTCCAACAGTTCTCGGTGGAGCGTCGACTTGGTGCGCGCGTCGACACTAGCGAACGGCTCGTCCATCAGCAGAATCGGCGGGTCGACGGCGAGCGCGCGGGCGATTCCGACACGCTGGCGCATCCCACCCGACAGTTCGCGGGGGTACTGCTGTGCGGCCTCGGACAGTCCGACCAGATCCAGACAGTAGTCGACGCGCTCGGAGACGGAGAACCCCTCCGGAGCACCCACCTCTTCGAGCCCGTAGCGAACGTTGCCGGCGACCGTCCGCCACGGGAACAGCGCGTCGTCCTGAAACACCATCCCGCGGTCCGGCCCCGGTCCAGTCACCGGCTCGCCGTCGACTTCCACGGTGCCCTCCGTGGCCGTCTCTAACCCCGCGATGATCCGGAACACGGTCGACTTGCCACAGCCGGACGGGCCGACGACGGAGACGAACTCCCCGCGTGCGGCGTCGAAAGAGACGTCTGACACCGCACGCACCGGCCCGCTCTCGCTGCGGTACGTCTTCCCGACGCCAGCGAGCCTGATCTGTGCCTCTCTGCCGTCGCCGACGACTGCCTCGTCGTCTACCGCCACGTCAACACCCTCCCTTGGACGAGCACGATCAGTCGATCCGTGAGCAGGAACAACAGCCCGATCACCAGCATGTACGCCATCACCACGTCCATCTGGAGGAAGTTCGCGGCGTCCCAGAGGTGTTTCCCGATTCCGGCCACACCCAACAGCTCTGCGGCGACCATCACCATCCACGCCTGCCCGGCCGCCGTGCGGAACCCCGTAATCAATTCGGGGACCGCGGACGGGAGCACGACTTTCCGCACGAGTCGAACGTTCGAGGTGGTGCCGAGAGACTGTGCGACTTCGAGGAGTTCTCGATCCACGCTCGCGACGCCGCTCTCGGCGTTGTAGTAGTTGATCCAGAAGGCGACGACGGCGACGATGAACGCCGCGCCAGCGTCGGTCAGCCCGAACCAGATGATAGCGAACGGAATCCACGCCAACGGCGGAATCGGACGGAGGAACTGTGCGACCGTCCCGACCGTCTCCGCGGCGGTGTCGCTCCACCCGACCAACACGCCGGTCGCCATCCCGAGCGCGCTCCCGATCAACAGCCCCGGAATGTAGTGGCGGAGACTCTGCCAGACGAGTTCGAACACCGTGCCGTTGGCGACGTCCGATACGACGACAGACGCGACCGAGGGCGGCGTCGGCAGGAGATTCGCGGGCGTGAGTACCGCCCCGGCCCACCAGAGCGCGACGAACACCGCGAGCGCGCCCCCCTGCAAGGCGGCGTCACGGGCGTCCTCGACGTCGACGAACCCGCCGTCGTCGGTGAGGTAGTCGACAGTGTCCGTCTCGCTAGCCACCACTGCTCACCTCCTCGTAGAAGCTGTGGTCGAACACGTCCCCCTCCGAGAGGTCCGTGTCCACGTTGCCCAACTGCTGGTGGAAGTCGTTGTACACCAGACTCTTCTCGACGATCCGCTTCGGGTCGCTGATGAACGTCGCGGCCTTCGACTGGATGGCGGCGCGAGCGGTCTCCGACGGGAGGATGTCCGTGCCGATCACCTCACTCGCCATGTCGGCGGCCTCCATTCGGTTGTCGTTGATGAAGTCGGTCGCCCGCGTGTGGATGTCGACGAGCGACTGGACCAACCCCGGCTGGTCGTCGATCAGCGACTGGCTGGGTTGGAGCACCGCGCCGGGCTGGCCCGGCATGATCGGCTCCGCGTAGCGGAACGGCTCGATACTGCCGTCGTCGCGTGCGAGCTTGGTGGCGATGGGCTCGATCACGCTGCCGGCGTCCACCTTCCCGGACAACAGTGTCGACTGGAGCGCGCTCGGACTCTGGCCTTTGATCTGGATCACGTCCGTCGACAGTCCGAGCTGCTCTTCCAGCCAGAACCGGAGGAACACGTCCGGAGTGCTCCCGGCCGGGAGCGTGGCGAAGGAGGGTTTGCGTCCCTCCGCCTCGCGGAACCGCTCGAAGGCGTCTTTGCCGTGTTCCTCCCAGTACGACCGGAACGTCTCGCTGCCGACCATCACGTTCGGCTCCAACACGTTCGCGGCCACCACCTTCGATCCGACGCCGTTGGCGATCCCGACGAGTCCGGGGCTGATTCCGACGTACGCTAAATCGAGCGTGCCGCTCTGGTACGCCTGTACCAGCGGCGGCCCGCCGCCGAACGTCTTCACCTCGATTGTCGCGTCTAACTCGTCGTACCACCCCTGCTGGTCGATCACGAAGTACTGCATCATCGGGAACACGTTGAGTGTCCCGAGTGTGAGGGTACTCGAACTCCCACCACCGGAGGTGCCGCCGAGACAGCCGGTCAGGGTCAGTGCCGCCGCCCCTGCTCCACTCGTCCGTAGGAGGTCGCGCCGCGAGACTGCGTGTGTCTCTTGCTTCACTACACCACGTACGCCCGAGAACGGCTTGAATGGCTCTCACAGGTCGGTAGTTGCCGACACTGTTGACACGCTGATCACTCGGTCGACGGCACGACGTGGGGCAGATCGTCACAGATTCCGGAGACGGCAGGTGGAATCAGCTCGACTAATCCGCGGTCACGGCCGCGACACGCGGCGAACGCGTGTCACGAGAACCAGTTATTGTTTCCGGTACACGCGACGTAAAGCAGCAAAAATTTCTCGTTTCGGAGCCGCTCCGCGTCGATCACTTGCACGAGAGAAGTGACAGGAAATGTGTAGTGAACCTGCACGACACCGAAAGCGAACGTACAGACAGCCAACGGAGAGGCGGGCGAGGAAGCCACCGCAGCGTGGCCGGGAGCCACCGCAGCGTGGCCGGGAGCCACCGCAGCGTGGCCGGCACGGCGGAGTGAGTCAGCCGAGCAGTTCAGTGGCGACGACGAGGACGCCGACCCCGAGGAAGACGACACCGAGTGCGCGCTCCATCAGTTCACTCGGGACGTACTTGCCGACGCGGGTGCCGACAGTGCCACCGATCAGCACGCCGGGGATCGACCACGCGACGACGTACCAGACGGGTGTCGCAGCGAGGGCGTGGACCGCAGCGCCCGCCAGCGCGGCGATTCCGAGGACGAACACGCTGGTAGCGACCGCGACACGCGGCGGGAGTCGACACCGGACGATGAGTTGGGTCGTCGTGAGCTCCGGGAGACCGGCGCTGATCAGCCCCGTGACGAACCCGCCGACAGTGGCGAGTCCGACACCCGGCAGTCGCCAGCAGGTGTCGTAGGTGAACGTCTCGCCGTCGGTCGTCTCGACGGTCGTCGTCCCGCGGCCGTCGTTCTTCGCTCCGAGAAACTCCCCCTCGCGTTCGCCGGGCTCTGCCTCTTCGGGAGAGTCGTACAGCGTCAGGAACCCGCCGAGCAGCACGAGTCCCGCGCCGAAGGCGAGCTTCAGAATCGTCGTCGGCACGTAGTGGGTGGCGAACGCGCCGACCACGACCGCCGGCACCGCGCCAGCGAGCAGCCACTTCGCCGTCTGGTAGTCGACCACGTGCTGTCGGACGTAGTTCACCAGTCCGTTGCCCATCCCGAACACCTCCGTGAGCAGTCCAGCGCCGATGGCCTGCGCCGGGGTGAGTCCCACACCGAGCATGAAGAACGGGCTGAAGAACAGCGCGCCCGACACGCCGGAGGCCAACGCGATCAGCGAGAACAGCACCGACGCTGGGAACACCCACCAGTGGGCGAGAAACTGGTCGACCGGGAATCCCGCGAGCAGGGACTGGAGCGGAATCGAGACGGCTGGCGAGAGCGTCACCACGAGTGCAACGAATCCCGTCCAGCGATTAAACACGACGCGCTCGGGTGGTCGTCTCACACGTCCAGTTCCTCTCGCGCGTCCAGTTCCTCTCACACGTCCAGTCGTCGGCGGGAAGCGAGAAGGCAACTCTTAAAATCGATCACAGCGGAACAGTCAGGTATGGCTGGATCTATCGAAGTGCTCGTCCCCGGCGGCGAGGTCGACCCTGGGCCGCCGCTCGGGCCGGAACTGGGTCCCACCCCGGTGGACGTGCAGGGAGTCGTACAGGAGATCAACGACGAGACGGCGGCGTTCGACGGCATGGAAGTGCCCGTCACAGTGGAGTACGAGGACGACGGCTCCTTCGAGATCGAGGTCGGTGTCCCGCCGACGGCGGAGCTGATCAAAGACGAGGCCGGCTTCGAGACCGGCTCCGGCGAGCCACAGGCGGAGTTCGTCGCGGACATGACCGTCGATCAGGTGAAGACGGTCGCCGAGCAGAAACAGTCCGACCTGCTGTCGTACGACCTGAAGAACGCGGCGAAGGAGATCGTCGGCACCTGCACGTCGCTCGGCGTCACCATCGAGGGGAACGACCCCCGCGAGTTCAAAGAGCGCATCGAAGCGGGCGCGTACGACGACGTGTTCGCCGAAGCCTGAGACCAACTGTTCTCTGGAGTTCGCCACGTCGATTGGAACAACGACCCGCGTCGCCGACCGACAGTCTCACGAGCGTTCGAGAGAGACGAGTCGCTGTGAGCCGAGACGAGACGCGGACAGCGACAGCACACGCGCCGGGGAGTGTCACGGTGGTGTTCACGCCGACGGAGGACGGCGAAGGCTCTCGTGGGATCAGCTTCGCCACGGCCGACGGGGTGACTGCACGCGTCCAGCCGGCGACAGAGACGCAGATCAGTCTCGACGGCGAGGTGACGACGTTCGAGCCGGTCGAGCGGGTGCTACAGCGCCTCGGCGTCACCGCAGCAGTCGCGTTGGACGCCGCGACACCCGTCGGAGCCGGGTTCGGCGCGAGCGGCGCGGCGACGCTGGCGACGGCGCTCGCGGCGAACGCCGTCTTCGAGTTGGGCCGCAGCCGCGAGTCGCTCGTGACCGCCGCCCACCGCGCGGAGGTTGCCGCCGGAACTGGGCTGGGTGACGTGTTCGTCCAAGAGCGCGGCGGACTCGCGTACGACGTGGGTGACGGACGGAACAGCCACGACCGAACCGACAGTCTCCAGTACGTCTCTCACGGCGGGATTGCGACCGAGAGCGTGCTCTCCGACGAGGGGGCCGTCGAGCGCATCCGTGCGGCTGCCGGAGACGTGTTCGACCGCTTCGACCCGGAGCGACCGCTCGATCACCTGTTCGCCGACGCGCGGGCGTTCGCCGACGCCACTGGACTCGTCACCGACAGCGTCCGAGCGACACTCGACCGTGTCGCCGACGCCGGCGGCGAGGCGACGATGGCGATGGTCGGCGAAACTGTGATCGCCGTCGGTGCCGAGGAGACGCTCCCGAACACGACACGAATCTCGCCCGACGGAGCACGTCTCCTCGACTACCCCGACGAGCGGTGAGGTACTGTGTCGTCGGCAGATCTCGACACGTGCCCGACGGCTGTCGACGCCGTGGTCGTCGGTGGCAGACGGGGTTCCGGCGGTCACGTATCTCTTCCCGTGTCGTT
>CAKZQY010000086.1 GCA_937142015.1 uncultured Halobacteria archaeon
CGACAGCTCTCACAATTGCGGCGCACTCAGCCGGTGAGTCCGGCGTACCGTCGACTGACTTCTGGTTCAGGACCAGTTGTTCGGGAGATCCCATCATCTCTGGACGCCGCTGTTCTGTTCGAACCCTCGATTTCTGTGCTGACTTCCACTGATTCCGTTCCAGATCGCCACAAAGCTACAACGGGTGCATTGGTGGGGAAGGTCAACCTCTCCTGTTCTCCAAGCTCGTCGTAGACGAGAGCACAGAGCTTGTTGAACGCCGTTTCCGGAACTTCTCGGCCGCGGTTCTCCACCTGTCGAATCACCTCGAAACAGAGGTATTCAGCTGCTCCGTACTCCGGTTCGCTGCTCATCTCGTACGGGAATCGTCGCGGCTCACGTAAAAATCTTCTACAATCAGCAGTCGCAGTCGTGTGGAGGCCGGAGTCAGTTCGACGCCGAAAGGAAACGGTATTAGTCTCCGTCGGCAACGATCACACATGAAATTCAGTGGCTGGCCCGAGAAGGGGGATCTCGTCGTCGGGGAAGTCGACGAGATCGCAGACTTCGGGGTGTTCGTAGAGTTAGCGGAGTACGAGGACAAGCGCGGGTTGGTTCACGTCAGCGAGGTCGCGCCGGGGTGGATCAAGAACATCCGCGACCACGTCAGCACGGAGGAGCGCGTCGTCGCCAAGGTGTTAGACATCGACGAGGACGCCCAGCAGATCGACCTCTCGTTGAAGGACGTCAACGACCACCAGCGCTCGGACAAGATCCAGGAGTGGAAGAACGAGCGGAAGGCGGACAACTGGATGACGATCGCCTTCGGCGAAGACGTGTCCGACGACAAGTACGCCGGTGTCGCCACCGAACTGCTGGCGGAGTTCGGGACGATGTACGACGGCTTCGAGCAGGCGGCGATCCACGGCAGAGAGGCGCTGGAGAACGTCGACCTGACCGAGTCGGAGATCGACGCCGTCGTCGAGACTGCTCGCGAGAACGTCTCCGTCCCGTACGTGAACGTGACCGGCTACGTCGACTTGGAGTGTCCCGCCCCGGACGGTGTCGACGCGATCAGAGAGGCGCTCCAGGCTGCAGAGGGCAACGGCGAGGTGCCGGAGGAAGTGGAACTGTCCGTCTCCTACGTCGGCTCCCCGGAGTACCGAATCAAAGTGCAGGCTCCCGACTACAAGACCGCAGAGCGGGAGCTGGAAGCCTCGGCCGAACGAGCGTCCGAGCGTATCGCCTCCGTCGGCGGCACTGGGGAGTACCACCGCGAACGCCGAACTGAAGCGGACTGAATCGACCCTGCGGGACGAGGACCGAATCGGCGTTCGAGGGGTGGTCACCTCGACGGAGAGAGAGTCCGAGACCACAACGAGATGAACTCAGACATCCACATCTGCGCCGAGTGGGAGCAGCGTCACGAGCGCCCGGTGTACACGCTGGCCGAGACGTGTCCGGAGTGTGGAGCCGACGCGGTGAACGCCGCTCCAGCGCCGTTCGATCCAGCCGACCCTCACGGCGAGTACCGTCGCCGAGCGAAGCGACGAGCACGGCAGCGAGAGGAGTGATACTGTCGGCCACGAGCGTCGATACACGTTGCGTTTCGTTCGGGGTTCCAACGCGTCTCGCCCCGATTCTGTCGATACCGGGTTCGATGGCTCGTGACCGACAGTAGAGAGGACGGTGATCAGGCTTCCTTTCCCCACCCGATCACGCAGGGGGTCGGAGACCGCGGATTTACCTCTCCGCGTCGGATACCGTCGTGCATGGTCGCAGAGGGGGGAAACAGAGCCGGGCCGGTCGTCGAGACGGCAGGCTTGCGGAAGGAGTACGGCGACACAGTTGCCGTCGCCTCGTTAGACCTGTCAATCACCGCCGGGGAGGTGTACGGGCTGCTCGGGCCGAACGGCGCGGGGAAGACGACGACGATGCGTCTGTTGGCGACGCTGGTCGAGCCGACAGCCGGGACGGCGACCGTCTGCGGGGAGGCGGTGACAGACCGGGCTGCGGTCTCACAGCTGATCGGATTTCTCCCCGAAGATCCCCCGCTGTACGACGAACTCACGGGCCGCGAGCAGTTGGAGTACGCCGCCGGACTCCGCGGGTTGTCCGTCGACGCCGAGACAGCGCTCCGGCGAGTCGGACTCGCCGACGCAGTCGACCGTCGGATCGACGCCTACTCCACCGGGATGGCGAAGCGACTCGGGCTGTTGCAGGCGACACTGCACGATCCCGACCTGCTGATCCTCGACGAGCCGACGAGCGGGTTAGACCCGCGTGCGGCCCGACGCGTGCGAGAGACCGTCGCCGCCGTCGCCGAGAGCGGGACGACAGTGCTCCTGTCGACGCACGTGCTCCCGGTGGCGGAAGCGGTGTCGGACCGGGTCGGCGTGTTCGTCGACGGGCAGCTCCGCGCGGAGGGACCGCCAGCAGAGCTCCGCGACCGCCGTGAGGACCTCGAAGACGCGTTCATCCGACTGACCGAGGACAGGGCCGGAGCCGAGACTGTCGGGGCTGGCACACTCGACGTGCCGACCGTGACGGAGACTGATGACTGAAGACGACCGTCGCCGGGGCGCTGCCGAGGAGAGTCACGCGTCGGTGACAGAGCAGATCGACCACTGGGTGCCGGCCACAGAGCCCGTCGACGGTCGAGTGCCACAGACTGCACGGCGTGCGTGGCTGATCGCCGAGGTCGGCGTTCGTCGAGCGATCAGGCGAGCACTCACGCGGCCGCGGCGGACTGCGTTTCTCCTCCTCGTGATCGGCGGCACGTGGCTCAACGTGTTGCTGTCGGGGGGACCGCCGGGACCACCCGAAGTGAGCGGCCTCACGTCGACCAGTGCGAGCAGTCTCGCCGCCAGCGAGGGAAGTCTCGGTGTCGCTCGCGAACCAGGCTTCTCGACGTACGCCCGGGGACTCGCAGCGATGGGGTGGTTCGTCGCCGTCGGGCTGGCGGCCGTCGGTGCGACGACACGGCTCTCGGACGTGGACAGCGCGCCCCTAGTCGTCCCGGCTGCCGGCGTCCGGGCGACGTTCCTCGGCACGCTGATCGCCGAACACGCCAGGCGGTTCGCCGTGATCGGGCTGTTCGTGCTGCTCACGCTGGTGACAGTCGCGGTCGACGGAGGCGGGCCCGGCAGTCTCCCGACTGGCGGCCTCGCAGTTCTGTGTGTGTTCCTCACAGCGGAACTCGTCGGACACGTCGTGGCGCTGTCGTGGGCGGCGTCGACCGGCGGCGAGGTGTTCGGTCCGGGAGTCAGACTGCTCGGCGGCGGCGCGGCGTTGATGGCCGCGACGCTGGTGGTCACCAGACTCCAGACCGCGGTGGTGATCTTCGCCACGACACCGTTCGGGTGGTACGGAGACCTGTTCCTGCTCGGCACGCCCGTGGCGGCAGATCCGACGCGTGCGGCCGTCGCACTCGGCGGCAGCGTGCTCTTCCTCCCGCCGCTGTACCTCCTCGCGGAGCGACTCGCACGGCGGACGTGGTTCCGAGACCCGCCTGCGCCGACAGCGGACGGCGCGAGCGGCGCGGGACTCGCGGACGCACTGCTCGCCCCGCTGGCGAGTGCCGGCAGTCGTGCCGTCGCTCGCCGCGTGTGGCTCCAGACCGTCCGCCGGCCGAAGACGCTCGTGTTCCTCGGTATCCCGTTCCTGTTCGCCGGGACAGTGATTCTCAGCGGCGATCACCCGCCGGCGTTTCCGGTGTTGCTCGGGCTGTACGGCGCGTGGGCCGCCGGAATCGGGACGAGTCTCAACCCCCTCTCCAGTGAGGGGGCTGGACTCCCGCTGTTGCTCACCAGTCCAGTCGCCGGAGCTGGCGTGGTGCGGGGGTACGTGCTCGCTGCGGTGAGTGTCGCCGTCCCGGCCGTGTCGGCGGTGGTGCTCGTCGCCGCGCCACTCGCGGGGTTCGGACCCGCAGCGACCGCCGCCGGCGTCGTCGTCGGGGTCGGGCTGACGCTCGGCACCGCACCGGTCTCCGTCGCCGTCGGCGTCGGGATTCCCCGTATCGAGCGACTCGACGTGCGGAACGGCGACGGTCCGCTGGCTCCCTCGAAGTTCGCGCTCGCCGCCCACTCCGTCGTCGTCATCGTGCTGTCGCTGCCGGCGCTGGCTGGTGTCGCACTGTCTGCTCGGTTCGGCCTCTGGGCGCTCGGCCTCGGCGTCTGTAGCACTGTCTCGCTCGCGTGGCTGGCCGGAGCGCTCGGCTACCGGTACGCTGCGGCGCAGTTCGCGTCACTCACCCTGGAGTGAGACGGCCGAGCGACGGTGACCGCGGACCGTCACCCTCAGTACGGTGACCCACGAAGGAGAGACGAATCGTCTGATGAAGAAACGTCTCAGGCTTCCGTCGAGACAGCGAGTAGCGATATGCTCCGAGAGGTGAAGGGCAACACTGAGCGCATAGACAACGGTATTTCCGATATAAAGGCCCGTCTCAGACAGATTGAGGAACGTGTCGGAGCGCAGACCGACGCTCGGCGAGGAGCCCTTCGGAGGCATCTCTGCTCGATGGTGCATCTATTAAACCAGTCATTCGGGAGAGTCGGACACAGAACGCTGTCTGTAATTCGTCGCGTTCTCTCGGGGATAATTCCGGAACACGTTCGAACGCTGTCAGGATCTCCCGAAGCATGTACGCTGACAGTGCGGACGTACGCTCTCCCGTCTCGATTTCTCGGAGGAGAGACTCGGCACGGTCGTTCGTCCCGAGCGTACCGAAGACCCAGAGGTTGGAGTCGAGCACGATCACGACTCGTCAGACACACTCTCGGCGGTCTCCGCTCGGGCTTCGCTGACGGCCGTCTCGACTGCGTCGCTGTCGACAGACGCCGCGAACTGGTCGAGTCGGGCCGAGACCTCGTCGTCAGTGAGTGAACTGCTCTCTGCCCGATCGAGGAGTCGTTCCATTCGGAGTGCAGCCACTGCGGGATCTTGTCGGAGCTCTCGGAGGTGGCTCCGGCACGCCTCTTTGACGAACTCGGACTTGTTCGTGTACAGGTCGGTGTCTGCGACGAGTGTTTCGATTTCGTCGTCGAGGGTCTCCGGAAACTTCACGCTCACGTTAGCGTACTTCATGCTCGGTGCTACTATCGTACTACACAGTCTTAGCAGTGTCGCAACCGCGACCAGCCACCAACACGAGCCGACCCCGACAACTCACAGCCGTCGCAGAATCGTCTCCGCAGTCGCGTCACCGACACCCGGCACGTCAGTCAGATCGTCGTAACTCGCAGCACGGACGTTCTCGACGGAGCCGAACCGGCGGAGGAGTCGCTGGCGGGTCTCCGGGCCGACACCCGGCACCGCTTCGAGCACGGTCGACACGTCGTCACGCAGCGTCTGGTGGTACTGGACGGCGAAGCGGTGCGCCTCGTCACGGACACGCTGGAGCACGTGGAGCTGTGGCGCGTCGTCGTCCCAGTCGCGGACGCCGCGCTCGGTGACCACCAGTTCCTCCTCCTTGGCGAGTGCGACGGCCGGCACGTCCCAGCCGGTCACAGACAGCGCGTCGCGGGCGGCACCCAACTGGCTGTCGCCGCCGTCGATCACCAGCAGATCCGGGTCCGGGCGGTCGTCGCGGCCCTCGACAGACCGCTGTGCGCGCCACCGAACCAGCTCGTGCATATTGTCGTAGTCGTCGTTCTGGTCGGTGAGCTTCTTCCGGCGGTAGTCGGACTTCTCGGCGGAGCCGTCGACGAAACAGACGTTCGAGCCGACGGCGTCGCGTCCCTGTGCGTGTGACACGTCGAACCCCTCGATACGCTCCGGCCGCGCGATCCCGAGCGCGTCACCGAGTGCTGTGAGCTCGTCCGTCCGCGTCGGCCCGGTGCGGGCGTTCTTCAGCGCCAGATCCACGAGCTTCGCCTCCCGACCAACGCCCGGCACCCGCACGGCGACCCCCTCCGACTCCAGCCAGTCGCGTACGTCCCGCTCTGCCGGCCGCTCCGAGAGGAGCACCGCGTCCGGGAACGACCGCTCCGCGTAGTACTGGACCAGAAACGCCGACAGCACGGCCGCGACGCCGTCGCTCCCCTCCGGCGCGTCGAGTGTGTGCCGCGACCGGTCGACGAGCTGACCGTTCTCGCTGTGGAGCCTTGCGACCACCGCGCTGTCGCCCTCGACAGTCGCGCCGAGCACGTCGACCGTGGACTCGTATCCCGCCTCGCTGTCCGCACCTGTCTCGCCGTCCACACCTGTCTCGCCGTCCGCACCTGCCTCGCCGTTCGCACCTGCCTCGGCGTCCACACCTGCCTCGCCGTCGCCCGCCCTCGCGCCGTCGCCCGCCCTCGCACCGTCACCCGCCCTGCCGTTCTCACTCGCGCCGGCGCTGATCGCGGCCTCACTGTCCCCGTGGAACGCACGCACGACTTCGAGTCTGTCGCGGAGGTTCCCAGCCCGCTCGAACTCCCGGTTCGCGGCGGCGCTCTCCATCGCTCGCTCCAGCGGATCGACCAACACGCCGGTCTCGCCCTCGAAGAACCGCCGGACGGCGGTCACGTCCTCCCGGTAGCTCTTGGCGTCGATCTCGTCGACACACGGCGCGGAACAGAGCCCGACCTCGTAGTCCAGACACGGCCGGTCACGGCTCTCGTACTTGTGGTCGGAACAGCCGCGGAGACCGTACGTCTCCCGCAGCGCCTTCACGACCGTCTCTACGCGTGCGACGCTGGTGAACGGGCCGAACACCGTCGCACCCTCCGCCGGGTCGCGCGTCACCTCGATCCGCGGAATCGGGTGGTCCGTCAGCTGGACGAGCGGGTACGACTTGTCGTCTTTTAGCCGAACGTTGAACCGCGGACTCTGCCGCTTGATGAGGTTCGCCTCCAACAACAGCGCCTGCGTCTCCGTGTCCGTCACCGCGAAGTCCACATCGTCCGCGCGGTCAACCATCCGGGCGACGCGCTGTGACCGTGGGTCCGTGTACGACCGTACCCGGTCGCGGAGGTCGACCGCCTTCCCGACGTACTGAACCGTCTCACCCTCCACGAACTGGTAGACACCCGGCTCCCTCGGCAGTGCCGACGCCCGCTCGCGGAGTTCGTCCACCTCCATCGAACGCCTCTCGGACCGCGACGAATTTCAGCGTGACGTGTCTCACTCCCTGCCGGCGCACGCACGACTACCGCGAACGGTTCACTCGCTCCGCAAACAAACAATTTTAACGTGGACACCGGTTGTTGCGCGCGAGACAGGGTGCGTTTCACTCTCGCCCCTCGGCGTGTGATACGGGGTGTCGCCACAATGTTCGCATCTCGAATTTGCAGAAAGTAATCTCGTGCGCGGGTTTCCTGTAGAACTGTATATAAACCGAGACGCGAAAGTGATAAGATTGAAACGTAGCCGTGGTTTCGATTCGCAACATGCGGCTGCTCAGCCGGGTGCGCGAGTGGTTCACAGACACCGACTCGGACGGCGCTCTCGCCGCCAGTCCGCCGCCGCGAGCAGACGGCGGGATCACGAGGAGCGACGAGGAGTCGCCGGAGTCGGAGCCAGAACCGGGAGGCACAGACACAACGAACACGACGAGTGACGACAGTTCCCCGTCCACCGGTGACTCGACCGCCGGAGACGACCCCGAGCGAGCGTCGACAGGCGACGGCGCAGCGTCGTCGAGCGTCGACCCCGAGCGAGCGTCGACAGGCGACGGCGCAGCGTCGTCGAGCGTGGAAGGCGACCAACCGTCGACCGTAGACGACGGCGAAGCGCCGGTCGGAGACGAGGAGGAGGAAGACGAGTTGAACGTCGACGACGACCTCCTGTTGGACAGCATCGGGTCACCAGTGTTCATGATCGACACGGCAGGCGAGGTCGTCGCGTGGAACGACGGTCTCGGCGATCTGACGGGCGTCGACGGCGAGGTCGCAATCGGCCAGCAGGGTGCAGGCGAGTTGTTCTACGCGACGGGTCGGGACGCTCGGACACTCGCCGAGAAGGTGCTCGACGCCCCGGAGGCGGCCCACGAGTCGTTCGACGTACAGCTTCGGGACCCGGAGCTGCTCGTGTACGCCGACGACGAGCAGGTCGTCGATCCGTCGGGGGAGACCCACTACTGTGAGATCACCGCTCGGCCGTTGTTCGAGGACGGGGAGTTCGTGGCGGTGGTGCAGACGGTCATCGACAACACGACCGAGGTGCGTCGTCGAGAGTCCATCGAGGGGTTGGTCGACGAGATTCAGGCCACGCTCCGAGAGCTGATGAGCGGCAACTTGGACGCGCGGGCCTCGTTCACGGACGAACACGACTGTCTCGACGACGAGCTCCTGACAGTGACGGCGGAGCTCAACCGGACGGCCGAGGCGTTCGAAGAGACGGCAGCGGGCGTCGACGAGCAGGCGGAGCGGCTCCGCGAGGCAGTCGAGCGGGCGAGCGACGCCGCAGCCGAGATCGCGGACAACGTGGGCGACCAGAACGAGCTGCTCGAAGAAGGGGTCAGCGAGATGCAGACGTTCTCGGCCTCGATGGAGGAGGTCGCAGCCACGGCAGAGCAGGTCGACGCCGCCGCCGCGCAGGCGCGCGACGCCGCCAACGAGGGGTTGACTGCCTCCGAGGACGCCCGCGAGGCGACCGACGAGGTGACCGAGATCGGACAGGAGCTCGTCGACTCCGTCACCCAGCTCGGCGACCAGATGGACGAGATCGAGGAGGTTGTCGAGGTGATCTCCGACGTGGCAGACCAGACGAACTTGTTGGCACTGAACGCCAACATCGAGGCCGCTCGCGCGGGCGAGGAGGGCGACGGCTTCGCAGTCGTCGCCGAGGAGGTGAAGAGTCTCGCCGACGAGACACGGAGTCACACGGAGGACATCACCGAGAGCATCGAACAGCTCCAGGCGCAGACGGACGAGACAGTCGTCGCCGCAGAGCAGTCACACGAGCAGATCGACCACGCCGCCGCCCAGATCGACGACGTGCTCGCCGCCTTCGAGGAGATCGCCGACGCCATCGACGAGGCCGCAGACGGGATCGCCGAAGTGTCCCGCGCGACGGACGATCAGGCCTCGACCATCGAAGAGCTCACCGCGACCATCGAGGACGTGCGGGAACGTTCCGACCGGACGGAGGACGCTGCTACCGACATCGTCGAAGCGACGAACCGACAGGACGACGCTATCGACGACCTGACCGACCGCGTGGCCGACCTCCGTGGCAACAGTGCTGTCAGTACCGACGGTGGCCGGCCGTCGGCTCACGGTGGCCGGCCGCCAGCCCGTAGTGGTCCCGACCCAGCAGAGTGACAATCCTTTTGCGTCACACGCGACAACTCCGAGTAACGATGGGTATCGGCGGCGGCTCCGACATGTACAGACAGCAGATTCTCGACCACTACAAGAACCCGCGCAACTACGGGGAGTTAGCGGACCCCGACTTCTCGCACACGGGCGAGAACCCCTCGTGTGGCGACACGATCACGGTCGACGTCAGACTCGCCGACGACGGTGAGACCATCGAGTACGTCGCCTTCTCCGGTGACGGCTGTGCGATCTCACAGGCGGCGGCGTCGATGCTCTCCGAGCGACTCCCCGGCACGACGCTGAGCGAACTGGCGGAGATGGACCGCGAGGACGTGACCGACATGCTCGGTGTCGACATCTCCCCGATGCGGATCAAGTGTGCCGTCCTCGCCCGACAGGTGGCCCAAGACGGCGCGAAACTGTACGAGGGCGACATCGAAGACCTCGACGTGACGAAAACTGAGGACTGATCGTCGCTGACCGGCAGTGTCACTCGACTTTCGTCGACACACAGAGCCCGGA
>CAKZQY010000087.1 GCA_937142015.1 uncultured Halobacteria archaeon
GTCGGAGCTCGACGCTCGCGAGAGCAGCACGACCGCGACGGCGCCGAGCACGAGATCCAGCGCCACGAGCACGGCGACACCCGGGACGACGGAGTCGAGCGCGCCGCCGAACTGCGACACTTCGATCACGGTCATCACGTCGCGGTCGATCATCAGCGCACGAGCGGCGTCGACACCGTAGGTGACGGGGTTGAGCCGCGCGAACGTCTGAATCCACTCCGGGAGCGCCGCGAGCGGGAGGAACGCGCTCGACAGGAACAACAACGGGAACTGCAGCAGGTTCGAGGCGATGATCGTCGACTCCTGATCGCGGGTGAGCAGCGCGAACGTGTTCGACAGCGCGAGGAACCACAGCGAGAACACCGTGGCGACGGCGACGATGCCGACCGCACCGACGATCCCGGTCGCAATCTCGGCTCCCAACAGGACACCCAGCCCGAGGATGATCGAGACCTGGATCACGATCCGGAACACCTCTGCCGCGGTCTTCCCGACGAAGATCGCCGTGCGGTTCATCGGCGTCACCAACACCTTCTCGAACATCCCGTTCTCGATGTCGTTCACCAGCCCGATTCCGGAGGTGATCGCCGCCGCCAGCGCCACCTGCACGGCGATGGCCGGCACGAGGTACGTCTCGTAGCTGATTCCCGGACTCCCCTGTGCGACGGCGCGACCAGCCACGTTGCCGAACACCTCCGTGAACAACACGAGGAAGATGATCGGCTGCACCAACGAGACGACCAACACGAACGGGTTGCGGACTGCCTTCAGATTCCACCGCTTGAAGTTGACCCACACGTCGCCGAGGAAGCTGTTGCCCGACCGCGACACTGTCGCCGTCCCGCTCGCGGTCGACGCCGTTGCGGTCGAATCTGTGGCCGCCGCTGTCCCCCCGCCGTCCGAGCGAATCTCCGCCACATCGCCTGAACTTCCACCGTTCGAGCGCGTCTCCGCCACGTCGCCTGAACTTCCCCTGTTCGAGCGCGTCTCCGCCGCGTCGTCTGTGCTCTCGCCGTTCGGGTGTCCGTCGTCGACACCCGTCATCGGGACACCTCCGTCTCGCTCGCGTCGTCGGCGTCGAGCGTCTCCGTCTCCACCTCGTCGCCGGTGATGGCGAGGAACACGTCGTCGAGTGTTGGCGCGTGGATCTCGAACCCGGTGACAGTGAGTCCCGCGTCGCGGAGACGGACGAGCAGGTCGGTGCCGTGTTGCCGCGCGAGTTCGCTCGTGACACTGACGCCGCTGTCGGTCACCTGTACCGTCGCGTCCGCGAACGGCTCCGTCTCGGCGGCGATCTCGGCAGCGCGAGCGCGGTCGGCCTCGTCTCCGTCGACCTCCACGTCGAGGATCTCGCCGCCGACGCGGCGTTTCAGCTCCGCCGGGCTCCCCTCGGCGACGATCTCTCCGTCGAGGATCACCGCCAGCCGGTCACACAGCTGGTCAGCCTCTTCGAGGTACTGCGTGGTGAGGAAGATGGTGGTGCCGCGGTCGTTGATCCGTTCGAAGTAGTCCCACAGCCTGTTGCGTGCCTTCGGGTCCAACCCGGTCGTCGGCTCGTCTAAGAACACCAGCGGCGGCTGGTGGACGAGCGCGGTGGCGGCGTCGAGTCGCTTCTTCATCCCGCCGGAGAATTCCTCTGCGCGCTTGTCTGCGACGTCGACCAGATCGACCAGCTCCAACAGTTCCGTGGTCCGCTCCTCGCGGTCGCCCCGCGGAACGCCGTACGCCTCGCAGGCGAACCGGACGTTCTCCGCGGCCGTCAGCTCCGGGTCGATGCTCGTCTCCTGTGCCATGTAGCCGATTGACTCCCGCACTGCACGCGGCTCGCTCGTCACGTCGAACCCGTTGACCGACACCTCGCCGGCTGTCGGCGACAGCAGTGTCGCCAACACCTTGATCGTCGTCGTCTTCCCCGCACCGTTCGGACCGAGAAAGCCGAAGAACTCTCCCTGTGACACTGTCATGTCCACCGACGCGACTGCCTCCGTCCCGTCGCTGTACGTGAGCTGGAGCCCCGACGCGGCGATGGCGCTCGTCTCCGCTGTCTCACGACCTGTCTGCGCGAGTGCCGCTCCGTCTGCCCGGGCCTCCCGCCCGGTCTCTCCCGACGACATACCTACACTACGAGTGCTGTAGTGGTATACTTTTGGATTCGAAGCAAGCTGGCTGGTCGTGTCGATCCGTCGACGAGTCGTACGTCGACCGGGTGGGACAGGGCGTGCCGGTCAGGGAGGACCACGAGTATCGACGCAGCTACAACCAGTCGAGCGCAGATCTCGCTCCCAGTCGAACTCAGATTTCGTGTTCCATCGCCCAGTGGTGGAGGTGTGCGAAGACGGGGAACAGCGCCTCGGCTCGTTCGGTGGGTTCGTACTCGACACGGGGCGGAATCTCGTCGTACGCAGTTCGGTCGAGCAGGCCGGCGTCGGTGAGCTCCGAGAGGCGCGTCGAGAGCGTGTTCGGGGCGATGTCGAGTTCCGATTCGAGGTCGCTGAACCGGAGCGGCTCCTCCGAGAACGCGAAGGCGCTCAACACCGCCATCGCGTGAGCACGGCCGAGGAGGTCCAACAGCGTCGCTACGGTGTCCTGAATCCGCTCCCGCTCCTCCGGGTCGAACGACTCTTTCAGCGCGCGGGCCTGTTCCCGCGACAGCCCCGAGCTCAGTTCGGGAACCTCCGGCGTCTCGGTCATACCACTCGTCGCTCTCGAAGCTACTTGTCTGTTCGTATCGAGAACCTGGCGTCTCGGGCCGGCTCTCCTTCCGGCTGTCACGTCGCTGGTGGCGTCACACTCCACGAGCAACCACACACCACGAGCGGTGTCACACTCCACGAGCAACCACACACCACGAGCGGTGTCCACCAGTCAGGCGGGCGGCACCAACAGTGTGTTCAGTGCATCCGGGACGACGAGCACGTCACTCCCGGGTCCGACTGCGGCAGCAGGGTCGTCCGCGGTCTCCAGCAGACAGTCCTCGACGAGTGCAGGGGCGTCGCTGTTCGTCACCCACACGTCGTGTTCGCGGAGCGCACGGGCCAGCACGAACGCCCGCTGTGCGCCCGGTTCGTACCCCTCTCGCATCGACTCGTACAACGACGTCGCGGAGTCGGCCGTCGACAGGCGCTCGTAGAAGCGTCGTTCGCCGGTCCCGTCGCCAGCGCCCTCGGGGAGTCGCGCGGGAATCACCACGCGTCCGCCAGTCCGCAGCGGGTTGCGCGCACCCAAGATCACGTACGTCGCCGCGCGGGTCGTCTGGTAGAGGTTGGCGTCCTTCGGCGCGCCGACGCCCGCGATCACGGCGTCGTACGACCGCTCGACAGTCACCGACAGCGCGTCGCGGGCGCGAGCGGCGAGGTCGCGCACCACGGCACGCGGTCGCCCCGCGGCGGCTCCCAGCGTTCCCGCCGGGCCGTGGGTGACGTTGAGCGCGAACGCCGGCCCGGCGAGGTCGCCGGCACGGTCCAGAACGTCCCTGAACGGGTTGTCGTCGACCCGTCCCAGTCGCACACCCGACTGCGAGAGCATCTCCGGCCCGTGTGTGTACCGGATCAGTGGCTCGCCGCCCGCGCCGACGACGACCGTCTTCGCACCGCCGGAGAATCCGGCGTACTGGTGTGGCTCCACCATTCCCGTCGCCAACACGGTGTCCGCCGCAGCGACGGTCTCGTTGATCAGGACGGGCGTCCCGTCGACTCGACCGACTTCGACGGTCGCGTCCGGGTCGTGGTTCTCTGCGAGCGGCGCGTTGTCACCGAGCGCCGTCTCGATCTCTGCGTCTGTCATCGGTCGGTGGAGCCCCAGCCCGAGCACGACCGACACGTGCTCGCGGGTCACGGGGAGTCTGTCGAGCAGCACGTCGAGCAACACGTCGTCGGGGGTGGCTCGGGTCACGTCCGTGACGACGATCGCCACCTCGTCGTCCGGGTCGACGACCGTCGAGAGCGCCGGTCCGTGTGGGTCGGCGAGCGCGCGGCGCGCTGCCGTCCGTGGGTCGACCGCCTCACCGCCGGACGGGGCTGCGACACGCACGGCGGAGTCTGGAATCGACACTGTCAGCTGCTCGTCGCCGAGCGGAACCGTCACGTCCGCCTCGACTGCCGTCGGCGTGACCTCCTCTGTGTCGTCTGGCACGGCTGTGCTTCGCGACGGGTCGTCTTCAATGACAAGCCACGTTCGACCGACACGGTGGTTCGGGATAGGCTGTCAGTTACGAAATCGATAAACACGCCGAGGCGGGTGGGTGAGGTATGCTCTCGTTGGACGACGTCGAGGCGGCACGGGACCGCGTCGACGCAGTCGCGCGTCACACGCCGTTGGAGTACTCCGACACGTTCTCTCGGATGACGGGCGCGTCGATCCACCTGAAGCTCGAAGCGCTCCAGCGGACGGGCGCGTTCAAGATTCGCGGCGCGGCCAACCGCATCTCGCGGCTCTCACCGGAGGAGGCGGCGGCTGGCGTCGTCACCGCCAGCGCCGGCAACCACGCGCAGGGGGTCGCGCTGGCTGCCTCGCGCAACGACGTCGACGCGAAGGTGGTGATGCCACAACACGCCCCGGTGTCGAAGGTCGACGCGACACGACGCTACGGCGCGACGGTGGAACTCCACGGTCGCAACTACGATGCCGCACAGACGCGTGCGCACGAGATCGAGGCCGAGGAGGGACGCACCTACGTCCACGCCTTCGAGGACGAACTCGTGATGGCCGGACAGGGAACCATCGGCCTCGAAATCGCCGACGACCTCCCGGAGGTCGACACTGTCGTCGTCCCGATCGGCGGCGGGGGACTCATCTCGGGAGTGGCGACGGCGGTGAAAGGCCGCCTCGACGACGTTCGTGTCGTCGGTGTCCAAGCTGAGGGTGCCGACTCCGCCGCGCGCTCGATGGCGGCCGGTGAGCGTATTGGCACCGGGGATGTCGACACGGTCGCGGACGGGATCGCCGTCGCCACCGTCGGTGAACACACGTTCCCGGTGATCCGAGAACGCGTCGACGAGATCGTCACCGTCTCCGACGAGCAGATCGCGCTCGCTCTCACCCACCTGTTGGAGCGGTCGAAGACACTCGTCGAGGGGGCGGGAGCGGTCGCACTCGCCGCAACCGTGGAGGAGGCGTTCGACTACGAAGACGGGGAGGTTATCGTGCCGGCGCTGTGTGGTGGGAACATCGACCTCAACCAGCTCACGACGGTGATCGTCCGCGGACTGATCCAGATGGGCCGGTACCTGAAGATCCGGACCGAACTGAAAGACCGACCGGGAGCGCTCGAAGGCCTGATCGAGACGATCTCCGCACACGACGCGAACATCTACGCGATCCGTCACGACCGCACCTCCCGGGACATCGCCGTCGACGCCGCCGAGGTGGAACTCGACATCGAGACCCACGACCACGACCACGCCGCCGAGCTGGTCGCCGCGCTCGAAGATGTCGGCTACGACGTGGACATTCTCGTCTGATACGGGTGGTCGTACTCTCGCCCGCGAGAACTGCTCACGAACATCGGGAGGGAGATTCCGAAAATGGCCGACTGGCCCGAGGGTGTCGAGCGCTCGCCGCTTCACACCGCAGCCACGCCGAACACGGTCTCCAGCAGGAACGAGAGCAGGAACATCGTTCCGCTGGCGAGGAACAGACGGCCGGCGTCACCGACGCGGTCACGGGCCCGGACTGGGTACCACGCAGCCGGTGGGAGCCGCCGGACGGCGCGTTGGAGCGGACTCGGCTCTGCGAGCGAGGAGACGCCGCCAGAGTCGCTCCCGCTACTCCCCCCGAGACTCCCTGTCCTGCGACTACTACCGCTCGCGGTGCCACGCCCGCTCGTGCCGTCACCGCCGCCCGTGCTGCCGCCAGAGCCGGGGAGTACGTCGTCGGCCCCGAGCCGCGAGAGGAACCCGTTGTTCGACAGCGCGTCCGCTCGGGAGCCGACCCACGCCACGACCGTGCCGTAGCCGAGGTGGGCCGTGCCGAGGAGGAACAGCCCGTACTTCAGACCGACCGCGCCGCCGCCGAGTGCCAGCGAGACACCACTCGACAGGACAGCCACGAGTGCCGTCAGCGCGACTGCGTACTGGACGGCGTCGAGCGCCCGCCGCGGCAACGTCGGGCGCGGCTCGCCGCGCGCGAGGAGTGCTCGCTCTCCCGACTGCTCCTCACTGTGCTGTGGATCGGTCGTCATCGGCGGATCTTTCGGCTCCGGGTAGTTCACGCTGCTGGTTGCAGGTGTCGGTTCGTCACGTGTCCGTCTCTGCGGCGTATTCGTCTGCAGCGCGTTCCAGATCGAATCGGTAGGAGTCGTCGAACTGTCGAAGCCGCTCCGGGTGAATCGATTCGCCGACGACCGCCAGCAGCCGTTCGTGTACTTCGTCTGACATCACCACCCGATAGTCGAGTTCCTGTTGTGGGTCCCAGTACTGTGGAAAATCCGGAAAGTCCTGTTCGAACACCGGTTCTAGTCTACTGACGAACAGGAGGTCTTCGACGGTCTCTGACGACTGGAGGAGCCGGTCGAGAAGGTCGACCCCCGCCTCTGGATCAGCAAACGTGAGATGTTCGAGTACGCCCATCGCCCACGAGGTGTCGCCGTCGTTGGCGCGGTCGAGTGTTCGGTCAGAGACGGTGACCTCGGGATGGCCAACACCCCACCCGAACGCGGCGGCCGACTCCCAAGCCCACTCACCGTCCTCCTCCATCGTCACGTCGGCGAGGTAGTCGAGTGTCCACGTCGGAATCGCTTCGACGCCCTCTCGAACTCGCGTACGAATCACACAGCGGGCGACGACGTTGGCCAGTATCGACGAACAGTAGTGGTCGCCGACACCGGGTGGGTACGCCTCGACACACTCCTCGAGGAACGCCCACTCGATCCCGTCGACCGTTGCGGCGGCGTCGACGAGATCGATTATGTCTTCCAGGTACCGACGCATGACCTCTTGGAATCGACTCCCCCCTCCACGGTCGAGTGCCGTCTTTATTGACTGGTCCCAAGCGGCAAGCAGGCTGTACACGTCACTCTGTTCACCGGGTGTCGCATCAGCGAGTTTGTTCGTCAGTGGGGCGATGTCGCGGGGCACGGTTACTGGAACTCCGTCAGTGTCTGCGAGCCGTCGACCTCGGTCTCCCGCCAGACCTCTTTGTCAGGGTCGAATCCCGGCGGGAGGTTCGGCTGGTGCCACACTCGGAACTCGTGGATCGTCATGGTGGCTATTGCGGGACTGGGGAAGATAAATTCTCGTTCATCTGTGTACGACCCCGACGAGTGGAGCAGTCGACGGGCCGTCAGTCGTCAGACTGCGCTTCTGCGAACGCTTCCACGTCCGGCACGACCTCGGTCGGGGCGTCGTGGTCGCCGCGGTGGCGGTGACACCGGCTCCAGCGGCCGGTGTCGCTGACGACGTGTTCTTCCGGGGCTTCCTCGCCACAGACGTTGCCGAACTCGTCGTCGAGCAGGTCACGGGCACGCTCCGGGTCGCCGTCGACGACCGACTGGGCCGCCTCGTCGATCACCTCACGAATCCGGCCGGGAGTGTCGACGTCGGCGAACAGGTCGTCTGCGACCTCCGTCGCGTCGCTGTACCGCTGTTCGAGTCCCAGCTTCTCTTTGGCGACCTCCACGAGCGAGCGGGAGACGCGCGTCCGTTCACGCACCACGCCGCGGAACTCCTGAACGCGCTGCCACACCTCGTCGTCCACGGTCGCGTACGCCTCCGGCCGCACCGTCATCGGACACCGCGTGGAGAACGGACAGCCCGTCGGCGGGTCTCGCGGCGACGGCGGCGACCCTCTGAGTGTGATCCGTTCTTTGTCCACCGACGGGTCCGGCTCCGGAATCGCCGACAGCAACGACATCGTGTACGGGTTCGACGGGTTCGAGAACAGCTCCTCCGTCTCGCCCAACTCCATCACGTTGCCGAGGTACATCACCGCGACTCTGTCACAGATGTGTCGGACCACGCTCAGGTCGTGCGCGATGAACAGGTACGTCAGGTCGAACTCCGCCTGCAGGTCGTCGAGCAGGTTCAACACCTTCGCCTGCACTGAGACGTCCAGCGCCGACACTGGCTCGTCCAATACCACGAACTCCGGTTCTAACGCCAACGACCGGGCGATGCCGATCCGCTGGCGCTGTCCGCCGGAGAACTGGTGGGGGTACCGGAAGTAGTGCTCCTCTCGCAGTCCGACGCGATCCAACAGGAATCGGACGCGGTCACGCCGGATCTTCTGTTTGTCCACCAGCAGGTCCACCTCCAGTGTGGACCCGGAGACGGTCGCGTCCACCTCCTCGGCGTCCAGCGGGAGCGAGTCGCGTACCGACACCTCGCCGTCGGTGGTGACCGTGAGATCCGGCTCTCGGTCGGTGTCCAGCGCACTCGCGTCGCCCGTCACCGACGCCGTCTCCACTCCCTCGATGGTCGCCGTCAGGTTCGGCCAGTCGTGAACGTCCAGCGGCTCGCGGACGATCTCCCCGACGGTCATCCGGTCGTTCAGACTCGACTCGGGGTCTTGGAACACCATCTGGGCCTTCCGCCGCCACGTCTTCAGCTCCCGGCCGGACAGCGTCGTCACGTCGCGGCCGTCGAACCGCACCTCGCCCGCCGTCGCCGTCTCCAACTGCACCAGCGTCCGCCCGAGGGTGGTCTTCCCACAGCCGGACTCGCCGACGAGCCCGAGCGTCTCCCCGCGGTGGATGTCGAAGGAGACGTCGTCGACCGCCTTCACCGGCGGATCGCTGAACGGACCGCCGCCCTCGTCGTAGTACGTCTTCAGTCCGCGTACCTCTACCAGCGGCTCGCCGACTGCAGCCGTCTCCTCGCCGCTCGGTGTCGTGTCGCCGCTCGTCGTCGTGTCGCCGCCCGTCGTCGTGTCGCCGCCCGTCGTCGTGTCGCCGCCCGTCGTCGTGTCGCCGTTCGGTGTCGTTTCGCCGCTCGGTGTCGTTTCGCCGCTCGGTGTCGTCTCACTCGTTCCACGTTCGCGGCCTGCGGTGTCGCTCGCCGCTCGCTCGCCGTCTACAGTGTCACTCTCCTCGCCGACGGTCTCTGCCTCGGCAGTCTCTGCGGTTCCCGAGCTGTCGGTACTCACGTGTCACCACCTCCTGTCTCCTCGGCGGCCGGAGAACTGTGCCGTCGATCAGTCTCCACCGGTCGACCGCCGTCGGTCCGTGTGTCCGAGCCGTCAGTTCGCGTGTCCGAGCCGTCAGTTCGCGTGTCGGAGTCTCGCGTGTCGGAGTCCGCCGCGTGTCGGTCGACACGCTGTGACTGTGACTCCGTCTCCGGGTACAGCAGACAGGCGACGTTCCGCTCGTCCGGGTCGCCGCCGCGCTCGACCGGCACTGGCTCCGGGTGGACGACCTCACAGTCGTCGAACGCCTCCGGACACCGTGGCGCGAACCGACAGAAGCTCGGCTCCTCCGTCGGGGTCGGCACGTCACCCTCGATGGTCTGGAGTCGGTCTGCGCCGACCTGCCGTCCGGGGATCGACCCCAACAGCCCTCGCGTGTACGGGTGGGCGGGACTGTCGAACAGCTCGACCGCCGGCGCGCTCTCGACGACCTCCCCGGCGTACATCACGTTCACGCGGTCGGACAGCTCCGCGATCACGCCCATGTCGTGTGTGATGAACATGATGGCGAGGTCCCGGTCCGTCGTCAGATCCTCTAGCAACTGGAGAATCTGCGCTTGGATCGTCACGTCCAGCGCGGTCGTCGGCTCGTCACAGATCAACACCTCCGGGTCACAC
>CAKZQY010000088.1 GCA_937142015.1 uncultured Halobacteria archaeon
CAGCTGGTCACAACGGAGAGAGCGCCCGCACGGGGATTGAAACGTCGGACACGCACAGGACGCCGTGGCGACGGCACTGGTCACAACGGAGAGAGCGCCCGCACGGGGATTGAAACGATCTCGAAGATGCAACCGAGGCAACGCTCCCGTTCTATCACAACGGAGAGAGCGCCCGCACGGGGATTGAAACAGACCGCGCCTCGTCGGCGCAGGGAGCCTTCGAGGAGGGTCACAACGGAGAGAGCGCCCGCACGGGGATTGAAACTGGAGTTGGCCAGACCGCTCCATCGACTCAGCGATGTCACAACGGAGAGAGCGCCCGCACGGGGATTGAAATGTCAACGACAGCGCAGGTATCAGCGGGGTGGTGGGTCACAACGGAGAGAGCGCCCGCACGGGGATTGAAACAACTCGCGCGACTGCACGCCGTACCCGTGATAGGTCACAACGGAGAGAGCGCCCGCACGGGGATTGAAACCAGTCGAGCAGGTTCACGACCGTCTCGACGATCTCGCGGAGTCACAACGGAGAGAGCGCCCGCACGGGGATTGAAACGATCTCGAAGATGCAACCGAGGCAACGCTCCCGTTCTATCACAACGGAGAGAGCGCCCGCACGGGGATTGAAACCGAGAGGTCTGGGGACAATGCACTGGTCACTCACGTCGCGGGTCGATCAGGTAGGTGTACCGTTCACCACTCGTCGTCTCGTAGTATGCGTCGGCAGTTCCGCCGGACGGAGAGACAGTTTTCACAGTCCCGGGTCGCGTCGTCCGGCCGTCGCGGTAGTCGGGCGTGACAGGCAGGAGCGTCGGTTCGCCGTCGGCACCCGGCGTCACACAGTCGAGTTCCGTCGTCGTTTCGTGTCGCGTCGCAGTCGTTCGCGTCACCGACCGGACATCGACGAGACAGTCACTGTGTCCGAGATAGAGCAGTCGCTGTGGGTCACGCAGTGCCGCCGCGAACGCGTCCAGTAGCGACGATGGCCCACCGACGTAGATCTGGTACCGCGGTCCGATCAGCGACTCGCGTTGCCCGGGACTCCGGAGGTAGCCAGTGTCCCCCGAGCGTGACCGTTTCTGTCTCGACCACAGCCCGCTCGTCCGTGTGCCCGCATCGAGCACGCGCTCGCCGAAGGCACACGACTCCCGCACACGCTCGCGGAACGCCTCCTCTTCGGCACGCACGTCAGTCGGCAGATTGTTCGGGCGCAGCAGCGACGGCCGTCCCATCGCCGCGTACAACAGCCCCTGTATCGTCGGAATCGGCGGCACGGGGTACGTCGGCTGCCCGTTCATCGCGCCTGCCTTCGTGAACGCCGTGTCGAACGGCACGTCGAGGACGGCCGTCAACAGTTGCTCTGTCTCCCCCATCGGTTCACGTCTCGGTGGCTGCCTCCGCGACGCTGTCGAAACACTCCGCGACGCCGTCACAGACTGTCGCTCCTGCGTCCGCTGCACGCTCGAACACGGCCTCCCAGTTCCCGATCACGTCCGGGTTGTGTGTCCCGCCGATCCACACCTCCCCGTCGACTGCGTCGATGTCCGCGAGAACGCTCTCCAACTGGGCGACGACCAACTCCTCCGACTCGGTGTCGAGATTCAGCGCGTTCTGGAGCCGCTGGTTGTACTCCGGCAGCACTGCTCCGACGACCAGATCCGGCATGAAGTCCGCCATGTGCCGGGCTTGCCCGGCGAGGTTCGTCGCCGACCGCACGCTGGCGACGAGAGTCTCGACACGGGCGTCCCGCTCGGCAGACGTGATCTCACTCTCGAACTCCCGCTGGAAGATCTCGTCGTGGGCTCTGTCCGAGTCCACGTCTGTCTGTTCACGCCGTCCGACGGCCTCCACGTCGAGCATCACTCCGCCGTGGTAGACGTTCTGTGTGATCTCACGGTAGCCGATCCGGTTGTCTGCCTCCTCGCTCTCGTCCTGTTGCAGGATCATGTCCGTCGTCTTCGGCCGGTCGTACTGTCCGAGCAGCTTCGACACGCGGAGCGGAGCCGTCCGCTTCACCGGCGGCGTGTCGTCGTCACCGGCGTCGAACTCGTCCGTGTTCATGTACCCGAACAGGTCACAGATCAGGCAGTCCGCGATCTCTCCGCAGGCGTACCGCGAGGAACAGTCTGCGGTGTCGGGATCGTCGACCTGGTCTCGGAGGGCTTCCTTGATCGCGCGTCGATACGCCTGCCCACTGATGTACGGCCGGTTGCCGTACTTTTTCAGATCGGCGAGCTGACTGCCGCCCTCGCCTGCGTTGTGGTTGCCCAAGTCGACATCTGTGAGGAACGTGATGCCGAGTGCCTTCACGGACATACTCACACCTCCGCCTCCGTCTCGTCGTCGCCGTCGGAGCCGGTCGCGTTCTCGTACTGTGCAGCCAGTGCCGCGTGGATCACGAACATGCGTTTTGCCGATTCGAAGGTGTCGTCGTCGCTGATCAGTTCGAGAACCGCCTCGACGTCGTCGTCACGGGCGGCGTCGTACTTCGCTGGCGGGTTCTCGGTGCTCTCCTTGTGAGCCTGCATACTCGCCCGCTCGAACGAACGGAGAAACTCCGCCTGTGTGCTGGCGTTCTGCAGGCCGATGAGGACACTGATGTCGTCTCCGTCGTGGAAGACGGAGCCGATGCCGGAGGCAACGCGCCGAATTGCCCCGATGTCCTCCTCGTCGATGGTGTCGAGTGTGGCTTGTGTCATGACACGGGTGAAGTAGTGTGTGAGGTCGGCTGGATGCGGCTGTGCGTAGTCCGGGAAGCGACCGTCTTCGCGGAACTGTGCGCGCGTGAACCCGAAGACACCGCCTTCGAGTCGCTGGAGATCCGCGTGGACGATCCCCTCCGCGAGCTGTTCTGTCTCTGAGCGCTGTGCCTCGGCGTCACCGAACTCCGCGTACCAGCGGAGCACGTCGTTCACCGGCCAGTACTCACGGTGTGTGCCGTCGTTCAGCTCGTGCTGGCCGGGAGCGACGCGGTCGTAGATGTCGTCGTCGGGATCGACACGGTCGAGACTCCCGATTGTCCGACTCCGTCCGGTCTGGCTGACGATTGTCTGGAGCGCAGTCGGCCGCGGAACTGTCTCCGCGAGGAGTCACTCGCCGATCACCGCCGGGTCGACACGTCGGAGGAAGACCTCGTACAGGTCCAGCGCCTGCATCGCCACCGCGCGGGTGTTCAGGTTCCCGACTGTTCGCCTGCGAACACTCTCGTCGCCCACAGGAGTGTCCAGACCTCCCTCGTCACGCACCGCTCGAACGTCTCGCATCGCTGGCACGAGACGGTCGAATCCGCCGAGTGGCACGAACACCCGGGCGTCGTTGTCGTCACTCCCGGTCTGACGGACCGCTTTCGGCATGATAGCGAAGTAGAACCCCGCCACGAGGCAGGCGACACAGCGACCACTGTGCTTCGTCGTCCGGCCACCACTCCCCAGCGACGTGACGACCGCGCTGGAACTGGCGAGAGGCGCGAACGTCTGGTTGTAGGTGACTTTCTCACCCGACTCGGGGTCCTTGTACGACGGCACGTCGCTCCGTCCACAGATCTGGCACGTGTTGAACCTCTCGTGCTCGTCTCGGCTGGTGAGCACCGCAGTGAAACTGTCGAGGTACTGTTCGGCAGCCGCGCGCTGGTTCGGAAAGTACCGGCTACTGTTGGTGCCGACGTACTCCTCCGACTGGACGTAGAGCCCCTGTGACTCAGTGTACTCTTCGATTGCGACCGTCTGCGGGATGTCGTGCTCGACGAGGCGGTCGGGGTCGATCTCGTCGTCCGGGTAGATCGTGTGATCCTCGGGGAACGGCCCGTCGGGCGGAGGCACGCGGCGGGCGTCAGTGTCGTCCACACCCGCTGTATCCAGCGCGTGATTGATCGAGTGGGCGATGGACGTTCGACGGTGGGTGTTGGTGAGTGCATCCGCCACCAGCCCACGGATGTCGTCGACGAGTCCCGCCACGTCCGCCGCCGGACAGTCGATCCGCGTTGGATCGACAGTGACACGATCAGAGAGGCCACCGACGAGTCCGGCGACGCCCGCGTTCACGAACGGGTCCGCGCTCAGTCGGAACAGAGTGACACTGTCCCGGCTGGCGGACTCGACTGTCTCACTCCTCGTCTCCGGCGAGTCGTCGACGAAACGGTCGAGAGTCGTGTCGTGGTCAGTCATCGTGCGTCCTCCGGGAGGTGGTCGACTGGCACCACGGTACTCAGTCCGACACCAGAGCCTTCGCCGATACCCTGTCGTTGGACAAACCGGCTCGTGAGGGGGTTAGTACGGAGAGTGAACTCGGCGTGTGTACAGGAACGGACGTGATCACTGGCGACGCGCATCCCGTCTTCGTCCCAGCCGTGGACCGCCTCGATGTCGAACTGGAACTCGTCAGTACTGTACTCCCGGGCTTCCATCCGTCGACGAACACTCTGGCGCAGTTGCGCCGCCCACATCGGATCGTTCGGGTGGAGTTCGACTCGGCTGTCGTCACGGTAGATTGTCGAGAAGATCGGGGCAACCGTCCGGTACCGACCGTGCGTCTCCGGTTCGATCTGCTCGACTTCGACACCGTCGACGGGTACCGTGGTGTGGCCGAGTGTCATCTGTCTCCCTCGCGCGTGGTTGGCGACAGCGTCGACGAGAGCCGTATCCCCAGCGTTCACGATCCAGAACCCCGACTGGCAGGCGAGACCGGCGTCTCCGGCGTCGACAGAGGCTGTCTGGACGAACTCACTGAACGAGAACGGGGGCGCGTGGTCGGTGTCGTGTATCGCCTCGGCGCGCTCTGGGGCGTACTCGTCGAGGGCGTCGTAGACGAACGCCCGAAAGCTGAGGTGATACCCCCACGGGAGGTGGAACGGAGGGCGGTCTCCGGCGTCGGCGTAAATGTACAGTCGCATGTGTCGACCGGGTGCGGCTAGCTGTGTGAGACGCTCGTATATAAAATACAATCTCACGTGCGGTCGACAGGGCGTGGAAGGAGTGAGCGTGCGTCGGACTGCGAGAATGGAGCGAGCGTACGTCGGACTGCGAGAACAAGACGAGTGTGTCGCTAGACAGAGTCGAACCCCGTTTCGTCCGCGGAGTCCGAGTCGGTCTGTAACACTGAACGAAAGCGATTTGTATATCAGTTTCGTATTTCGTTACACAGTGCTGAAGACTGCCGAGCTCGAAGTGCTCGCCGCCGTCGAGCCGGGTGACACCGTCTCCGAGATCACAGACAGCCTCGGGTACTCCGAGAGTTACGTCTCCCGGGCGGTCGCCGGCCTCGCCGAGAAGGGGCTGGTCTCCACCACCACCGACGGTCGGTACAAGCGAGTGGAGCCGTCGGACGCTCGCGCAGTCGTCGTGTACCGCGATCTCGTCCGTCAGTACGACCACGTCGACTTCGCCGACCTGCTGACGGGGACGACACTCGAACTGTTGTCTCACTTCGACAGTCCGAGTACAGTCGCCGAGTTGGCTGCCGCGAGCGACAACTACAGGAACACCGTCAACCGGATTCTCGTTCGCCTCCGCAACCGAGGGATCGTCGGTGTCGACGACGGCGTCTACCGGTTCAACGGATCGTTCGACCGCCTCCACGAGTTCGCCCGCGAACTGGTTCAGCACCGTCACCGCAAGCGACTCGAAGCAGTCGCCCCCGGCGGAACGATTCTCTGGGCCGACACAGACGAGTTTCTCGCGCAGACCCGCACGGAGATCGACACGGACGGCTTTCACGAGACCGGGTTCGCCCGGTTCGCAGAGTACGGCCTCCAGTTCTTCGTGACCAGTCACCGGTACTATTTTTACAGCGAGGAGATGGAGACGATTTCGCCGGCAGACCTGTGTTGTCACACGCTGTTGATCGACGACGACACTCGCTCCCGGTCGTACTGTCTGCTGTTGCTCGCCCGGGTCGACATCGACGAGACGAGGCTCCGAGAACGAGCCGCCACGTACGGACTCGCCGAGACAGTCGACACGCTCCTCCAGTACCTCGACACGGCAGGCGAGGTCGACGAGAGACGGGTTCCCGACTGGGAAGCGTTCCGAGAACTAACCGCCGACTACGGGGTGACGCTGTCGTGAGACCGACGTTCGGACGCGCGTACATCGAAGCAGAGTTCGAGCAGATCGCGGCGGCACTGGACACGCAGGTCGACCGACTGAACGACGACCAGTTCGTCACCTACGCGAACGAGGCGCTGATAGAACTGGAAGAGCGATACGGAGTGACCACGCCCATCGAGGCCCGCGTCCAGGAGCTCACGAAT
>CAKZQY010000089.1 GCA_937142015.1 uncultured Halobacteria archaeon
CTGGCACGGGCGAACCCGACAGCCCGCTGGCACGGCGAAACTCACAGCCTGCTGGCACGGACCGAAACCCACATCGTTCGGAGCCCCGCAGACGGGAGCATGCGCGAGCAGTTCGAGGTCCGCGCGTGGGACGCCGCCGGGCGACTCGGCGACCTCCAGGTTCCACGAGCGGGCGTCACAGTGCGGACACCGGCGCTGATGCCGGTCGTCAACCCGAATCTAGAGACCGTCGCGCCGGGACGACTCGACGAGGAGTTCGGCGCGCAGATTCTCATCACCAACTCCTACATCGTCTACTCCACCGACGACCTCCGAGAGCGCGCCCGCGAGGAGGGGCTCCACGAGCTCCTCGACTTCGACGGCGCAATCGTCACGGACTCCGGGTCGTTCCAGCTCGCAGAGTACGGCGAGATCGACGTGACGACCGAAGAGATCGTCGCGTTCCAACGCGAGATCGGGTCGGACGTGGCGACGCCGGTGGACGTGCCGACACCCCCCGACGCGAGTCGCGCACAGGCGGAGGCGGATCTCGACACGACTGCGACGGCGTTAGCCGACGCGGCGGCCGTCGAGACGGGTGAGATGCTCGTGAACGCGCCCGTGCAGGGGTCGACGCACCTCGACTTGCGGACGGCGTCCGCCGAGCGAGCCGCAGCGACGGACCACGACGTGTTCCCCGTGGGTGCGGCGGTGCCGCTGTTGAACGACTACCGCTACGACGATCTTGTCGCGGTGATCCGTGCGGCGAAGCGTGGACTCGACACGGACTGTCCGGTCCACCTGTTCGGAGCCGGGCACCCGATGATGCTCGCGCTCGCGGTCGCCGCGGGCTGTGACCTGTTCGACTCTGCGGCGTACGCGCTGTACGCCCGCGACGGGCGGTACCTCACGGTGGCTGGGACGCGGGAGGTAGACGGCTTGGAGGCGTTCCACTGTTCGTGTCCGGTCTGTGTCGACCGCACGCCCGAGGCGCTCCGAGAGCAAGCCGACGACGAGCGTGAACGACTGCTGGCGGAGCACAACCTGCACGTCACGTTCGCGGAGATGCGGCGGATCAGAGACGCGATTCGGAACGGACGGCTGTTGGAGCTGGTCGAGCGGCGAGCGCGCGGCCACCCGGGGCTGTTGGACGGCTATCGGACGCTGTTGGACCACGCCGACGAGCTCGAACGGACGGAGCCGGCCTCGGGAGACAGCTTCTTCTACGTCTCACACGAGTCTGCGCGGCGGCCGGTCGTCCAGCGCCACCACGACCGACTCGGTCGGCTGACGGCCCCCGACCGGCTGCTGTGTACGGAGTACGGCGACCCGGCGGACCACGACTACGACGCCGTCTGGCGACTCCTCCCGCCGTTCGGCCCGCTCCCGCGGGCGCTGTCGTCGACGTACCCGCTGACCGCGACCGTCCCCGACCGGGCGGACGCCGCCGCGGAGGCTGCCGCTGCGGACGGCGTGACGGCGCTGTGTGAGGCGAACCCCGAGACCGAGGTGGCTGTCGCACACGAAGACTGGGCCGAGCGCGCGCTCGACCGACTGCCTGCGAGCGTGTCGACCGAGAATCTCGCCGAGTTGGGCGAGTAGCGTCCGGTCTCGCCCACGCCGACCACAGGACGCTCCGACCACAGCCTCACGTGTTCTCACGCCGCGCTTCCAGACGCTCGGCGACGTGCGAGGAGAGGTCAGTGAGGTGCGCGGTACCGTACAGACCGACGAGCAGTCCGCCGACGAGGTCGAACCCCAGATCCAGCATCGTGTCGTCGAGACCGTACTGTGTGAGCACGGAGCCACCGCCGAGGATCGACGCGAGGCCACTCAGCCCGAACTCGATCACCTCCCAGAACACGCCGAAGGCGGCGACGAAGATCAACACGAACACGACGGTGAACCGCGGCGGAAAGTGAATCTCCGTCGAGTGTTCCTCGAGGCCGCGAACGAGCGCGTAGCCGACACCCGCGACGACGGACGACGACAGGGCGTGTGTGAGGTGGTCCCACCACCAGAGGTCGCGGTAGAAGCTCCCCTCCGTGCCCGGAATCCCGACCACGCCGAACGCGTGGAGGAACACAGCGAGCGTGATCCACAGTGTCAGCCCCGTGTCCATCGGCACTTCGTAGTCGCGTTCGAGCACCGCCGGGACGTACGTCACCAGCAAGGCGACGCTGGCGTTGACGATCACGCCGAGACTCCGGCGGTCCAGCCCGATGAACACCATCCCGATCAGTGTCACCTGCATCGCGCGCGACAGCTGTCGCTGCCGGCGTGGAGTGATCCCCAGCCTGTCGCGGAGTTTCACGACTCCACCATCTCCTCGGGGAGTCGTCTGGCACCACGCGCGCGACGGCGGAAGTACGCCGCGAACAGCAGGCCGGCGAGCACGCCGACGGCGGTCGCCGCGACGAAGTCCCACATCAGCGCCCGTTCGACGGTGTGTTCCGGCCGGCCGTCGAGCAACAGGCGCGTCCCGAGCAGCGTGTCCGTGAGGTACCGCAGGAGGGCCCACACGCCGGCGGTCGCAGTGGTCGTGAGCGAGACGAACACCACCGCGAACGGCTCTGTCATCCGGACCGTGGTGAACACGTCCAACTCGACGGCGACCACCAGCGCGACCGCCGCGACGGCGAAGAAGGTCACCACGCGTCCAGACAGCGTGACTCCCGCGACCGTCTCGCCGACGACGAGCGTTCGACCGATGGCCGGCAGCGCCGCCAGCGCCAACACCTCCCACGGCAGCATCGCGGTCGGGTGTCGGGTCGCAATCGGCGGTACGATCGCCAGCGCGGCGACAGAGAGCACGAACACCCCCCAGACTGGGTCGCCGCCGAGCGCCGTTCCGACCGCGGCGACGACGAGGAAGCCGACGACGAGCCACGCCAGTCCCGCGTTGATCCGTCGCTGCTCGACGACGTCACGCAGTGTGGACCGAGACATACCCCACGTTACCGCGCTACCGGTCAAAACGATTGTCGCTGTGGATCGAACTGCGGCTGTGACGCTACTCGTCGCCGAACACAGTTCGGACCAGCGTCACGAGCCCGACGAGAGTGAAGATTCCACCGAACACACCGGTGACACCCAGCAGGAACAGACTGTCGTCCTTCTCGATCAGGAACGACCGGTCTGGTTCAGCGGAGTTGACCTTCACCGTGAGTGACTGCCCACTCTCGTAGTCGGAGAGGAACTGCTCGGCCTCGCTCCGGTCGTCGAACTCTAAGCCAGTCCCACCCGGATACAGGCTGTCACTCCGGTACTGTTCACCCTCGTAGGTGTAGGTGTACACGACGACCGGCTCGTAGGAGATTTCCGTGTCCTCGTACACGCCGTCGTCGTCCGGGTCCTCTTCACGCTCCTGCCGGACGATGTCGGTCTCGACCACCTGCCCGTCGGCCTCGACTGCGTTTTCCAGATCCGACTGCGTGTTCTGGTAGTTGATCCACCCGAGCGCGCCAGCGCCGACGCCGGCAGCCACGAACAGCAGGCTGACGACGACCGCCGAGATGCGTCCAAGCGCCATTGCGTCACTCGTCTCCGGAGAGCTACCTAAGTGTCGTGGCCGATTCGAGTTCTCATGCCAGCGTCGCGTCGGCTGTGGGGCCGTCGTCGTCGACAGTCCGGTCGCGGATCTGGGTGTACACCGCGACGGAGAACGGCCAGAACAGACTCGACAGCGCACCGACGACGAGGATTCCGGCGACCTGCGCCGCGACCACGACGGGGGTCGACAGCTCCGGGAGTCCGAGCGCCGCCACGGCGGGGGCAGAGCCGACGAGCGAGCCGACAGCACCGACGACGCCGGCGATCACGCCGACAGAACTCACGACGAGGAAGTAGCCGAACACAGTCGAGAGGTTCTGCCAGACGAGGCTAGCGCTCCGCGTCAGTGACTCGGTGACGCTCTTGTCGTCCAACACGACAGCGTGGCCGAAGAACTGGACGAAGAAGCCCGGCACGACTGTCAGCAGGCTGAAGCCAACCGCGAACAGGAGTGTCCCGAAGATCGTAGCGTTCGTCGAGAGTCCAGCGCTCGCCGCCGAGACGCCGACCAGAAGTGCGAGCACGCCGCCGACGAGACTCCCGACGATCCCGATCATCGACAGGACGACCACGACGAGCAGGTACGCGACGAACAGCCGGAGGAAGTGCTCGCGCGCACGCTGGAGGAACGTGCCGAACCGGGCGTCCCCGTCCAACGACTCGGCACCGAGGGCGATCATCCCGCCCATCACCAGCGGCGCGACGACGACTGCGACCGCCGAGGCACCCAGCGAGAGGAGCACCGAGACCAGTGGTGCCAACTGTGGAGCGACGACTGCGGGCACTTGGAGCAACGCGAACGCGACCGACAGCCCGATCAACAGGGGGTTTCGACGGACTGCGTCGACCGACTGCGTGAGCGCTTGGATAACCGTCATACTCGACTGTCGAGGCTGTAGTCTGGTAAGTGGCGTCGGACCGTTTCAGCGCGTGAGATGGACAGAGACCGAATCGGTCGACCGTTCGTCGCCGGTCGAACGGACGGAGACTCGTGGGTGGCCGATCCAGCGGAGACTCGTGGGTGGCCGATCCAGCGGAGACTCGTGGGTGGCCGGTCCAGCGGAGACCCGTTACCGACTGACCGCGACCACCGAGTTCCCACCGGTCGGAGCACTTGCTCGGCCTCGGATGGCCTGCTCGGTTTCGGATCACCTGCGCGGCCTCGGATGGCCTGCTCGGTTTCGGATCGCCTGCGCGGCCTCGAAGCGACTACTCGGCGTCGGAGCTCGACGCTCGCGAGAGCAGCACGACCGCGACCGCGCCGAGCACGAGATCCAGCGCCACGAGCACGGCGACACCCGGGACGACGGAG
>CAKZQY010000090.1 GCA_937142015.1 uncultured Halobacteria archaeon
ATTACATGCTTATTATATACTTGTTATCTATATACTTTTTTCTATCGGAAAATAACATTCGAAGCCTCACACCCGTCACACTTGCGACAGTCGTGATGTGGCTCCCGGAGTTCACGCTCGGGTCACTACTCCCGTTCGTTGGAGAAGACACCTTCCGGGTTGGCATTCAACTTTGGGTCGATTCGTACGTGTTCTCCGTCGGAGTCGACGAGCGCCACGTTCTCACCGTGTTCCTCGCAGTCACGACAGCCGTGCTCTGGGTGATCGAACGCACGTCCAGTGGGGACGAGCAGTGGTCGACGAGCGGGATCGACACCGTCGGTCGTCAGTGTCTACACACGGTCGCCGCCAGAGTCGGACTGCTGGCTCCTCTCGGCTTCGTTCTGGCGATGTTGCGTCGGGTCGTCGGTGCCATCGTCGCAAAGCCACGCCACCTCGTCCGTGCTGTCTCGGCGGAGTTGCGTCAGGTGGTCAGCGACCGTCAGTGGGAGCAGCCGACGAGCGAGTGGGAGCTGCTCGCCCGCGCGACCGGCTATCTCGTCGTCGCAACCGCGCTCGGGGTCGTGCTCGCAGGGATGACGGGATTTCCCAGAGAACTCGTCACGGCGACGGACGCGAGCCACTGGGGAATCGACTACCTCCTCGGAGCCGAGAGCGGCTGGAAATCGACAGAGCGTTTCCGCGCCTCGGTGTCGTTGTTCGTACCGACGGTGTTCGTCTATCACGTCGTTCAGCACGGCTCACTTCGTCTCCGCTGGCTCCTCGTCGGGCTGGTCGGGTTCGCGGGTCTCCCTGCGATCCACTACACGGCTCCAGTCCCTCGCGCCGCTGCGGCGGCCGCCGTGCTGTTGGCGATCTCTGCGACTGCACAGAGTATCGCTGTCGTGACGAGACGGCACGGACAGGCGGCGTAGGCAACGCTCGTCCACCACCCACCTGCTGACTGATAGTGATTACTGCGAATAGTTCTACGGAGGGCGTCGAAAACCGACGGCTCAGACGCTCTGCTCACCGACACGAGTCACCACGGCGGTAAAGACTCGCAGTAATCACTATGACACCGAACCCTCTCCAGTGTCACTCGACAGAAGACGTTTACCGACACGGGGACACCGCTCTGGCGATGCGCTCCGCCCTCCCCACCGAGTTGCGTCACGCTCGGACGCGACTCCTCCCGGTCGCGCTCGGACTGTTGCTCGTGACGGCCGGCTGTGTCGGCGCGGGACCGGCTGCCTCGCCGACGCCGACAGACACCCACCCGTCTTCGTCCGCCTCGTCGACGTCGACAGACACTCCTCCGTCCTCGTCCGACTCGCCGACGCCGACAGACACTCCTCCGTCTTCGTCCGCCTCGCCGACCGATCCGGCTGACCCAGCGACGACCAGCCCGCGCGGCTCGCCGACCACCGAGACGCCGATTCGCGCGCCGAAGACGCCGCTGCCCAACCGGACAGTCGGACTGCCCGACGGTCCGAAGACCGCGCCGGAGCGCCCGGACGAACTCACCACCGCGACCGTTCGGGAGTACGCTCGGCAGTTCGAGTACCGCTACGTGTACAACAGCCTCTGGTACAACCAGTACAGCGAGGTGTCTGCAGAGTGTGAAGTGTTGTGGTCGACGGAGACCGACATCGGGTGGAAGGTGGTCGTCTCCTGTACAGCCTACTCGAACACCGGTGGTCCGACGGAAGGCACCGCCAGCCCGACGGTGTTGCACGCCGACTGGTTCACGCAGGTGTACACCTACCTGATCGACGAGGACTCGACGGTTCGACGCGACGCGACCGACGAAGAGGAAGCCCGGGGTCGGCAGTCCGTCGGTATCTGACACGAGCGCGGACGTATTCGACGGCTCGTGACCGATAGTCCGACCTTCTCGTGACCACAGTTCGGCGTGCTCGTGATCACGGGACGAACACGACCAGCGAGTTCGGTCGAGAGGTGAATCCGGTCGAGAGGTGAATTCTACCGAGAGGCGAGTTCGGCCGAAAACATATACCACGTGCGGGAGACGGCGACCGTCGATGGAGTCGAGTTGTATCACACTCGAAGGCGACGACGCGGATCGTTTCGCCACGGAGCTGATCGAGTCGAAGGCGGCAGAGAGCGAGCAGTCGATCAACAAACGCGGCGCACGGAATCTCCACCGCTACGACGGGGAAGAGTTCACACAGTTCACCTACGAGCGGGGGGCAGCGTTCGAGAACTCGTGGCTGATGGTGTCGATTCTGGTCGAGGTAGTCGACGAGCGGACTCGGACCGTCGTCGTCTTCGTCGGCGGGGGCGGCGAGGGACCGTTCAAACTGGAGGAGGTGTCAGTCCGACGCATCACACACGGCGAAGGGGCTGTCGGCGAAGCCGGGCGGTTCGAGACCGTGCTACGGGACGTACGGCAGGTGGCAGACGCGTTGGACCTCACGGTGACGACCGAGTGGGAGTCGGAGCCAGACGAGAGTCTGTCGGCGACCATCGAGCGGAAAATCTTCGACTCGTGAGCGGTGCGACGCGCGTGTCTCGGGATGCTCGGGCGTGTGAACGGACTGGTTCCTCGACTCGCGGACGTGTGAACGGACTGGTTCCTCGACTCGCGGGCGTGTGAACGGACTGGTTCCTCGACTCGTGGACTTTTGTCGGGTGGGTTCGTCGTGTCCACATGGACGAGATCACGAGTCAGTTCGGTGCGGCGTGGGTGTCGGCGCACCCACAGTCCGTTCTGGAGCGGCTCACGGGAATCGACCACCGGATGGGAGGCTCCGACGGCGAGAGACGTGCGGCGACGGTCGTCGCGGAGGCGTTCCGCGAGGCGGGCCTCGACAGCGTCCGACAGCAGTCGTTCGAGCTCGACGCGTGGCACCGCGGCCACACGACGTTCCGACTGGTCGGCTCCGTCGAACGGTCGTTCGAGGCTATCGCACTTCCGTACTGTCCTGCGGGCGAGGCGACTGGAGAGATCGTCGACGTGGGACACGGGAC
Source organism: uncultured Halobacteria archaeon (assembly GCA_937142015.1). Taxonomy (GTDB): domain Archaea; phylum Halobacteriota; class Halobacteria; order Halobacteriales; family Haloferacaceae; genus JAHENP01. The sequence continues at coordinate 2,974 of CAKZQY010000090.1, forward strand.
GCCAGAAGAGATCGAGGCCGCAGACGTCGAGGGTCGGATCGCCGTCGCCAGCACCACCACCCCGCCCGGGTCGCGGTTCCTCCACCGGATGGAGAAGTTCGGCGCGGCTGCAGACGCCGGCGCGGCGGCGTTCGTCTTCGCCAACCACGTGCCCGGCCAACTCCCGCCGACGGGGTCGCTGAAGTTCGGTGAACGAGCGTCGATCCCGGCGGTCGGCGTGAGCTACGAGACTGGCGAACGACTCCGGAGCCACGCCGTCGGAGACGACACCGAGACGACGGCAGACGACACGGCGACCACGGTTCGCGCGACACTGGCGGTCGAGGCCGAGACACGGCCGGGAGAGAGCCAGAACGTCCTCGCACGGACGGGGCCCGAGACGGAGGAGGCAGTTCTCGCCGTCGCGCACTACGACGCCCACGACATCGCGGAGGGCGCACTCGACAACGGCTGTGGCGTCGCCACGCTGGTGACGGCAGCCAGTGTTCTCGCGGACGCGGATCTGAACCGCGAGGTGCGGTTCGCCGCGGTCGGCTGTGAGGAGATCGGACTGCTCGGCTCCGAGCACCTCTCGGCGGTCGTCGACCTCGACGACATCGTGGCGGTGTGTAACGCCGACGGCGCGGGTCGCTATCGGAACTTGGTGGCGATGAGCCACGCGTCGGAAGCGACGGCGGACGTGGCCCGTGCAGTCGCAGAGCGTACTGGACACCCGATCGACGTAGAGACGGAACCGCACCCGTTCTCCGACCAGTGGCCGTTCGTCCGGCGCGGTGTGCCGGCCGTCCAACTCCACTCCCGCGCAGACGACCCCGCGGCGGCTATCGGCGGCCACCCGCGCGGCGGTGTCGGTCGCGGCCGTGGCTGGGGACACACCCACGCCGACACGCTCGACAAGGTGGACCCGCGGAACGTCCGCGAGCACGGAATGCTCGCGGCGCTCGTGATCCGCGAACTGGCTGCCGACGGCCGGGAGTTCCCGCGACTGACTGCCGAGGAACTCCGAGAGGCGTTCGTCGAGGCCGACTTCGAACCCGGAATGCGAGCGGCGGATATGTGGCCCGACGAGTGGGACTGACACTGTCGGTCACAGTTCCTCGTCGCCACATTGTCGGTCACAGTTCCTCGTCGCCACATGCTCACGGCCAGTAGTGAGTAGATATTTCAGCCCTGCTCGTCCACGGGGGAGACATGAGCGGCAGTGGCCTCACGGAGCGGCAGTCAGTCGACGATCACGGCTTCGAACTCCAACTCGTTCTCGACACGCTCGATCTCCCGTCGTTCGCGCTCGACGCGGACAGTCGCGTCGTCGCGTGGGACGACCAGATCGCGTCGTTGCTCGACGTGTCACGCGATGCGGTGATCGGGACCGAGAGTCTCGGTGCAGACGTGTACGACGGTGACAGACAGCTCACGCTCGCGGAGAAGGTGGTCAGAGAGCCGCGCGAGACCCACCGCGCGTACGACGGTGTCGCGCTCGCGGACGAGGAGTACGCGCTGTTGTCGGGCGAGTACGTGTACGAGGACACCAGCACGCTCGGCGGGGAGGAGATCTGGTTCGTCGCAGCGCCCGTCTTCCGCGGCGAGGAGTTGGTCGGGGTGATCGAGATCGTCCAAGACCTCCGGAACTCGGCGCGCTTCCGGACGGAGCTGCGAGAGCTGTTCGACGCTCTCACGCAGACGCTGCTCGCGTACGAGCGCGGCGAGTTCGGCACCTCGGTCGCGTTCGACGCGACGGACTCGCTTCTGGACGACGAACTGCTCGCCATCGTCGACAGTGTCGACAGTCTGGGGACGGCACTCGCCGACCACCTCCGGGAGGTGCAGACGGACGTCGAACGACTCGCCGACTCGGCCGAGCAGATCGCCGACCAGTCACGGGAGATCGACAGTCTCTCCGACGACCAGGCGGAGAGTATGGAGACCATCTCCAGCGAGGTGGCGAACCTCTCGGCGACAGTCGAGGAGATCGCCTCGACGGCGAACGAGGTCGCAGAGACCAGTTCCCGAGCGGAGTCGCTCGCGGTCGACGGGACGGAGGCCGCAGACGAGGCGGCGACGGTGATGGAGGGTGTCGCCGACTCCGCCGACGACGTGACCGACGACGTACAGACGCTCCAGTCGCGGGTCGAGGACATCGACGAGGTGGTCGACGTGATCGACGACATCGCAGAGCAGACGAACATGTTGGCACTGAACGCCTCCATCGAGGCCGCTCGCGCGGGCGAAGCGGGCGACGGGTTCGCGGTCGTCGCAGACGAGGTGAAACAGCTCGCCGAGGAGTCACAACAGCAGGCCGGCCGGATCGAGGAGACCGTCGACGAGATCCAGGCGGAGACGGACACGACCGTGGAGAACCTCGTCGAGACGACCGACCAGATCGAGACCGGCCTCGAACGAGTCGAGCGGGTGATGGAGAGCTTCGAGGAGATCGTCAGCACCATCTCCGAGGCGAGTGACGGGGTCCAAGAGGTCTCGCGTGCGACCGACGATCAGGCCGCCAGCACGGAGGAGATCGCCTCGATGGTCGAGGAAGCTGTCGACAAAGCCGAGACAGTCTCCGAGTCCGTCGCCGACATCGTCGTCGTCACGCGGGAACAGACGGAACTCGTCGAGGATCTCGACGACTCCGTGCGTGAACTGTCTGCGCAGAACTGATCTAAGACGTGACAGTGCGCAGAACTGATTCGAGACGTGACAGTGCGCAGCGAGCACGATCCCGACCGCCTCACTCCGGTCCGACACCCAGCACCGTCACCAGCGAGTAGACGGGGACACCAGCGACCGCGTCGAGACCCTGTTTGTCGACGATGACGACACAGGCGACCGGGTTGCCGCCCTGTTCTTTGATCGCCTCGACAGTCTCCTGCATCGTCCGTCCGGAGGTGATCGTGTCGTCGACGACGTAGCAGTCACGACCCCGGAGTTCGGCGAAGTTCCGCGAGAACCCGCCGCCGCGTTCGTCGAGATCACCCTCGTCCCACTGGTGTTTCGCGGGGGCGTACGCCGCCAGATCAGTCTCCAGATCGCGGGCGATCGTCGTCGCCAGCGGTGTCCCGGCTTTCTCGATGCCGACGGTGAGATCGACAGCCTGTCCCTCCTTGATCAGCAGGTCGGCCATCGCACGGCCGATCTGCGTGAGGCGGTCGCTGTCCCGACCGATCGCAGACCAGTCGACGTGAATGTCCTGTGGACTGCTGACGACCTCGGCAGCGTCGTCGTCGCCGGGAGCTGCGCCGGAGCGTTCGACCAGCCACGAGGCGGTGTCCCGCGAGACGTTCAGTTCGTCGGCGATCTCCCCCTTCGAGAGGCCGTGGTCGGCGAGCGTCTCCGCCTCGCCGATCAGGTCGTCCACGTTCTTCATCGTCTCGACAGTTCGAGTGCCGTCTTGATAGTGCTGTCGTCGTCGTCGAACGCGCGCTCGAACTCGCCGAGGTCGTACACCCCGGTCACGAGCGACTCCGTGAACCACGCCGGCAGCGACGACAGCGAGTCGACCGCCCGCTGGAAGTGTCGGCGGTTGGAGTTGACGGAGCCGACCAGCGCGCGGTTGCCCAGCACCATCCGCTCGTGGAACTCGCCGCCGTCTACCTCGAAGGTGGCCGAGCGTGGGACGCCCAACAGCGCAGCGACGCCGTTGTGTGCCAGCGCGTGTGCGCTCTCGATCCCGTGGCGGGCGTACCCCGTCGCCTCGAAGACGAGATCCATCGGCTCGTAGCGCTCGGGTATCTCCGGCACCGGGGTCTCCCGGGAGTCGACGTACGTCGCGCCGATCTCGTCGACGATGTCCAGCGTCGGGTCTGGGCGGTCGCGCCGGCCGAGACAGTAGAGCCTGTCGACCGAGTCGGCCAGCATCGCCAGCGTCTGGAGCCCGAGACTCCCGTTGCCCAGCACCAACACCGACTCCGGCTGCCAGTCGAAGGTGGAACGGGAGCTGTGGGCCAACTCCAGGGCCTTCTCCGAGATCGAGATCGGCTCCACGAGGAACCCCAACGGTGCCAGTCCGGCCGGGATCTCGACGAGGAACTGTTCCGGGCTGGTGAAGTACTCCGCCGCGTAGCCGTGTGCGCCCTCGATTCCGCGCTCGTGGTACGCCCCCGGCGGTGCCACGTCGGGCTCACCCCGCTCGAAGTACTCGTTCGTCCCGTTCGGCGGCCGCCGCACTGTCGGCACGACGACGTCGCCCGCCGAGAACGCCGTCCCGTTCGCGTCCTCGACGACGCCGACCGCCTCGTGACCGATCACGAGGTGGTCGTCTCCCTCCGGGAATCCGCCGTGCTCGCCGGCGAGAATCTCGTGGTCCGTCCCGTCGATGCCGACTCTGAGCGTCCGTACTACTGCTTCACCCTGCCCCGGCTCCGGCCGTGGCTTCTCGATCACCGTGGCCGTCTCCTCGCCGCGACGGAGTGCGAGTGCCTCCATACCACGCCTCTGAGAGCTACGTGCTCAAAAGGTTTATTCTGTCACGAGTAAAGAGTGCAACACGGTATTCGACGACAGACGCGCGGAAGGCAGCGGGCCCGACGACAGACGCGCGGGAATCAGGAGACTCGACGACAGACGCGTGAGAGGCGGTAGGCTCGACACCAGGCGCGTGAGAGTCGACAGCCTCGACGACAGACGCGCTGGAACCGAGTCCGAGACAGAGCGTCGTCCAGTGCGACCGGCCGAGTCGCGCTACAGAACCACAGCAGCCAGTCTCACTCTTCCGACTCGTCGTCGTCCGCTTCGGTCGCGAGGTAGCCGAACTCGTCCAAGTAGCTCTCGACAGTGTCGAGATCGTGATCCTCGTAGACGGGGTCGTCGCTCGGAATCGTCGCCAGTCCGACACCCTCCGGTTCCATCCCGTCGTCGCCGTTCGTCTCGGCGAGCGCACCGAACGCCAGGTCGATCCCTTCCTCCAGCGTGAGATCCGCGCGGAATCCATCTTCGAGGTGTTCGCGGATGTCGCTGCGGTTCTCGCCGACGGACAGCGCCTTCCACTCGTACGGCGTGCCGGAGGGGTCGGTCTCGAACAGACGCGGCTCGCCGTCCTCGACACCGGCGACGATCAGCGCGACACCGAACGGTCGCGCGCCGCCGACCTGCGTGTACTGCTGGATGTGGTCGGTGACACGCTTCGTCAGCGTCTCGACGCCGATGGCCTCCCCGTACCGGAGGCGTTCGATCTGTGCCTGTCGGCGCGCGAAGTCGATCAGCTTCCGAGCGTCGGCGACGTGTCCCGCGCTGGCGATGCCGACGTGGTCGTCCGCCTTGTGGAGCTTCTCGACGGACGACGGCTCCATCAGCTCCGAGCGAGAGCGCTTGTCTGCCGCCAACACGACACCCTCGGCCGTCCTGACGCCGACACTCGCCGTGCCGCGCTTGACTGCCTCGCGTGCGTACTCCACCTGGTAGAGCCGCCCGTCTGGAGAGAAGATCGTGATCCCGCGGTCGTACGCCTGCTGCTGTTGTTGTCCCTGCATGCTGTGAGTTGTCTCTGGATTCTCAGTCGTTCGTCTCGGAGTCGGTCTCCGAGTTGTCGGTCTCGGAGTCGGTCTCCGAGTTGTCGGTCTCGGAGTCGGTCTCCGAGTAGTCGATCTCGGAGTCAGTCTCCGAGTAGTCGATCTCGGTCGCCCCGACGAAGCCGGACGCCGTCTCCACGTCCACGAGTCGACCGCGGACGTGACGCGTCCGCCCGTCGGACTGCGTGACGACCTCCCGTTCGTCGTCAACTCGGCCGTCTGCTCGTAAATAGCTTTCTTCACACGCTCGGATCGTCCCGGAGACGCCGACGACTCGGAGGCCGACTGCCGCCCCGTCGACTGTCGAGACGCACGCGACTGCCGCTCGTCCGGTCGACACCTCGTCTCGTCTGACGCGCACGACTGCCTCGCCGACGCCGTCGCCGAACCGGAATCTGACGACCGAGAGATCCGCGTCCGCGCTCCCGGGGTCGCCCAGCAGGTTCTGTGCGGCGTACCACAGCGCACGCTGGACGCTGTCGCGCCGCAGGTCTGCGTCCGGCCACGTCTCGATCTCGACTGCGAGGTAGCGCCACCGCGGCCGAGCGTGTTTCGGGAGGTGTGTCACGTCTCCCGGCCACCGGAGACGACGCGTTCGGCGGTGATCACGCCCACCTGATCGTGGACGCGGTCGAGCTGTGTCACCGCGTAGCCGACGCTGGTGAAGCTGTCGACGAGCGTGCCGACGGTCGCCGGATCGTCGACTTCTGGGTCGAAGAACGGCTCCTCGGGGTCCGGCTCGTCGAAGAACATCACGTCGCCCAACACGACACGGCGCGGTCCGACGTCGTCAGACCGCGAGGGGGTGCCGCCGCCGTCGAGTGCCGCGATGGTCTCGATTGCCTCGTGTTTCTCCGCGTCACTCAGGTGGTGGAGCGCGAAGTTGCTGGTCACGACGTGTGCCGGCCCGTCGTACTCGGGGTCGCGGAACTCGCCGTACTCGAAGCTGACGTTGTCGAGTCCGGCGTCTGCGGCCTTCTCGCGGGCCTGCTCCATCATCCCCTCGCTGATGTCCCGGCCGACGACTCGCTCGGCGTCCGCCGCCAACTGGAGCGCGATAGCTCCGGTGCCCGTTCCGAGGTCCAACACCGTGTCCGTCCGGTTGGGCGCGGCACGGTCGATCACGAGGCTCGCACACGCCTCGTACTCCTCGCTGTGGTCGTCGTCGTACGCCGCTGCCGCCTCGGAGAACCGATCCGCGTGTTCAGCCAGTGTCTTCTTCACGGGTGACTCTCTGGACCCCGGGGGCAATGAACGAATCGGAGCGCCGTCGCCTGTTCTCCCGTGCGATCTCGCCCCACGCCCGGAGTCCCGCACGCACCGTCTCGGGCTCGAAGCCGACCGTCTCGCCGACGGCGACGAGTTCCCGCGGCGCACGGACTTCGAGGTGACTCGACGGCCGCGCGGAGACGACGTGTGGCGTGTCGTAGTAGTCGAGCAGTTCCCGGAGCTTCCGGAGCGACTGGAGGTGCTGTACCCGCTCGCCGCCTGCCGCCCGCAACACGGGCCCCAGATTCACCTCGACGTACGTTCGGTGTTCACGCGCCGTCTTGGCGAACACGTGATCCACGTCGCCGTCTCCCTGGAGCGGAGCCGCTACCACGTCCACGCGGTCCTGTTCGACGGCGAAGCGGTTGAGCGTCGACGTGCCGCCGCGGACGATCACCACGTCGCACTTCGGGCGGGCGTTCCCGACCGCGCCGCTCGCGGAGGCGGGGTCGTCTGCGTCGACCTCGACTGCACTCACCACGTCGACGCCCGTCTGCTCGCGGACTGCCGCGGCGTCGACTGACGCCTCCCACGTCCGAACGACGACGCCCGCGAACTCGCTGTCTGCTGCGGTCTGTGCGTACCGTGCGACTGTCGTCTCCCCCTCTGGGTGTGCCGTCACTGCCTCGTACGGTCCGAGATGGTCGTCCGCGTCTGTCACGTGTCCCTCACCCACCTCACACCGGTCGTCGTCTACGTCGGTCATTCACTCTCTCGGTCGTCGTCTACGTCGGTCATCGACTCTCTCGGTCGTCGTCTGTGTCGGTCATTCACTCTCTCGGTCGTCGTCTGTGTCTGTCATTTACTCTCTCGGTCGTCGTCAGTCTCGTCTCCCTCGTGGAACGACGCCGCGAAGCCGTCAGGGTCTGCTGCGGCGGCAGCCACCCTGACAGCTTGGACGTTCTCGCGGGCGTCGTGGACGCGCACAACGTCCGCGCCGTTGGCGGCGGCGACCGCCGTGCCCGCTATCGTCTCCGGGAGCGCGTCGCCAGTCTCGCCGTCGACGAACTCGAACATCGACTTGTGGGAGTGGCCGACGAGGACGGGACAGCCGAGTGCGTGGAGCTCGTCGAGACGGCCCAACAGCTCGAAGCTCTCGGCTGCGGTCTTCCCGAAGCCGAGTCCGGGGTCGACGACGATCTTCTCGCGGTCGACGCCCGCCTCCTCTGCCAACAGCACGCGCTCGCGCAGTTCGGCGACGACGTCCCGCACCACGTCGTCGTACGTCACCTCTCTGTCGGGCACGACCGGCGCGTCGATGCTGTGCATCACCATCACGGGCACGTCACGCTCCGCGGCGAGAAAGCGCATCGCGGGGTCCGACAGCCCAGTCACGTCGTTCAACACGTCTGCTCCCGCGTCGAGTGCGGCCTCCGCGACGGCCGGCTTCCGAGTGTCGACCGACAACAGCGCGTCCGGGTTGGCGTCTGCGATGGCCTCGATCACCGGCACGATGCGCTCGATCTCCTCCTCGACTGGCACCGGGTCCGCGCCGGGGCGTGTGCTCTCTCCGCCCACGTCGACGATGTCGACACCGGCGTCGACGAGCGTGTTCGCCCCCGCCACCGCGTCGGCTACGTCGTAGTACTCCCCGCCGTCGTGGAAGGAGTCCGGCGTGACGTTCAACACACCCATCACGGCGGTGCCGTCCTCCCACGGGTACGTTGCCTCGGGCGACTCATCATCCGCAAGCGGGAGCGTCGCGGCGATGTCGTCGGCGACGGGGACGAACTCGCGGCCCCGGTCGCGGAGGTCCGCGAGCAGTGTCTCGAACTCCCCGAGCGTGCCGGCCAACACGACGCGTGCGATCCGGTCGCGTCGCTCGAAGTCGCTGACGGCACACGCGCCGCCGGCGGACAGCATCGCCTCGCGGAGAACCTGTGCGCGTTCCCCGGCGAGTGTCGTCTCGACCACGCGGTGGGCGACGTCGGCGGCCGTCCGCTCGATCTCGTCGGCCGCGACGTGCGCGTTCGAGAGGAGTTCGCGGGCGTCCGCGGCGTCGGCCACCTGCTTGCGCGTGACGGTCCGCGTCCACTCCGGACGCGCTTCGGCGACACAGTGGAGTGAGCCGGTCAACAGAATCATGTCGTCGTCCGCTGCCCGGTCGTGTGTCGCCGCGAGCGCACCGACGACGGAGTCGCCGACAGTCACCTCGGCGTCGGTCGCCGACTCGAAGACGCGTGCCAACGCGGCGGCGTTCTCCGCGCGGCTGTCGTCTGGCTGACAGGTTCGAACCGTCGTCGCCGGCGGGAGCTGTGCGACCATCTCGCGGTGGTCTTTGTCGTCCATCGCGCCGAACACGACGTGGAGGTCGTCGTGTGCCACGTCGGCGACGGTGTCGGCCAGCGCAGCACACGCAGCCGGGTTGTGTGCGCCGTCTAGCACCACCGTCGGTTCCGTCTCGACGACCTCGAACCGACCGGGCCAGTGGGCGTTCCGTAGCCCGCGCTGGATCGTTCTCGTGTCCGTCACGCCCAACTGTCGGACGAGTACCGTCGCAACCCCGGCGTTCTCGGCTTGGTACGGCCCGATCACGGGGAGTCGGGCGTCGATCTCCCAGCCGTCGCCCGCGACCGTGACGGACGACTCGTGGTGGCTCACCGTTCCCTCGTACGTGGCTGTCACAGTCGGGTTCGATCCCGAAGACGCCGAGTGACTGCGGTCCCTGCCACTGTCACCGTGACCGTGGTCACCTCCCGTCTCCGGTCGTCGGCCGACAGTCACGAGCGCACCCGTTTCCGCGCGGAGCGTGTCGAGTGCCTCCCCAGTCGCGGCGGTGACGAGCGGTCGGTCGGCGGGTGCGACGGGGGCGAGCGAGCGAGCGATCTCCGGAACGCTGTCGCCGAGCACGGAGGTGTGTTCGAGCGCGGCGTTGGTGACCGCGGAGGCCGTCGGATCGACGACACTGGTCGCGTCGAACCGGCCGCCGATGCCGACCTCCAGCACGGCAACGTCGACATCCGCCTCGCCGAACCGCCACAGCGCCATCGCCGTCAGCACCTCGAAGCGGGTGAGCGGGTTCCCGGCGGCAGCGCGGTCGAGCAGCCACGGCCGGGCGCGCTCGACGAACGCGGTCACGGACGACTCCGGAATCTTCCGGCCGTCGACACGGACACGCTCGCGGAGATCCTCGAAGTGTGGCGAGGTGTACAGTCCGACCCGACGGTCCGTCTCGCGCAACACCGCGGCAGTCATGCGCGCGACACTCCCCTTCCCGTTCGACCCGGCAACCTGGACGAACGTCACGTCCTCTCGGGGGTCACCGAGGTGTTCGAGCAGCTGCTCGACGGCTTCCGTCCCGGGGTCCGGTCGAAACCGTCTGAGACCTGCGAGAAAGTTCGTCGCCTCGTGGTAGTCCATGCCGTCTCGTTCGACCGGCGGTGGTGAAAAGCGAATCGTCCAGCGACTCGCTGTGCGGGGCGTGTGATCGAGCTCGCGCGAGCCTGACGGACGGTGGCCACGAGCATCCCCCCCACAACACCGGACACTGGCTCCCACAACACCGGCCACTGACCCTCCACAACACCGGCCACTGACCCTCCACAACACCGGCTACCGGGTCCCCGAGCGCCGGCAGCCAACCGTTATGCACGTGGCGCACGTGAGACGGGTATGGACGTACTCGTCACAGGAGCGACGGGATTCGTCGGGAGTCGCCTCGTGCCGGCGCTCCGTGACGCGGGTCACGACGTGACGGCACTCGTACGCGACGCCGGGAGCTACGATCCGCCGGCGGGTGTCGCGGTCGCGGAGGGGGACTTGTTGGAGCAGGGCTCGTTCGAGCACGCACTCGCTGGACAGGACGCGGCTTACTACCTCGTTCACTCGATGGGTGCCGGCGACGACTTCGCAGAGCGCGACCGCCGTGCGGCGCGACAGTTCACCGACGCCGCGAGCGAGGCTGGCGTCGAGCGGGTCGTCTACCTCGGCGGGCTGGGCGACGAGGCGGACGATCTGTCGGAACACCTCCAGTCGCGCCGGGAGGTCGAGTACCTGCTGGCAGAGGGCGAGCCGGCAGTGACGACACTCAGAGCGGGAATTCTGATCGGGGAGGGCGGCGTGTCGTGGCGGATGGTCAGACAGCTCGCAGCGCGACTGCCGGTGATGGTGACACCGCGGTGGGTGAACACGCGGTGTCAGCCGATCCACGTCGACGACGCCGTCGCGTACCTCGTCGGCGTACTGGACGAGCCGGCGACCGCCGGTGAGACGTACGAGATTGGCGGACCGGAGGTGCTCACGTACGGCTCGCTGCTCCGTCGCACGCGGGAGATCACTGGGGGACACCTCCTCGTGATCCCGGTGCCGGTGCTCACGCCGCGCCTCTCGGCGCGGTGGGTGAGTCTCGTCACGGACGTGTCCAGCGAGATCGTCGAGCCGCTGATCGACGGACTCCGAAACCCCGTCGTCGTCACCGACGACTCGATTCGAGACCACGTCGCCCCGACGCTCACGCCAGTCGACGACGCGATTCGCCGCGCGCTGGCCGCACACGACGACGACCGCTCGTTCGACACGGCCACGAGCGGAGACGACGCTGTGACGACGAACACGGACCGCGAGACCACGAACACGGACCGCGAGACGACAGGCGAAGAACGCGGAGCGGCCGACGTCGACGACCGCAGGACAGAGACGGACGAGCGGGGGGCCGAGGCGTGAGCGGTGACGGCCCGCGGCACAACGGTGACAGTCCGCGGCGCGACGACGACCGCTCGGGGCACGGCAGGGACAGTTCACAACGCGGCGACGATCCCGCCAGTGACTCGACGGCAGACCGGGTGACAGACCCCGAGCGCTCACGGCACGCCAACCGGCGGCAGGGCGGTGAGAGCGACACGACGAGCACGGGTACCGAGACGTTCGACGGCAGCCTGTCGGACGGTTCACCGACAGTCGGGGATTCCGGCGACCGCGAGGAGCCGACGCCGAGAGTCGGCGGTTCCGGTGACCGCGAGGAGTCGCCACCGAGAGTCGGCGGTCCCGGCGACCGCGAGGAGTCGACACCGACGGTCGCGGACCCGGTAGCGGAGCCGTCGTTCGGCGACGCGTGGGTGTACGAGAGTATCGTGAGCGCGCTGCCGGGAGCGAACCTCGCCGGGGGGCCGGCAATCGCGCTCCAACTGGGCGTGTTCACCGCCGCGATGGTCGTCGTCGCGGCGGCGTACGACCTCTGGGAGGCGGTTCTGCCGGGTGCAGCGGCGATCGTCGTCGCCGCGGTCGGGAGCTACCTGATGCTCCAGTTCGCGTCGGGCAGCCGGGAAGCGGAGGCTCCCCCGCGGTACTACCGCCTGCTGTACGGGTCGAGTATCGAGGTGGTGCTGGCGGTGCTCGCGTTCATCGCGCTGTTGACACACCTGTTCGTCTACGAGCCGCAGTTCGTCGGCGAGGCGTCGCCGCTGCTCGCGCTGTTGCCGGTGTCGGCTGCGACCGCCGACGAACCGCTCGTGACCGCGCTGTTCGGGACGGAGCCGCCGGTCGTCGCGGTGTACCTCACGATGCTGGTGTTGTGGGATCTCTGTTACCGGATCGGCACCTCGTGGTGGGCCGCGGTTGTCTCGCTGTACCGCGAACTCCGTGTCGCGCGCTCGGCCGCCGCGGCGGCGACGTTCCGACGACTCGACGTGTTGAACGTCGGCTTCGCGGCGACGCAGGTCGTCCTGCTCCCGTTCCTGCTCGACCGACCGGTGCTGCTCCTCGCTGTCGGCGGACACATTCTCGCGGTCGCTGTCGTCTCCGGCGCTGCGGTCGCGCTGTCGCTGCGGAGTGACACGTAGCGAGCGGGAGCCCAGCCGGGCGGTGAATCAGCATTCCGGCCGAGATAGCCACCGACCTTCGCGCTCCCACGTCTCCAGTTGACGTTCTTCGATCCTCCATCCAGTTTTCAGTGTTTGCCGAGGTGTTCGTCGGAGACAGTACCGATCCCAGCGGAGATGTCGCCGAGCGAGAGAATCGTGTGTCGTTCCTCGTCCCAGACCGACGGATTGAGGTAGGTTTTGCGCCAACGGGGGGGCAAGGATGTTCGACAAGGTGCTCGTCGCCAACCGTGGAGAGATCGCCGTTCGCGTGATGCGCGCCTGCGAGGATCTCGGGATCGAGACAGTGGCCGTCTACTCGGAGGCAGACAGACACGGCGGTCACGTCAGGTACGCGGACGAGGCGTACAACGTCGGGCCGGCGCGGGCCGCCGACTCCTACCTCGACGGCGCGGAGATCGTCGACGTCGCGCGTCGGGCCGGAGCGGACGCGATCCACCCCGGCTACGGCTTCCTCGCAGAGAACGCAGACTTCGCGGAGCGTGTCCGCGACGCGGAGGGGATCACGTGGGTCGGCCCGGACCCGGAGCCGATGCGCGCGCTCGGTGAGAAGACGAAGGCGCGTTCGATCATGTCCGAGGCGGGCGTCCCCATCGTCCCGGGAACGACGGAGCCGGTCTCGGAGGTCGAGACCGTCCGCGAGTTCGGCGAGGAGTACGGCTACCCGGTCGCTATCAAAGCCGAGGGCGGCGGCGGCGGTCGCGGGATGAAGGTCGTCCGCGACCCGGCGGAAGCGGCCGACCAGCTAGAGTCGGCGAAACGCGAGGGAGAGGCGTACTTCTCGAACGACTCCGTCTATCTCGAACGGTACCTGGAGAACCCGCGTCACATCGAGGTACAGATCGTCGCCGACGAACACGGCAACGTCCGTCACCTCGGGGAGCGCGACTGTTCACTCCAGCGCCGCCACCAGAAGGTGATCGAGGAGGGACCCTCACCCGCACTCTCGACGGAGCTCCGCGAACAGATCGGCGAGGCTGCCCGCGACGGCGTCCGAGAGGCGGGGTACACCAACGCCGGCACGGTGGAGTTCCTCGTCGAAGAGGACCCGGACCGCGAGCCGGGAGAACTGCTCGGCCCGGAGACGAACTTCTACTTCCTCGAAGTCAACACGCGCATTCAGGTCGAACACACCGTCACGGAGGAGCTGACGGACATCGACATCGTGAAAGAACAGCTGAAAGTCGCCGACGGGCAGGAGATCAGCTTCGCCCAGTCGGACGTGGAGTTGGAGGGCCACGCAATCGAGTTCCGGATCAACGCCGAGAACGCCGCCGAGGAGTTCCAGCCGGCCAACGAGGGGAGCTTGGAGACGTACGATCCGCCCGGAGGGATCGGCGTCCGGGTCGACGACGCACTCCGGCAGGGCGACGAGCTGGTGACGGAGTACGACTCGATGATCGCCAAACTGATCGTCTACGGCACCGACCGCGAGGAGTGTCTCGCGCGGTCGGCCCGCGCGCTGGCAGAGTACGACATCGAGGGTGTCGTCACGATCGTCCCGTTCCACCGGCTGATGGTGACCGACGACGACGCGTTCGTCGGCGGAACCCACACCACGAAGTACCTCGACGAGCGGCTGGACCACGACCGACTGGAAGACGCACAGCGGGAGTTCGGCACCGGTGACGCCGACCTCGGCGGGCCGAGTGACGGAGAGACGGACGAGCAGGTGACAGACGAGCAGGTGACGGAACGGGAGTTCACCGTCGAGGTGAACGGCAAGCGGTTCGATGTCGCCTTGGAGGAGCGCGGTGCGCCCGCGATTCCGACGCCCGACACGTCGGACGACGGCGGGGGCGGGGGTCGTCAGCGCCCCGACGTGGCGACCGAGGAGGGGAGCAGCGACGACGGCGTGACAGTCGGCGAGGGCGAGACCGTCGAAGCCGAGATGCAGGGGACGATTCTCTCCGTCGACGTGTCGGAGGGAGACGAAGTCGCCCCCGGCGACGTGGTGTGTGTACTGGAGGCGATGAAGATGGAGAACGACGTGACTGCCGACATGGGCGGCACGGTGACGGAGGTTCCCGTCGCCGAGGGCGACAGTGTCGACATGGGTGACGTGCTGCTCGTGTTGGAGTAGTCGACGACGGTATCAGAGCCCGTCCAGCGCCTCGCCGATCATGTCGACGACTTCGGAGCCGGCTTCTGCCGCCTCACCTCCTACGTCGCCTGCGACGTCGGCCGCCTGATCGGCCATCTCTCCCGCCTCGACCGACTCGGCAGCGTCTTGAACGTGTTCACCCGCCTCTCCCGCGAGTTCCTTCGTCTCCTCTGGGTTCGTCGCCGCCGCTGCACCGACTGCGCCAGCCGCTGCGCCACCGGCGGCCGCCGTCCCTGCACCGATCCCACTGTCTTCGTCCTCGTCGTCCGATTTCTTTTTCTTCTTTTTCTTCTTCTTTTTGTCGTGGTGCTTGCCGTGGTTCGTGTCCGCGTGCTGTCCCTGTGGATGTTGCTGGCCGCTGTGACTGTGTTGCCCCTGCTGTGTCTGCGGCTGTCCGTGTGCGTGCGACTGACCACTCGGCTGGTGGCCCTGTGGCTGGCCACCCGGCTGTTGGTGGGTCTGCGGCTGCTGGTGTCCCTGCGGCTGGCCGTGGCCCTGAACGCCGGTGATCGCCTGCAGCTCTCCCGGGTCGAGCCACACGCCACCACAGTTGGTGCAGAAGTCGATCACGACACCGTGCGTCTGCCGCTGCGCCATGTTGGTCCCGCACATCGGACAGACCAACGTCCGTTGCTGTGTCATCTCCCACCTTGACAAGGTATAACATACCAGAAAAAACTTCTGGTGGCTGTGGGAGGACCGCGGAGAAGAAGAGGTTGTAGGCGTTTCGCTCGCGCTGTTGCCGTTCTCCGTCGGTCAGTTCGTCCATGCCTACGCCTTCCCAATCGAATTTGTCAATTTTTTGTAGAGTATACGTCGAATCGAAGTCGTCGTACACTGTTCGAACGAAGCTCCGGAGAGACAGCGCAGTCGTACTCTCCCGGGCATACAGAACGATATCTGGCGGTTCGAGTGCCACGTCGAACATCTCGTCGTGTTCCGAATCGAACACGCGGAGCTTCCGTCCCCCGTCTCGAACACCGAACTGGTACCGATTCGCGTTCAGGACAGCAGTCTCGATCTCATCTCGCAGATTCTCACAGTCGACCGTCTCTCTGTCGGGATCAGTGAGCTCGATAGCGGTGAAACCCTCGACACGAAATCCGGAGTCGAGTTCGTGACGAACCGGCCGGTGTTCCACCTCGAATCGTCACCGGTTCAGACGCTCGTACTCGTCGGAAATTCCGAGTAACGTCTCGACAGCCTTCTGTTGAGAGCCTCTGCGGACCGACCGGAGCGTCAGGCGGCCGTCGTTGTTGTTCGCGCCCTGATAGGGTCGTGCGTAGAGATTTTCGCGTGGGTGCCGAGTACCGGACGGTACCG
>CAKZQY010000091.1 GCA_937142015.1 uncultured Halobacteria archaeon
ATCGGGCGGTATCACGTCGCTGCGGTGCCCGCTGTCAGTCGTCGGTGGGAACGATCTACGCACGACCGTATCAGCTGTACGGATCGAACAGCGGGAAGGAGCTGTCGAACCGCGTCGTCGCCGGAATCTCTTCGTCGCCGTTCACGTTGTTGCTGCTGTCGACCACCTGATCCTCGTTGAGCCGGAGGTCGGAGCCGACGCCGGCGGCGACGTCGTCGAGCAGCCGGCGAGGCTCGTCGAACACGTCTTCCGTCTTCGCGCTGCCGAGCAGCACGAGGCTGCCGCCGTTCGAGACGAACGTCGAGACGGCGTCGAGTTCACTCTGTGCGTACGCGCACGTCGGCGGCGTGACGATCAGCGCTCGCGCGCCCGACAGCGAACTGTCGGTGACGTCGTTGACACCGCGGAACTGGATACCGCCCTGTCCTTCGAGGTAGCGGAGGTAGTAGGCGGCGTCCTCCGCGGACAGCGAGTAGTCGTGGCCGAACTGCCCGTGACCGCCGTCGATCAACACCTCGCCGGTGCCGTCGCCGAGGTAGTCGATCAGGTTCGTCAGGAAGACGAAGTTCTCGTAGTCGCTGGTGTCGACGCCGAAGCCCTCGCTCTTCTCGTAGTCTTCCGAAATCGTGAGTCCGCCGACCATCGCCGTGTTCACACTCTCGTCGACGGCGACGAGCGGCACGTCACCGTAGCTGACACCACCGTCCAGTCGCTGGGTCGCCGTCGACTCCGCGTACACCGGCACCCTGCTGTCTGCGACTGCGCCGGTCGTCGTCCGCACGCTGGAGGCGTTCGGGAAGAACTGGTCGTCGACCGCGCGGTCGCGGATCTCCGAGGAGGCGGCCGGGTCCGACGCGCTCCAGACGTTCCTGTCGTTCGCGCGCGCGTCCAACTCCGTCTGCAGGAAGTCGTCGTGTTTCGACAGCGAGGAGTCGTACACCCGCGCGTACCCCTGCCGGATCACTTCGCGGTTGTACAGCGTGTCCCGCGATCCGTCGCCCGTCTTGTCGTACCGGAGATACCCCAGCACGCGTCCGAACGGGTCCCGCACCGGCTCGTTCGGATCGAAGAACAGGTCGACCGTCTCGTTTGCCAGTTGGCTCTTCGCCCACTTCTTGGCGTCCCCGCCGACGCTGGTGAGATAGTTCTCGTCGCTGATCCCCTCCCACTCTTGGACGCGCTCGTAGCGGCTGTTCCGACTCGTCTCCGGGGTGTCCAGTCCGAGGATGCGGATGTTCTCCGTCGAGCCGTCCGGGAACTCCACGTCGACCGTGTCGCCGTCCGTCACGTCCGTCACGGTCACCTCGTACGTCTTCCCGTAGTCCAAGCCGAGACCACGCCGGTCGTCGAAGTAGTCGAACGTCCAGTCGTTGAACTCGTCGGTGACCGGCTCGTAGTCGTTGCCGTCGTTGTTCTCGGAATCGAGCACCTCGTCGTCGTTGAACCGGAAGTCGAGCCCGAGGTAGCCCGCGACGTCGTTGAGGTTCTCCGTCTCGTCGTAGTTCGAGTAGTCTGCCTGATCGTGCAGGTACACCGCGCCGCCGTTCGCCACGAAGTCGTACAGCTCCTGCAGTTCCGTCTCCGTGAAGTCGCCCGGCGAGGTGATCACGACCGCGTCCGCGTCCCAGAGGTCCGCCAACAGGTCACTCGTCGACCGCACGTCGTAGCCGTTGTCCTCCGCGTACGACTCGAAGGAACTGCACTTCGAGAGCGTCCAGTACTGGCCGTGGCTCTCGTCCCAGAGCACCGTGCCGGAGCCGCCGAGGTCGCTGTCCCAGACGTTGAGGAGGAACTCCTCGTTGCCGTACTCGAAGGTCACGTCGCCGTCTGCGACGAGAATCGACCCGAACCCCGTGACGTTCCAGTCTGTCGCCGCGACCGGGATCGCCAACTCGTCCGGGTAGATGTACGCGTCTCCGTTGTCGTCCGCGTCCTCGTTCGTCGCTGTCTTCGCCGCCCAACAGGCGACGACGCTGTCGTCCGTCAGCGCGTCGTAGCTGCTGTCGAGCAGACTCGACGTGGAGTAGAACTCTACTGCCGGAATCTGCTTCTCTCCGGTGACTGCCGCTGCCTGTCCCGCGAGGGCCCCGACGCCGAGCGCCCCTGCCGTCCCCTTCAGGAAGTTTCGTCGAAGCATGCGTAAGGACGGTACATTAGTAGGAGTAAGTAAGTTGCTAAGTGGAGTATTTTAGTGAACGTATGACACGGAGCGGGCGGAAGCCCAGCCGTTCACGAACTCGCAGGGAGACAGTCGAGTTCAGAAGTGATCCGCGCTCTCTGAGCTGATCCGCGCCCTCTCAGAAGTGATCTGCGCCCTCGGTCGAGTACTGGAGATCGCCGCCACGGCCGCCCTCGACGGTCGACTCGCCGACTTCGCCGGTCGAGGGGACTTTGACGACCACGTCGTCGATCTCGTCGAAGTCGGTGATCAGGTCGCGTTTGATGTTCTGGGCCGTCAGATCGGAGATGCCACAGCCGGAGCAGGTGCCGCCGAGTTCGACCACGACGCGTCCCGCCTCGGGGTCGGCCTCTCGGACGACGCTGGTCCCGCCGTGCATCTGGATGATCGGCATCTGCCCGACCATCCAGTCTTCGACCGCCTCCGTGAGTGTCCGTTCCTCGTCGGTCATCGGCTGGTCTTGACGACCGAGGTGTTGAAACCTTGCGGTTGCACCGACACCCGTGGCCACCGTACCGAACTGTGTCACGGTTCCGCAGTGGGTTCCGGAGGGAGCTGTACTGTGTCACGGTTCTGCAGCACACCCCGAGTCAACTCCGTGCATCCTCACGGGGGAAAATAAATCGACTGAGCGCGAATCGACAGACAGAGGCCTATATATACATACATACTCGAACGTACTCTCGTATGGCAAGCTATTTTTACTGTCTCTGTTGGGTACTACGTGATGCCCGAGGACACAACTCGACGCAGTTTCTTGGCAGCGGCCGGTACGGGCGCGGCTGCTGCACTCGCGGGGTGTGGCGGCAGCAACGAGCCAGCAGCAGAGAACACGCCGACGGAGGAGCCGACGGAGGAGCCGGAGGAGACGCCGACTCCGGAGCCGACGGACACGGCGACGCCGACGGAAGAGAAAGAGGAGACGGGCGGCACGCTCCAGCTCGCATCGGAGGGGCCGGTCCAGACGCTGGACCCGGTGAACGCGAAGGGGTCCGGTGCCGGCTACAACCAGTACAACGCGGCGCTGATGGAGTTCGAGAACGGAGACCTCCCGCCAGTCGGGGAGCTGGCGACGGACTACTCCGTCTCGGAGGACGGTCGCACGTACACGTTCCAGCTGCGTGAGGGCGTCACGTTCCACGACGGGACGGAGCTCACCGCACAGGACTTCGTCTACTCCTTCGAGCGTCTCGCCGGCGCAGAGGAGACGCGGAACGCAGACGACATCGTCGGCGACACGTTCACAATCGAACACGAGAAGCAGGACGATCTCGACGGGCTGGCGGCGTACGTTCCCGGCACGCTCGCGGTCGAGGCGGTCGACGACTACACCTTCGAGTTCACGATGGCGACGAAGTTCACGGGGACGCTCTCCCAGCTCGCCAGCGGGACGTTCGCGCCGATCCCGGAAGGTGCCGTCGACTACCCGAAAGACTTCGAGCAGCACGGTCTCGACGGCCTGATGTACGAAGGAGAGTACAGCTACAACGAGTACTTCTCCACGGAGGGTGACGGTCCGTTCTTCGCCGGTGTCGGCCCGTTCGAGGTGGACTCCTGGAGCAAGGGCGACCAGATTCGACTCTCCGCGTACGACGATTACTTCTTCCCCGACGAGCCGCTGATCGACGCCATCGTGTACACGGTGATCGGCAACGAGTCCACTCGGTTCAGCCGGTTCAAGAACAACAACCTCGACATCGTGGAGTCGATTCCGACCGCACAGTTCGATCCCACCCGCCGCAGCATCGACCGCGACCGCGGCACCTACAAGGTCGGGACGTACGAACTCGACAACGGCAACACGGTCAACTACGGCGAGGCGACGCAGCTGAGCACGGACTACATCGTGTTCAACTGCGCACGCACGCCCAAGCCTGCCCGGCAGGCCATCGCCTACCTGATCAACCAGGAGCGGATCGCCAACGACGTGTTCAAGGGACTCAACCCGTCGGCGTACCACCTCACTCCGCCGGGCGCGTTCATGGCCCGCGAGGGGGAGAACCCCGGGGAGAACTACGACAAACACTACCAGGACGGGTTCCGCAACCAGATGGAGGAGTTCTCCGACGGCTACCCGTACGGTGTCGGCACCGCCGACTTCGAGGCGGCCCAGCAGGTGATGGAGGAGGCCGGCTACGGCCCGGACAACCGGCTGGAGATCGAGTTCACGGTCTTCTCCGGCGACTCCGCGTGGGACTCCATCTCGAAGACGCTGCGCGACAAGGCGCAGAACGCCTACATCGACATCAACATCGTGAAGGCGGACTTCGGGACGATCATCGGGCAGGCGCTCGACGGCGCGATGGACATGTTCTCGCTGGGTGACGGGATGGAGTGGCCGGAGTCGGACAACTTCCTCCGGTTCATCCCGCCGTACGACAACCCCGGCTCGATGTTCACGCGGTGGACCTACCAAGTCCTCGCGAGCGACGTGGACGTGGGCGGCGACGACGTAGAGACGATCCGCCAGAACGTCTACGACGCCATCGGCAAGGAGTTCCCGCAAGACCACATCAAGGTCACGCTCAACGCCGAGAGCGACTCGCCGCCACAGCTCCGGCTTGCAATCGAGAACGTCACGCCCGACGAGTTCGAGACCGCGATCCAAGACGCCGGTTACACGGTCAACGGGAGCGTCGAGTCGACGCAGGCCGACTTCGACCCGCTGATGCCCGAATCCGACCGCCAGTGGGACACCTACCAGAACAACCGCGGCCCGACGACGGAGGCGCAGTTGAAGCGCAACGAGGTGTACTACTTCGTCGAAGAGACGAACTGGGCCGTCGTGCAGGAGCTCCCGCTCGTCCACACGCTGACCCAGCGGCTCTGGCAGGACCGCGTCGACGTCCGTATGGTCGGCACGATGGAGAACCAGACGTTCGACTCGCTGACGCTGAACGACTCCGAGTAATCCACGGAGCCGACCGAGCGGACAGACAGCTCGGGACCGAGCGGACAGACAGCTCGGAGACACACTCGCACCGACCGACAGATCTCCACGTGACACCCACGACGGACACGCGGCGACACGGAGGGCACGCGACGCGTCCAGCGGCGGTCCAGTCCGTCAGGATTTTTACAACGAGAACGAAGACACACCCGAACTCACCCGTCACATGAAACGACTGAAGTACGTACTCAAACGCGTTCTGATGGCGTTCCCAGTGTTGTGGCTGGGGACCAGCATGACCTGGTACGTGATCTACCAGGGGCCGGTCGATCCAGCGACGAACCTGTTGAGCAGTCAGGAGCGACTGACAGAGGCGAAAGTCGAGGCAGCGCGCGAACAGTTGGGGCTGAATCGGCCACCGTTGGAACACTACGTCGACTGGACGTCGAGTCTGTTTGTGCTGGATCTCGGCCAGACGTGGCTGATCTACCCGGGCTCGAACGTCGGGGCGTTAGTGGTCGACTTCCTCCCGCGGACGGTGTGGCTCGGCTTCTGGTCCGTGTTGATCGCCGTGTTCGTCGGGATTCCGCTGGGCTTCTACGCGGGAGTCCGGTCGAACACGGTTGCAGACTACATCGCGTCGATCTCCGGGATCGTCTGGCGCGCCATGCCGAACTTCTGGCTGGCGGTGATCCTGTTGTCGCTGTTAGTCGGCTCGGAGTCGCTGCTCGGCTTCGACTGGGACACGCTCCTCGTCGACCTCCCGTCGGGGGTGACCGGCAACCCGGGACTGTCGTACATGGCCGGGGATCCACTGGCGTTGTTCACACAGCCGGGTGAGACACTGGCGGCGATCAAGAAGATCCTCCCCGCGGCGCTGGTGTTGGGATCGGCGTCGATGGGCAACGAGATGCGGATCGGTCGCACCGCGGTGTTGGAGACGAAGAACGAGCAGTACGTCGACTTCGCGCGCGCGAAGGGGGTGTCGAACCGTGCAATCGTCTGGAAGCACGTGTTCCGTAACGCTCTGATCCCGCTGGTGCCCATCGTGACGACGGAGGCGTTCCTGCTGATCGGCGGGAGCGTGCTCGTCGAGTCCGTGTTCGGCATCAACGGGATGGGGAAGCTGTTCTTCGACGCCGCGATCCAAGGCGACCTCCCGCTGGTCGGCTCGCTGATGTTCGTCTTCATCGTGCTGTTGCTCGTGATCAACATCGTCCAGGACATCCTCTACACGCTGATCGACCCGCGGGTCGGCTACGACGCGAACTGAGCCATGACCACCACACACAGACACACTGACCGAGGGGGCACCGTGACGGTGAGAGCACACGCGAACTGTCCGTCCGAGAGGAGGTGTCGCTGAATGGCGACGCCCACACGGACCTACGCCGAGAGGAGGTGTCGCTGAATGGCGACGCCCACACGGACCTACGCCGAGAGTGAGGCGGACGCGTTGGGCGAGCGGGTGAGTCGCAACCCGCGGCCGGCGCTGATCTGGGTCGGCGTCTCCGCGTTCCTCCTCCTGCTGGAGGCGGGGGCGGCAGTCGAGTTCCTGTTGAACGTGCTCGGCGACTTCCTGCGGGCGGTCCCGCAGGTCGGCCGCGTGCAGGCAGTCGTGAACTTACAGGAGGCGGCCGGCAACGTGCCGACGCTGTTGTCTCGGGAGACGATCCCGAACCGCGGCTACTACAACGGGCAGGAGTACGTCGGGACGTTCATGGGGTTGGCCCCCGGCACGGCGTGGCAGTTCCGCGTCGGGCTGATCTACGCCTACTCGTTCGCGCTGTTGGCGTGGACGTGGGTCGGCTACGACTGGTACCGCACCCACTACCGGGTCGCCGACTGGACGCCGCGTGACGACGTGGTCGACCGGCTCCGCTCACACGGCTGGGGGCTGTTCGGGCTCGCTGTCGTGTTCATGTTCTTCGTGCTGGTCGTGTTCGCTCCCGCGGTGAGTCCGACGACGGTCGCTGCGAACCTCGCGGACCCGTACGGCCACACGATGACCTACTGGACCGGGAGCGGGACGGAGGAGATCACGGTCGGACAGGCGAACCTCGGCGCACAGTCGCAGGGAACGCCCCAGGAGAACGTCGGACCGTGGAGCTACGACAAGTACGGGCGGTTCCACCCGTTCGGCACGCTCCCGAGCGGCAAGGATCTGTTCACGTTCATCGCGCACGGCGCTCGGATCTCGCTGATCATCGGGCTCCTCTCCGTCGGCCTCTCGGCGAGCGTCGCGCTGATTCTCGCGTTGGTGTCGGCCTACTACAAGGGTGCGGTCGACCTGAGTGTCGTGTTGATCTCCGACGCCGTGATGGGGATGCCGCAGCTGTTGTTGCTGATCATGCTGACGGTGATCCTCTCCGGGACGTGGATCGGGAAGATCTACTCCGGCGCGTTCGTGCTCGCGTTGATCTTCGCCGGCACCGGCTGGCCGGCGATGTGGCGGTCGTTCCGTGGGCCAGCGCTGCAGGTGTCCGAACAGGAGTGGGTCGACGCGGCGAAGGCGTTCGGCCAGTCGCCGACCGCGATCATGCGGAAACACATGCTCCCGTACATCACTGGCTACCTGCTCGTGTACGGCTCGATGACGCTCGGCGGCGCGATCATCGCCATCGCCGGGCTCTCGTTCCTCGGGCTGGGTGTGAACCCGCCGACCCCCGAGTGGGGCCGAGCGGTCAACGCCGGGCAGGACTACGTCGCCACCTCCTCGTGGCACATCTCGCTGATCCCGGGGATTCTGATCACGCTCGTCGTCACGGGGTTCAACGCCCTCGGTGACGGGATTCGTGACGCGATCGATCCCGAGTCCGACAGCGCCGGCGGCGAGGGTGAGGCCGGCGGCCGTGGGGGTGGTGCCTGATGGCCGACAGCAGACCGGTGTCGGACGACAGCGGACCGACATCCCAACCGACGGCGGGCGGAAGCGCCGACTCCGAGGACGAGCCGCTGTTGGTCGTCGACGAGCTACAGACCACGTTCTACACGGACAAGGAGACGATCCGCGCGGTCGACGGCGTGTCACTCGACATCGAGGCCGGCGAGACGGTCGGACTGGTCGGGGAGTCCGGCTCCGGGAAGTCCGTCACGGCGCGGTCGATTCTCGGGCTGATCGACGACCCCGGGCGTGTCGAGGGCGGGTCGATCAGGTTCGACGGCCACGAACTCACGGACGGGTCGTGGGAACAGCACCGCGGTGACCTCTCGATCGTCTTCCAGGACCCGATCAACTCGATGAACCCCGTCTACACGGTCGGCAACCAGATCCGCGAGGCGCTGCGTATCCACCAAGGGCTTCGGGGACAGGAGGCCCGCGAGGAGGCGATCTCGCTGTTGGAGGCTGTCGGGATTCCGGACGCACCCCGGCGGCTCGAGGAGTACCCACACCAGTACTCCGGCGGGATGCGACAGCGTGCGGTGATCGCCATCGCGCTGGCGTGTGACCCGAACCTGCTGGTGTGTGACGAGCCGACGACGGCGCTGGACGTGACGATTCAGGCACAGATTCTGGAGCTGCTCGACGACCTCCAGCGGGAGGAGGACCTGGGCATCCTGTTCATCACCCACGACATGGGTGTGATCGAGGAGATCGCGGACCGCGTGAACGTGATGTACGCGGGCGAGATCGTCGAGACAGCACCCGCAGACCGGCTGTTCGACGAGCCACAACACCCGTACACCCGCGGGCTGCTCGCGTCGATCCCCGGACGGACGGCGGAGGGCGACGAACTCCCGACTATCGGCGGGGAGGTGCCCACGCCGACGTCGGAGCCGGACGAGTGTCGGTTCGCGCCGCGGTGTCCGGCGGCGTTCGATGCGTGTGAGCGCATCCACCCGGAGCACGTCGACGTGTCGAGTGTTGGAACGGCGGGCGTGGAGACGACGGACGGGATGTCAGGCGCAGAGGGAACCCGCGGGATGGAGCACACTGCGGCCTGTCTCCTCCACGAGGACAGGTTCGAACAGTCGCCGGGGGCGGCGACATTCGAGGCGAACGGAGGTGACTCACAGTGAGCACTGGACGAACGACACCAGACGAGACGGAGTCGACCGGGGCGAGCACGGCCGAAACGGCGGCCACGTCACAGTCGACGGCGTCGACCGGCGAGACGCTGTTGGACGTACAGAATCTGAAGAAGTACTACGACGACGACGGCCTGTTCGGCGACCCGGTGCAGGCGGTCGACGGCGTCTCCTTCGATCTCCGGAAGGGAGAGACGCTGGGTGTCGTCGGCGAGTCCGGCTGTGGGAAGACGACGCTCGGCCGGACGATTCTCGGCCTCGAAGAGGCGACGGACGGGTCGGTGATCGCCGACGGCCGGGACGTGACGGAGATCTCCGGCGCTGAACGCCGCGAGTGGCAGCGGGACGCGCAGATGGTGTTTCAGGACCCGGACTCCAGTCTCAACGACCGGATGACGGTCGGCGAGATCATCCGCGAGCCGTTGGACGCCCACGACTGGCAGACGGCGGAAGACCGACGCGCTCGCGTGTTCGAGTTGATCGACAAGGTCGGGCTGCGCGAGGAACACTACTACCGGTACCCACACCAGTTCTCCGGCGGGCAGCGTCAGCGAATCGGCATCGCTCGCGCGCTGGCGTTAGAGCCGGAGTTCATCGTGCTCGACGAGCCGGTGTCCGCGCTCGACGTGTCGGTGCAGGCGCGGATCATCAACCTGCTCGACAGGCTCCAAGACGACCTCGGACTGACGTACCTGTTCATCGCACACGACCTGAGTGTGGTGCGGCACATCTGCGACCGCGTCGCGGTGATGTACCTCGGCAACGTCGTCGAGTTGGGGGAGACGGAGGCGGTGTACACCGATCCGGCACACCCGTACACCGTGTCGCTGCTGTCGGCGATTCCGGGGAGCTTCGGCCCGGACCGAGACCGGATCACGCTGCGCGGGACACCGCCCTCACCGCGGGACCCGCCACAGGGCTGTCGGTTCGTGACACGCTGCCCGGCGAAGGTCCGACCAGACGAGTACGACGAGCTCTCGGAGGCGGCCTGGAGCAGCATCGAGTCGCTCCACACTGTGTTCCGTGCGCGTGCGAACGCAGACGAGAGCGTACTCGACCGACTGAAAGCGATGCTCGGTCGGTCGGTCCGCGAGGACGTGGCGGAGACGCGCACGGACCTGTTCGGCGGTCTCGACCTCCCGAGTGAAGTCGGGTCGGTGATCGACGAGGCGGTCGACCGCGCCCGGACTGGCGACGACGAGGGCGCGGCCGAACTGCTGCGCGAGGAGTTCGGGTCCGTCTGTAACGCCGAGCAACCCGACGAACACGTCGTCGACGCCGACGGCCGGTTCAGCAAGTGTGTGCGTCACCAAGACGGCTACGACGACCCCGGCGCGGTGATCGAACGACGGGCGAATCGTTGATCGCGTTGCAAAACACTTCGGCGTGGCTGTCTCCGTAGGCGAGGGCAGCGACGTTGGTGATGCCGAGGTCGACGCCGACTGTCTTTTCACCGGGCGAATCGGCGACTTCGACCGGGACCTTGCAGACGAAGTGGAGCTCCCACTCATAGTGATTACTGCGAGTCTTTACCGCCGTGGCGACTCGTGTCGGTGAGCAGAGCGTCTGAGCCGTCGGTTTTCGACGCCCTCCGTGGAACCGTTCGCAGTAATCACTACCACTCCCGGTCGAGACTGCTCGACTTGTTGAACGGTCTCCACGGTGGAGAGGCAGACATCGAGCGGAGTCTCGTACTCACAGAGAGCGAAATCGAAGGAGGACTGTTCGAGGTTCGACCCTTTCGGGAGTCGGACGCGGTTGTGCTGTGGAAGGGTTCGCAGCCGTCAGTATTTGAACGTGACCGTGCTTCGTTGGTGGTGGTCAGCGTGTTCGTGGTAGCCGAGCGGTTCACTGTCGCCGGAAATGTAGCCGATCTCGTTCCGGACGCAGCCGTAGGTATATCACTGTGGGCGTGTCACACGATGACAGGTTTCGACAACACTCTTGTCCTCACAGGGAATCGTCTCAGTTGATGCGTCACACACGCACCCCCGGGTCGATCAGGGCCCGTGGACGAGTTCCGAGCGTACTGTTCCGCCTGTCGTGAGACGGTCGTCCAGTCTGTGACCCGTGAGACGGCTGTCGACGCTGTATCCTGTGAGACGGCACCCCGCGTGACGCGCCAGCTGGTGACACTCGCTAGCGGCGCGTCACCCGCGTCAGCGGAGGTGATCACGCGTGCGTCGTAGTGACCTCTGGTGTCCCACCACCCGCGAGTCGCAGGGCGACGGGACAGAGACGACAGATCTGCTGCGGCGCGCAGGGTTGATCCGTGGCTTCGGCAGTGGACTGTGGGGTCTCACCACAGTCGGCGAGCGGGTCCGTCGGAAGATCGTCGGCCGGATCGAGGCCGGACTGCGCGGCGTCGGCGCACAGCGTGTCAGACTGCCCAGTCTCCAGTACCGCGAGCGGTGGGCGGAGAGCGGTCGCTGGGACGCCTTCGAGGGCGAGATGTTCACCCTGCAGAACCGTGACGAGCAGGACCTCTGTCTGGCACCCAGCCACGAGGAGGCGGTGGTTCACCTCGTCGACGGCCGCGTCCGTTCGTACGACGACCTCCCCCTCGTCGTCTACCAGGTCGACGCGAAGTTCCGGGACGACCACGCCCGCGACGGTCTCGTCCGCGCGAAGGAGTTCGGCATGGCCGACGCGTACAGCCTCCACACGGACCGCCGGAGTCTGCACGCGACGTACCGCGCCGTCCGCGAGACGTTCGCGTCGATCCTCGAAGACATCGGTCTCTCGTTCGCGGTGGTCGAGGCCGACACCGGCGTGATGGGTGGGTCGACCTCCGAGGAGTTCGTCGCACCCGTCTCGGAGGGGAGTGACCGACTCCGATACTGTACCGCCGCTGACTGTCGGTTCGGCGTCACTGACGAACACGACGCGTTCGCGGAGTTGCGCACGACGGCGGCGGACAGCGAGACGACGAGCAGTGGCGGGACAGCGACGGACAACGCCGAGACGACGAGCAGTGGCACCTGTCCCGAGTGTGGCGGCAGCCTCGCCGTCTCCGACGGAATCGAGGTCGGTCACGTCTTCCAGTTGGGGACGCGCTACACCGACGCGGCGGGGTTGACAGTCGACGACGCGACCGGCGGCGAGACGACCGTCCAGATGGGCAGCTACGGGCTGGGTGTCGGGCGACTGCTCCAGACGCTCGTCCGCCAGCACGCGACTGCAGACGGGCTCCGCTTCCCCGTCACTGACTGGGGGTCCGTCGCTCCCTACCGCGTTGCCGTGATCCCTGTCGGAGAGGGGAGTGCTGTCGACGACGAGTGGAGTGCTGTCGACGACGAGCCCGACGTGGCCACCGTGGCGGCAGCGATTCACGACGCCGTCGGCGACGACGCGCTGCTGTACGACGGCGACCGCTCCGTCGGCGAGCGGTTCGCCGAGAGCGCACTCCTCGGCACGCCCGCGACGGTCGTGGTCGGCAACCGCTACCGCGAGACCGGACTCGTCGATCTCGAAACCCGCGACGGAGAGACGACTCGCCACTCGCCCGCGGCCGTCGTCGAGGAACTCGACCGGTTCGCTGCCGGCGAGTGAACACTGAACGCAGGGGACGGTGACACCGGACGGCCGGCTTCCGGTCGAGCGTGGGACCTGCCGTGATCACCGTCGAGCTGTCAGCGGGCCCCCCGAGCACGTCCACCGGTCGTCCGTCGGAGCGTTCTCGGGCGGCGAGAACGGAACGTTGATACGAGGCGGGTCGTGTACACTCTGGTACGAATGCTCCCGTTACAGGTCATCGACAGTTTTCTGCTCGACTACAACGTCGGGCAGGCGCTCCTGCTCGGGTTCATCCTGTCGGTCGCCGGCGCGATGCCGCTGAAGTCCCGAAAGGTGCTGTCCATCGTCCTCGTCACGTTCGGTGTCATCTTCATGCTCACGCCTCAGAGTCTGGTTCCGATCCACTACCTGTTCCTCGGGATCGCGCTCGTCGTCGTCGCACCGCTCGTCTACGTCACGGCGAACCGCTGAGAAGACTACCCTCCGGCGTCGCCACCCGGGAGTCGGGAGACCGGTCCCTCGTGGACGACGAACTCCAGTCCGTTCACGAGGTAGTGCGCGACGGCGACGGCGAGGAAGCTGTCGGTCAGGACGAACGTGACTGCCAACACCGTCCCCAACACGCCAGTGACGACCATGCCGCCGACACCCTGCGCGCTGTGTGCCAGTCCGAACGCGGCGGAGGAGGCGACCACGAACACGGCGACGGGAACGTCGAAGCCGGCCGCGAACGCGCCGATCAACACCGCACGGAACAGGAACTCCTCGAACAGCGCGACGACGGGCAACACCCCGCCCAACAACAGCCACCACTCTCGCTGTGTCGTCGGCGCGAGCGCGCCACGCAGCGTCTCTGCCGGATCGACGCCGAATCGCTCCCCGACCCGACCGCCGGCCTCGCTGGCGGCCCACAGTCCTACGCCGACGACGATCCCGACCGCGAGGTCGACAGGCGTCACAACCGGCACCAGCCCGAGTGTCGAGAGCGGGACGTCTGCCCACCACGTCACGCCGACGAGCAGACCCGCGAACAACAGCTGTGAGGCGACGACGTTGAGCAACAACAGCCGCGTGGAGATGCGACGGTCACCGACACGAACCCCCGCCCGCTCGGCTGGAATCGGTGGATCGAACCCCTGACCGGCCGCTGCGTCGAACGCCGCGTCTGCGGTCACTGGCCCCGGTGTCGACACGTCTGGATCGCGTGCGTCCTGCGGTACACCACTGGGAGGCAACTGTTCGTCGTCGAGGTCCACGTCCGTCTCCTGCCAGCGGTCCTCCGGGGTCGTGTCGTCGCCCCGCCAGCGGTCGTGTGAGTCCGTCTGGTCCGTCTGCCAGCGGTCGCGGACACCAGTCCGGTCGATGCCATCGCGTGGGTCACTCGGTAGGCCCTCGCGTGGGTCACCCGGTAGGCCCTCGCGTGGGTCACTCGGTAGGCTATTGCGTGGGTCACTCGGTAGGCTATTGCGTGGGTCACTCGGTAGCCCCTCGTCGACTTCTCCCGATGCTACCCCGTCGAGGTCGGACATCTCCGAGTACTCCTCGCTCGTGTTCGGGTTGTGATCACCGGCTGGAGGCTCGTCCGGTGACTCGTCCGGAGCCGACTGCTCGTGACTCCCGTCCCGTGTCTGGTTTCGTCGCCGACGCCCGTCGGCACCTGAGTCGTGCTGGTGAGAAGGGTCCGGTCCGCGTGCCACCTCGCCCGATCCAGCGGCCCCCGAAAATGGGAGCTTCTCGGAGGGATCTGGGCGGCCATCGGTGGTCGGGTCAGTGTCGTCTCCGGGGGACGCCGATCTGTCGCCCGCTCGACTCGACTCGGACGGTCCCGTGCTCGACTCGTCTGCCGCCGGGAGCCCGTCGTCCGGCCTCTCGTCGTCTCCCTCGTCGTCTCCTTCCTCGTCTCCCTCGTCGTCCCATTCCTCGTCTCGTGTCGCCCCCGACGCGCGGTCGGGGGGCGGCGACGGGTAGTCCGACTCGTCGAGTGTGGTCAACGAGGTTCCACCGGGGCCTTCGAGCACGGCCTCCGGGTCCTCGTCGTCACCGAACGAGACTGCCTCGCGCAGTCGCCCGGCCGCCTCTCGGAGGCGTGTCGTGTCGAGTCCAGAGAGACGACTTCTGCCGTCGCCTCTGTCGTCGCTCAGTGGACCGTCGTGATCGTCACTCGGCTGGCTGTCGTGGTCGTCACTCGGCTGGCCGTCGTCGAGCAGTGCGGCAGAACTCCGTGTCAGCGCCAGCAGGAGTGCTACCAGAACAGTGACGAACCCTGCGAACGCGGTCCACCGTGTCACGAACGACCTCGCTTCGGAGCGGGTTGCCTGCGAGTTACTGCGGACTCGGACTGGACGGCCCGGAGACGTCGCCGCGGAGCCGGT
This sequence comes from uncultured Halobacteria archaeon, assembly GCA_937142015.1. Classification (GTDB taxonomy): domain Archaea; phylum Halobacteriota; class Halobacteria; order Halobacteriales; family Haloferacaceae; genus JAHENP01. Next base: position 14,987 of record CAKZQY010000091.1, read on the forward strand.
GATGTTCTTCAGTCGGTCGACCAGCGAGTCCTTCTCGGCCTCGCCCTCCAAGGCCACGTCGAGCACCTCGGAGATGTGGGAGACGGGGACGATGTCGACCATCTCCTCGTACTCCTCCTCGATCATCACGTCCTGCTCGTTGGCCTGCGGGATGATCACCGTGTCACAGCCGGACTTGGCTGCGGCCTCGATCTTGTGGGTCACGCCGCCGACCGGGAGCACGTCGCCCCGAACTGACAGCGACCCGGTCATGGCGAGGTTCTGATCGACGCCCACGTCCTCCAGCGCGGAGATGACCGCCGCTGCCACCGTGATCGACGCGGAGTCGCCGTCGACACCCTGCTGGCCCGTCTGGACGAACTGGATGTGAACGTCCTTCTCCGAGAGGTCCTCGTCGGAGAACTTCTTGATGATCGCCGAGACGTTCTGGACTGCCTCCTCTGCCATCTCCTGGAGCTGTCCGGTTGCGATCACCTCTCCGGGTCCGTGCGAGGGCGTGACCTCCGCCATCACGGGGAGCATGATCCCGGAGTCTTCGCCCATCACTGCGAGCCCGTTCACACGACCGACCTCGTACCCCTCGGAGACCTGGAGCTCGTAGTCCTTGCGGCGCTCGATGTAGTCGTCCGCCAGCTGCTGCTCGATGGAGCGGGACCGACCCTTCGCTTCGAGCACGTGGTCACGCTCGACTGCGTCTGCGCCCTCCGAGCGAGCGATGTCGCCCGCCACGCGGACGAGCCCGCCGAGGTTCCGCAGCTCCAGCGTGAGGTGGCCCTTCCGACCCGCACGACGACGGGCTTCGAGGATGATCTCCTCGATTGCGCCGCGGTCGAACTGCGGCAGCCGGCCGTCCTTGTCCGCCTCCTGTGCGACGAACCGGGAGTACTTCCGGCGCATCTCCGGGGTGTCCTCGATGGTGTCGTCCATGTACACCTCGTAGCCGTACCCCTTGATCCGCGAGCGGAGCGCCGGGTGCATGTTCTCCATCGCGTCGAGGTTCCCGGCCGCGACCATGATGAAGTCCGTCGGCACCGGCTCCGTCTGGACCATCGCGCCCGAGGAGCGCTCCGACTGGCCCGTGATCTGGAACTCCCCCTCCTGAATCGCGGTCATCAGCTTCTGCTGTGACCGGATGTCGAGGGTGTTGATCTCGTCGACGAACAACACACCCTTGTTCGCCTTGTGGATCGCGCCGGCCTCAACACGGTCGTGGCTCGGCGTCTCCATCCCGCCCGACTGGAACGGGTCGTGACGAACGTCACCCAGCAGCGCACCGGCGTGAGCACCCGTCGCGTCCTCGAACGGAGCGGCCGTCTCGTCGGCCGTGTTCACCAGCAGGTTCGGGATCATCGAGTCGCTGCCACGAGAGCCGTAACGGAAGGCGAGGTAGATGATCCCCGCAGCGAGAATCCCGAGGAGAATGTTCCCGACCGCGATCAGCGCGTACCCCAGCACGACCGCGATGATGATCCACATCAGGAACGACCGCATCTGGTTCCGCTTGCGGGCCTCCTCCTTGTGGGCCTCGACAATCTGCTCGCCCTTGCCCGACGGCACTGTCCGCACCTTTGGGTTGTTGCCGTCGTCGGGGTTGTGGTACACCAACACGTCTTGGAGCTCCTCTGGAGGGAGAAGTTCCGACATCGCCTTCGCCAACATCGACTTCCCCGTCCCGGGCGAGCCGATCATCATCACGTGGCGGCGCTGTTTGGCCGCCTTCATGACCACGTCACGGGCGTGTTCCTGCCCGATGACCTGATCGACCAGCCGCTCGGGGACCTCGATGTCGTCCGTCGACTCGATCTGGAGACCACCGAGGAGGTCGTCCTCCGACTCCTCGTCGATTTCGGCGTCGATCTCCACGTCGCTGCCGAGATCCTCGATGTCCGCGTCCTCCTCGGAGGGCGTGTTCGAGGTCCCGACCGACGGGTCACCCACCCCGTTGCCCGTGGGGTCGTCGACGATGTGCGGGTCCTCCCGGCCGTCGTCGTTGTCGTTGCTCATAGAACGTTCCGTACAGTAGTGGAAGGGCTGTGAACTGATATACTTTCTCCCGAGTCCCGTCCCCACACCCCGACCGAATTCTGCACTGAGAACGTCTCTCGCTGCTGTTCTGCGCGAGCGAGCGATCCCGCCGGGCTTATAAATCCTGGTCGGCAACGAGGCGGTAGCATGCGGGGGTTCTACATCGGCCGCTTCCAGCCGTACCACGACGGCCACCACCACATGGTCGCCGAGATCGCCGACGAGGTGGACGAGTTGGTCCTCGGGATCGGCTCTGCCGGCGACTCTCACTCTCCCCGGAACCCGTTCACCGCGGGCGAGCGCGTGATGATGGTCACCAAGGCTGTCGCGGAGGTCGACCTGACCACCTACGTCGTCCCAATCGAGGATCTGGACCGCAACTCCGTGTGGGTGAGTCACGTCCGGTCGATGTGTCCCCGTTTCGACGTCGCCTACTCGAACAATCCGCTGGTGATTCGGCTGTTCCACGAGGCCGACGTGGAGGTTCGCCAGTCGCCGATGTTCAACCGCGACGTGTTGGAGGGGACCGAACTCCGGACGCGGATGATCGAGGGTGGCCCGTGGCGCGAACACGTCCCGGACCCGGTTGTCGACGTGATCGAAGAGATCGACGGCGTCGAACGGATGCGTGCCGTCGCCGACACGGACGCGAACGGACACTGAGTGAGGGTCTCGTCACGTTCTCGCGGGCTCGATGTGTCAGTGGGAGTGTCGTTCGGCGGGGGTGGTGTTACTCGTCGCTGGGTGGTGGTAGTGTCACTCGTCGTTCGGTGACGGTGTCACTCGTCGCTGGGTGGTGGTAGTGTCACTCGTCGCTGAGTGGTGGTGGTGGTGTCACTTGTCGTTGGGTGGTGGTGGCGGTGTCTCGCTCGCGTAGTCGTCGTTCGGCTGCGTGCCGGAGTGTGGCGGCGGGAGCAGGACGCTCGTATCGGGGTGTCGGTCCCGCCAGTCGGCCCACGTCGCCACGGTCGACGGGCGGATGGACAGCGTCGTCCCAGTTGCGGGGCCACAGATGGCGCGGGCGAGAATCTGGCTCCAGTAGCTCCGCGTGGCGAGGTCGTACATCACGAGGTTGCCGCTCTTCCGGACGGTGACAGTCTCGCCGCCGGAGCGTGCCGCGCCGAACGTGGTGTTGCTCTCCTCGGCGGCGGAGACGTACAGCCCCTCGGGCTGCCACAGCTGGCCGGAGACGGCGAACGTCCGCGTCTCCCCGTCGACGACGCGCTCGGCGACGAGTCCGCTGCGACAGATCGGACAGTAGGTGACGATCACTGGCTCGCCGAACCTGTCGTTGACGATCTCGTGTTCGGAGAGCACTTCCAGCGGGTACGCGCGTGCGTCGCCGTCGACTTCCAAGCCGACGACGGTGTGTTCAGGGTCGATGCCGCCCGCCGAGCCGAACGCCGTGCCGTACCGGTCCGGGATCTCGTGGTCGCTCCAGTCCGACGCGAACGCCGGGTCGACCAGCGCGACGATCCCGGGGTACGGTCTGATCGGAGCCGAACAGATCGTGCTCGGCACCCCCTGCGCGGCGAGGCTGGTGTCTACCCCCGCTGTCTCGGTACTGCCGTCTCCCGCGCGGCTCTCGGGGCTGGCCGTCGGCGCGGCTGTCGCCTCCGACGCTCCCGACTCGCCCGACCCACTCGCTGCCGCGCTCGGTTCACCCGACCCACTCGACTGGTCTCCCCCGCTCACTACGTCGAGACAGCCGGCGAGTGACGTGCTCCCGAGGCTGGCGAGCGCTGTGAGTGCCGCGCGTCTGTTCACACGTACTCTCTCGTGTCGGCGTGCAAGAACTGTCGACGGTCGTGCGCCGTGCGCGTCTGACCGCGGAGTGAGTGTGTCGTGTCGACCGTCCCGCTCGGACCGCGGCAGCGTGTTGTCGTCTCGCGCGCGGCCTACATGTAGCCGAGATCGCGCAGCCGTTCCATCAGGTCTTCTTTGTCTTGGGCACGCCCAGCGCGCTCGGTCGTGTTCTCCATGTCTTGGAGCCACGCGGGTTTCTCGGCGGACTTGTCAGTCGACACCTGCGAGCCGAGCGAGCGGAAGCCGGCGAAGTACTTCGGCGACACCGGGATGTCCTCG
>CAKZQY010000092.1 GCA_937142015.1 uncultured Halobacteria archaeon
TTCTCGTGATCCCGAAAATCTCTGATTTTCGGACGACCCCGGGGCAGTCTCCTTGTCCCCGCCTGTACAGCTCGTCAAGGACGCTTCTCCCCCGACACCTGTGAGTCGTCGTCGTGTGCTGTCATGCTACTACCACTTCTCTTCCAAAGCAATATAGTTCTATTTATTATAATCTAAAACATAGAATCTGGAATATAATATCTTGCCTGAGCACACGACCACAACAGCCTCGGCAAACCGCACAGTACACACGAGTCGTCGCTTCCAGACACTCCGTCTCGGTGGTACACGTCACTCCACGGGGAGCGACTGCACCAGTCGGTACGTCTCGAAGCCCAGTTTCCGGTAGAACGCTCGTGCCCGGTCGTTGTCCACGTCGACTTCGAGCGTCACCTCTCCGCAGCCACACTCGCGTGCCCGAGTTCTCGCACGGTCGACCAGACGCTCCGCTAGCCCACTGCCACGGTACGGCTGGCGGACGTAGATGTCACCGATCACCAGTCGGTCCGGACGAGCGAACACGCTCGGCGACTCGTCGAGTTCGGTCGTGACGAAGCCGGCGAGAGTCGCGTCTGTCGTTGCGAGGCTGGCTTCCAGAGTGGCGTCCGTCGTTGCACCGTCGGTCGCCGGACTCGCGTCCGCGGAGGTCTCCTCACCTGTCGTCTGTGACGTGTCGACAGCGACCCACGCACGGTACCCGTCGTCTTCGAGCCGATCCAGTCGGAACGGCAGCCTCCTCGGCTGGCAGTCGCTGTATCTGCACGTCTCCCAGTGTCTGTAGACGGCTACAACTGTCTTCTGCCGGTCTGACACAGTCTCTCGCTCGTCGGCATTCTCCCACGGCTAAACGGCGGGTGTCGAATAGACGAGAGACACCACTCACAGATCGTAGCTCTCTCGTTCACCGTTCGTGTGAGCACGGACCCACAGTTCGCCGATTCGGGAGAGGCGCGTGCGGTAGGACTTCCCGTGCGACTCCTGTTCGATGTAGCCTTTCCCCCCGGGGCCGAGTCGATCGACGTTGTAGATCACCTTCGAGCGGAACGAGTCGGTGTACTCCTCGCCGAGTTCGTCCGCGAGCGCCTGAGCGAGTTCCGAGACAGACTCGAACTCCCCGTGTTCGCCGAGTTCGAACAGGATCACCTCCTCGAACGGCTTCACGTTCGAGAAGGAGGCGACCGGCAACTCTACGATGTGGCTGCCGTCGATCTCCATCGCGCCGATGGTGGTGCCGCGTTCGTCGAACTCCGCCAACAGGTCGCGGGCGTCTTCGAGGTGGGCGTCCAACCGCTCGCGGAGGTCGTCGATGTCTCTGTGGTTGCTGGCGTGACGGGCGTTCTCGCCCTGGCTGTCGTGTCGAGTGTCGTCACGAGAGCCACCGTCGTCCACCGCAGCCACACCCGCCGCTCGGTCGTCGAGATAGTCGCGCAGTTCGGCGAGGAGGTCACTGCTGTCGCGGAGCTCCTCGGCGAGTTCAGTTTCGAGGTACTTCTCCGGCGCGGTGTAGTAGGTGTGAATCCGGTCACGGTCCGCCTGTCGTTCGAGCGTGATCGAGTGGGCAGCGGTGGCGAAGGCGAACGACACCGGACGCGGCATCGCGGAGACGTTCACCCACACCTCCGCCCCGTCGTCCAACTCCGCGTTGATCAGGTCGTACGCCTGCTCGAAGGCGGCGTCGTAGTCGTACACGTCCTCGACTGTGACGCGCTCTGTCGTCGCCCCGAGGAGGTTCTGGAAGTCCGTCTCCAGCTTGCCGGTGAGGTTCCGCGAGTACTGAACGTTCGCCTCGCTCCCGACTGCCCCCTCCAACAGAATCACCCTGTCGACGCCGAGCTGATCGCGCACTAACGGCGCGATGACTCTGTCGTAGTCGAAGCCGACCGGGACGACGTGTGTCTGCATACGGTGACGGTTGTGCGGTCTCGACAAAAAACACCAGTCTCTCCGGCCGCGAGGAGGACGAGGAGAGCCAGCCGCGAGGAGGACGAGGAGAGCCAGCCGCGAGGAGGACGAGGAGAGCCAGCCGCGAGCGGGACAGTTAACAGTCGTGGGCGAGGCGGGGAGAGTATGACCGAGACCGTGACAGTCGGCGTGCTCTCGACACACACGAGCAAGGAGTCGAAGGCGATCTGCAACGCAGTCGCGGACTTGGGCCACGAGCCGGAGTGGTTGCGCAGGGAGAACACGGCCGTCTCAGTCGACGACGGCGAGGTGCTCCTCGAGCCGGACGTCGACGTGGTCGCAAACAGACTGTTGATGTCGAACGCGACAGAGCCGGCCGAAGAGCTCGGTCTCGCCGCAACGCTGTCTCGCGCGCGGCCGACACTGAACGAGCCGACGGCTGTCCTGACCGCGCTCCACAAGTTCGCGGCCGCGGTCGCCCTCTCGGAGGCGGGGCTGCCGGTACCCGACGCGTTCCTCGCGCTCGCGCCCGAGCGGCTGAACGACGAGCGTCGCCACCACGGCCCGGAGGCGGTGTACAAGACCGCAATCGGAACCCACGGCGGCGGGACGTGGAAGATCGACGCCGACGAGCCGGTGAATCCGACGGTCGGCAACCGACAGGCGTTCCTCCAGCGACTGATCGACCGTGACGGCGAGCGGCACAGCGACCTCCGGGTGTACGTCGTCGGCGACGAGGTGGTCGGCGCGATGCGACGCTTCGCCCCGGAGGGTGACTGGCGAACGAACGTGGCTCTGGGCGGCGACGTTGTGGACGCGACAGCGGAACTCTCCGCGACTGTCGCCGACATCGCACTCGCGGCGACCGACGCTGTCGGCTTGGACTACGCCGGTGTCGACCTCGTCGAGGGGTACGACGGCTGGTACGTGCTGGAGGTGAATCCGACTGCGGGGTTCAAAGGACTGTTCAGCGCGAGCGGCGTCTCGCCGGCTCCACACGTCGCGCGGCTCGCTATCGAGCACGCCGGCGGGAGCGTGGACGACGAGCAGGTCACACGCCTCGCAGAGACACTCGACGACACGAGACCCGACTGTATGCCGCGCCGGAGCAAGCGTCCACGTGGAGCGCGTCCGGTCGTCGGCTACATCGAGGACGTGGCAGTCGCCGGCACGCGAGGATCGGTACGGGTGTACGCCAAGTCCGACACGGGCGCGACACGGTCGTCCATCGACACGTCGCTGGCGGCCGAGATCGGCGCTGGACCGATCAAGAGCATGACTCGCGTGAAGTCTGGCAGCGTCCGCGACGGCGAGGCCCGTCCGGTCGTCGACATCGTCGTCGGCGTCGGCGGAGAGCAACACACTGTCACCGCGAGCGTTCAAGACCGCTCGCACATGGCCTACCCGCTCCTGCTCGGACGCGACATCCTCGAGCACTACCGGGTGGACGTGCAGCGCCGCGCCGACGACGAAGCCGACCCCGAACGCGACGAGGAAGAAGAGTCGACCGAGGAGTGAGGAGGCGACACGATACTGTCGGCCACAAGTGTTGATATACTGTCGACCACAAGTGTTGATAGATTGTTGCACTTCACTCGGGGTTCCAACGCGTCTCGTTCCGGTTCTGTCGATCCCGAGTTCGATGGCTCGTGACCGACAGTAGAGTCACAGACGGGAGCAGAGACGGGCTGCCGTCGAGGGTCGAACTGGTGTGCGGCCGCCGACCGGGTCTCCCTGCAGGCCCGACAACACTGTCGAATTCCCGCGTGTGTCGTCTCTCTCGGCTGTCGACCCTCCCTTCGCTCGCTGTGTGACTTGTGGGTGAGAGACAGCGCTTCAGGGCTGGGCGTCCGCTCGCTATCTGTCACTCGGTAGCCGCAGACAGCACCGCGTCACGCACCGCTTCGCGGCGGCCGCTGAGGTAGGCGATCCGACCGTCGCGGACACCGGCAGCGGTCACGCCGCCGTCTGGAACCGCCTCGGCAGCCGCACGGGCGACAGCACGCACGTCCACGTCGTCGTCCGCCCGGACGTACAGGTCGTCGTCACCGAGCACGACAACCAGACCGCCGTGGCGGCGGTGGAGTTCGTCCGCGAGCAGTTCGACCGGCGGGAAGTCGTAGCGGTGTGCGAACGCCGCAGCGTCGAGCACGCGCGCGGTGGTGTCGCCGACCTCGCGGGTCTCGACGTTCTCGGCTGCGGTGTCGAGTTCTCCCTCCAGCCGCTCGCGGAACTGCTGGCTGACGTGAGCCGCCAGCTCCGTGTCGTCGCCGAACAGCAGGTCGGAGACCAGCTCTCGCTTGTCCTCGTACTGCTGGTAGAACGCCTCCAGCGCGACCGACTCGCGGAGCTGTGCCGTCTCCGACGGCTCGAAGCCGGCGTCTGCCGCCAGCTCCGCGAACGCCTCCGGCGTCTCCGACCAGTAGGAGACCGCCGGCAGGTGCGCCAGCTCCGACTCCACGTCCGGGTTGATCGTCGCCGCCAGCGTCGCCGCCAGCGCACCCGTCGTGAGCGGCGGCGCGTCCGGCGTCGCGTCGAGGTTCACCATCGTCTCGACGGAGTCGGCGACCTCGTCGTCGCCTGCACGCGGGTCGACGACGACCCGCTCTGCGCCGTAGACGCCCAACAGCCCGAGCCCGTCTGCGGACTCTTCCGTCGAGCCGGTGCCGAGCAGCAACAGGAGCGGGAGCTTCTCACCGTGCCGCTCTCGGTCCGACAGCATCTGCGTGGTGTCGTTCGTCGCCGCGTCCATGTCGTAGACGGAGCCGTCGAGCGGGCGACGGTCGAAGTAGTGGTACTCCGCGTCGCTCTCCGGGTGCTCTGCGCGCACCAGCAGGAGCGTCGCGCGCTCGACTGCCGCGCCCGCCACGTAGCCGTCGGCGGTCGCGGCGTGGCGGACGACGATCGGACGGTCCGACAGGATCGCGCGGTGGACCGCCTCCGCCGCGTCGAGCAGTTCCTCGTTCACGTCGTCGAGCGCCGGGTGGTCCGCGAGCGCCTGCACCTCGTCCGGGCGACTCTTCGCACGCATCGCCTCGGCGAGTCTGTCCCGAACGGCTGCCGCGTCGTCGCCCTCCAGCGCGGCCAGCGCCTCCGTCTCGATCTGGATCTCGTCACGCCGGACCTGCACCTCGCCGTCCAGCCGGACTGTCTCGCCCACGTCGATGCCGGGGTAGGCGCGAACGCCCGCCTCGACGAACGCCGCACAGTCGACGACTCCCGTCTCGTCGCGGAGTTCGAACACTGTCGGCCCGCTGGTCTGGCGCGCGTCCGTGATCTCACCCTCCAGACGAACCGTCTCGCCGACACGGTCTGACAGCGACTCGACTGTGACACGCTCTACGTCACCCGTCGGCTCCGGCTCGTCCGTACCGCTGGTGTCGACAATCTCTCCGTCGTCCGTGTCTACAGCCTGCTCGCCGTCCCCTGACGTGTCGTCGTCCGTTGCGTCGCCTGTCGCATCGTCGTCCGTTGCGTCGCCTGTCGCATCGTCGTCCGCGGCGTGGTCCGCCGCACCGTCGTCGTCCGTCGGTGCGCCGAACTCGAAGCTGGAGTCACTCGCAGCTTCGCGGTCGTCTTCGGCGGGTGACGGCTGGCTCCCGACCTGACCGCTCGTCGGCGTCTCGCCGTCTCGCGCGCCCGCCTCGGTCGTCTCCGCCTCGTCGCTCTCGGTGCCGCCCTCGGAGTCGCTGGACTGGCTCCCGGTCGACGCCGTGCCGTCCGCGTCGGCAGGACCGTCGTCGTCCGCGGTGTCGTCGCTGCCACCGTCGCCCGCGGTGTCGTCGCTGCCACCGTCGCCCGCGGTGTCGTCGACAGCAGTCGGTTCGCGGTCGCGGTCGCCGTCCTGGACGAGCGAGCCGCGGAACTCACGTTCGGCCTGTCGGATCGACCACGAGAGGTCGACGTTGCCGTTGTCCCGAACGTTCTTCACCTGCACGTAGACGGTGTCACCCGGCTCCCAGTCCAGCGATTCGAGTCGTCTGTCCAGCTCCGAGCGGTGCAACAGTCCCGTCACGTCCGGCGAGAGGTCGACGAACACGCCGAAGTCGGCGTAGCCGTCGACCGTGCCGCGGTAGAAACGCCCGGCACGGAGCAACGAGGGGTCTGTTCCCTTGAACTCGAAGACTACGTCCTGTTCGTGGGAGTCGCAGATGCGTCCGTCGGTCGACGTCCCACAGATGATACACGTACCCATTCGTTCGGTCCCTGTACCGCCTGCCTAAAACTGTTGTCGAAACGGCTCTGTCAGTCCGCCTCTCGTCGGGTCTCGGAACGAAGCTTTTTGACTCGGACCGCGCCAGTAGACCGTGTGCACAGAGAGGGACACCTCGGAGCGGCGTTGTTGGCGTACACCCCGCTGGGTGCGGCGGCGCTCGCGGTCGGACAGGTGATCCCCGCGGCGCTGGGTGCTGTCGTCACGGTCGCGCTGGCGTCCGTTCCGGACTACGACCACCGAATCCCGGGAATCTCTCACCGTGGGATCACGCACACTGTCTGGTTCGCCGCTGCCGTCGCGGCTCTCGTCGGCGGTCTCGCTGCCGCGTTCGTCGGCTTGGAGAGCCCGGACGCGCGGCTCGCGGGAGGGTTCGGAGCGCTCGTCGGCGCTGTCGCCGTCCTCTCACACGTCGCCGCCGATGCGATCACTCCGATGGGTGTGACGCCGTTCGTCCCGCTGTCTGACCGCCACTACACGCTGGATCTCGTCCGTGCCGACAACACTGTCGCCAACTACCTCCTGCTGACTGCGGGCGTCGCCGCCGCTGCGGTCGCGTTTCTCGTCACCTCGCGCGTCGCCGCCGGGTAACAGGCCGGTCGCCCCGCACCACACCCACGCGCAGCCGTGTCGTTGATACTCACACGGAGTAGACCTGTCAGTATGGCAGAATCGAGCGGAGACGCGGACTCGACGGCGAGAACGAGCACAGACGAGACCGGCACGAGCGCCGCCGAGACCGGCACGAGCGTCGCCGAGAGCGCCCAGCCGGAGCCAGTCGTCAAGCGCGCAGACGAGATCGACTACGAGTCGGTCGACGCCGCCGACGGGCTGTCGAAAGGTGTGTTGCTGGACGCCTCAGACGGCGCACCGAACTTCGCCGTCCGGCGCTTCCGACTCGCACCCGGCGCGGCGGTGCCGCGACACACGAACGCGGTCGAACACGAACAGTACGTGCTCGCCGGCGAGTACACCGTCGGAATCGACGGTGAGGAACACACGGTCTCGGCTGGTGACTCGCTGTTGATCCCCGCGGGAGTCGTCCACTGGTACCGCAACGAGGGAGACACTGAGGGCGCGTTCCTCTGTGCGGTCCCGAACGGCGACGACAGTATCGAACTCGTCGAGTGATAGTGATTACTGCGAATAGTTCCACGGAGGGCGTCGAAACCCGACGTTTCAGACGCTCTTCTCGCCGATACGAGTCGCCACGACGGTAAAGACTCGCAGTAATCACTATGAGACGACAGAACGAGTCGGCGTCCTCGTCGGACACTCAGATACGTCCGAGAGTGCGGCGGATGTCCCCGATGTCCATCTCGTCGAGCACCTCGTCCGTCTCGTCGGACACCTCCTCGTAGCGCTCCCGGAGGCGGGCGTACGCCTCGCTCTCGGCGAGCTCCGACTCCGGGAGGTGTTCGCTCAACAGCGCGCACTTCCGGGCGAGCGTGAACTCCTCGCGCACGGAGTCCTCGTAGGTGCGGATGCGCGCGAGCGTTCGCGTCGCCTGTAGCAGTTCCTCGTGGCGAACGGGCTTCACGAGGTACATGTCGAACGGAAGCTCGACTACGTCCTCGTCCGGGCGGACGGCAGTCACCATCCCGACGGCGCAGTCGTACCCGACGTCACGAATGTGCCGCAACACGTCGTCACCGGAGAAGCCGGGCATCCGACGGTCTAACAACACCACGTCGACCGTCTCGTCCATTCGCTCGACTGCCTCCTCACCACCACCGGCGACCGTCGGCTCGAACGTGTCGTCCGTCCGCAAGTGACCCGCGTACGTCTCCGCGACTCTCAGCTCGTCGTCCACGACGAGTACCGAGACGTTCCCCCCCGTGCCGGTGTCCATACGGCTACCAGTTGTCGCCAACGTATAATGATCTTTTCGTCTTTTACGGTTCTAAAACAGAGAAAAATCACTCCCGGGTAGTGAAAAGAATTCGGGGACTGCAGTCGGTCGGCCGTGTCACCGACGGGCCGTCGCGCTGCCGTGTCGTCCGACGTGACGACTACCGCGACTCGACCGGGCGACCACCGTGGTCGAGCCCGACGATCACCGCGACTCGGGCGGGAAGCCGGAGAGGAACGGAGCGCGGCTCTCGTGACGGAGCCCGAGCGCGTGGCTCCCGTCCGCACGTCGGACGACCGTGTCGAGCGGCCCGAGAGATCGCTCTCGCTCACTGTCGGTCTCACGGTCTCCGTCCGTCACTTCGTCGCCGTCGGTCTCACCGTCCGCGTCTGTCGCCGCGTCGCCACCGGCCCTCCCGTCCGCGTCCGTCACTTCGTCGCCGTCTGGCCGACACCGTCGGAGTCGGTCGTGTGAGACGCCGCCAGCGAGGACGACGGCGAGACTGTCCGTCGCGTCGACTCGTCGCGTTCTCGTAGCCGTGTCTGAGCGGTGCGCGGAACCCGAGGAGTCAAGCCACTCGCTCGCAGTAGATGCACGCGGCATGGTCGACGTTGCGCTCTCCACGCTCGCGCTCCTGACTGGACTGCTCACCGGTGCCGCCTTCGCGGCGCTCGAAGTACCGATTCCCGCGCCGCCGGAGCTTCCGGGCGTTCTCGGCATCGTCGGGATCTACGCCGGCTACAAGCTGATCCAGTGGAGTGGCGTGAGCTACGACCTCCTCGGGCTGCTCGGAATCGGTGGATGACCTCGCGGGAGTGGTGGCGGAAGTGGTTCCAGACGTGCTGGTCGACACCGGCAGTGCTGGAAATCTGGTATCAGCCGCCGACAAGCCTAACATCCCACGCGTCGGTACAGAACCGTAGTCAGGGAGACAGAACGATGCGACGCGTACACACGGACGACGACAGATGACGACAGTGTCACTCGGGAGATCACTTGCCGTGGCAGTGCTGCTCGTGACTGCCGGCTGTGTCGGCGGTCTCGGCGGCGGTGGCGGGGTACTCGGCGGACCACTCTCCTTTTCCGCCGCGCCGGTTCACGTCTCCGAGCAGGCGGTCGCGGAGACCCCGTTCGAGCAGGTCACCGACGAGCCGGTCACCTTCGAGCGCACGCTGGAGGTCCAAGGTCAGTCACAGACTGTGGAAATGAACGCTCACATGGTCCAACTGGAGCGGACGTACCAAGGTGCGCCGTTGGGGACGATGGTGATTCTCTCGTTGCCGCAGGTGCGGATTCTCGGCCAGCAGGTGAACGTGATCGAGCGTGTCGGCGTCACGTCGCTGATCTCTCGTGCCCGCAGCGAGTCGGGCGAGCTCGAGCGCGACCAGAAGATCGACGAGTTCCAGACCCCTGCGCTGGGCAGCAACCGTACTGTGGAGGTGTTCCGCGGAACAGCCTCTCGTGAGGGCCGGGAGACGAAGGCCCGAATCTACGTCACGACGTTCGACCACCGCGGTGACACGATCGTCGGCGTGAGCATCGTTCCGGAGTCTGCCGGGAGCGAGCGCGGTGCCGTCTCGACGATCCTCGGCGGTGTCGAGTACGAGGGTGACGACTCGTAGCGGTCGAACGACGAACCGACCCGTCGGCCGAACGACGAAACAGAATCGTGGCCGACAGCGTTCCGTACCGGAGCGAGGGACGTCCAGCCTCGACCGCTCCTCAGGGCCAGTTGCCGCTGTTCTCGTAGGCGTCGACGACACGCTGGATGGCGACGACGTACGCCGCGGTACGGAGGTTCGGCGCGTCGGTCGACTCGTAGGCGTCGATCAGATCGTCGAATCCGTTCGTGATGTGGCGTTCCAGTTCCTCGTTGACGCGTTCCTCCGTCCAGTAGAACCGCTGGCGGTTCTGGACCCACTCGAAGTACGAGACAGTGACACCGCCGGCGTTGGCGAGGATATCCGGGACGACGTAGGTGTCGGACTCGGAGATCACGTCGTCGGCTGCCGGCGTCAGCGGGCCGTTGGCGGCTTCGACGATCACGTCTGCCCGCACGTCCGGCGCGATGTCACCGTCGATGGCGTTCTCTAGGGCGGCCGGCACGAGCAGATCGACGTCCATCGTCAGGAGTTCGCGGTTCGAGAACTCCGCTGTCGCGCCGTCGTACCCAGAGACGGAGCCAGTCTCGCGTTTGAACTCCTTGACAGCCACCGTGTCCAGCCCGTCGGGGTCGTGAATCGCGCCACTGGAGTCGGAGACGGCGACCACTGTCGCCCCCTGTTGCTCGATCAGCTTCGCGGCGATCCACCCGGCGTTCCCGTACCCCTGCACTGCGACCGTCGCGTCCGCGAGGTCTCGGTCGAGGTAGTCGAACACCTCGCGTGAGGCGAACATCACGGAGCGACCAGTCGCCTCCACCCGGCCCGCACTGCCGCCGTTGTCCGGCGCTTTCCCAGTGATCACACCCGGCGCGGTGGTGTTCTCCAGCGTCTCGTAGGTGTCTTTGATCCAGTTCATCTCCCGCTGGCCGGTGTTCACGTCCGGTGCCGGCACGTCCCGGTCGACGCCGATCAGCGGCCGCAGTTCCGCTGCGAACGACCGCGTGAGTCGTTCCAGCTCGCTGTCGCTGTACTGACGCGGGTCGACAGCGATGCCGCCCTTCCCGCCGCCGTACGGGACGTTCGCGATCGCACACTTGTACACCATCCAGCCGGACAGCGCCTTCACCTCGTCGCGCGTCACGCCCGGGTGGTACCGAATCCCCCCCTTGTACGGGCCACGGTCGCCGTTGAACTGCGACCGGTACGCCTCGAACACCTCGATGCCCCCGTCGTCGAGCTCGACCGAGAGGTTCGTCTCCAGGACCCGCTCCGGGTGTTTGAGCCGTTCGAGCACGTCACTCGCCACGTCTAAGTACTGCGCGGCGTCGTCGATCTGCTCTTGGAGGCTCTCGAAGGGGTTCGCCTCGTCTGACATACCTACGTGACAGGATTGACCGTTTGTAAGACTGCCGAATTGATACCATACTGAATATTGGTATGTCCTTGTATATACATCTAGTATCAATATGCGGTAGTGTGCCGTACTGTGTCGAGCCACGAGACAGTCTCACTTGGTTTCGACAAGACGAGACAGTTTCAGGCCCGTTTCGGGTCGCGGCACGGCCACACGCCCGTCTTCGACGAGGCGGTACGGCCGCACGTCCGCGTCGTATCCACACCCGGGCAAAATCGGAGAGTCGACAGCAGTCCTCCACACTCGGGCGAAATCGAGGAGGCGGCGGCAGTTCTGTCTCTCGTCGAACAAAACCCTGGTGAGGTTAAACCTCGGAAGTACTGCTATCGCTTCCCGAGCGCTTCCTCGAACACTCGTTCGGCGCGCTCCCAGCCGTGGTTACGGTCGACAATCGGGTGGCCGTAGTCGGGAGCCAGCGACTCCCGCTCCTGTCGTGAGAGCGTCGGCCAGTCGACGATTTTCCCCGGCGGAACGCCGTCCAGTTCGGGTACGTACGTCGTCACGTAGTCAGCGCCGTCGTCGTACTTGCTCATCTGAGACACTGGATCGAAGATACGCACGTCGACGGAGTCCGTCCCAGTCGAGGCGATCCACTGCCAGTTACCGTGGTTCGAGGCAGGGTCGTGGTCGAGCAGCTGTTTCGTGAAGTAGCGTGCGCCGAGCCGCCAGTCGATCAGGAGGTGTTTCGTGAGAAAGGAGGCGACGATCTGTCGCGGGCGGTTGTGGACGTACCCCTCCTCGTTCAGCTGTCGCATCCCGGCGTCGACGAACGGGTAGCCCGTCTCGCCGGCTTTCCACGCCTCGAAGTCCGCGGCGGCGTCCTCGCCCTCGCGCCACTGGATCTCGTTGGGGAACGTCTGGTAGTTGACGCTGGCGAGATTCGGGTTGTGGGACAGGAGGTGGTAGTTGTGTTCTCGCCACGACAGCTCGTAGCGGTACTTGTCGACGTTCTTCCGCTCGCGGCCGTGGACCGCGTCGTACACCTCCGAGGCGGCGGCCCACAGCTCTCTGACGCCGATCATTCCGGCCGCGAGGTACGGCGACATCCGCGAAACACTGCGCGTCGGGCGTTCTACCGCCGCGGCCATGTCGTCGCGTGTGTCGTCGTACGAGTAGATCGCCGTGTCGAGGAAGCCGTCGAACCGTTCGCGGGCGGCCTCGTACCCCGCCGCCGGGAGGTCGATGTCGACCTCCGGAACCGGCACGCTGGTGTCGTCCTCAACGGGAGCGAACGCGTCCGTGTCGGGATCGAACGGCGAGGACTTTGGCACCTCCTGCCAGTCGGAGTAGAACGCCCCGTGTGTGGGGTACCGGGAGTCCAGTCGGTCCGGAGAGACGAGGACGTGGTCCGTCCGGCTGTCCGTGTCGACACCCTCGGCGGCGAGCGCGTCACGGACTTCGGTCGCACGGTTCCGTCGCTCCGGCCGGTAGTGATCGTTCCACACCACACGGTCGGCGTCGACGCCGGTCGCCACCTCCGGTAACACGTCCGCCGGGTCCCCGCTGCGGACCACCAAGTCACTGCCGAACGAGCGGTACCGCTCGCGGAGCGCACGCACACCCGCGAGGAAGAAGCTCCGCTGTCGTTTCCCCACACCAGCCAACACGTCTCCGTCGACGACGAACACCGGAAGGACCGTCCCGTCACGTGCCGCGATGCTCAGACCCACGTTGTCTGGAATCCGTAGATCGCGTCTGTGCCAGAATACCTGCACGAGAGTACCACGGGCGGCACCCAGTTCACCGCTTCGGTTCGGTGTTGGCGGTGTCGCTCACGCACCCCGAACGAGTGGGGCTGGCTCTCCGCCTCACCCGAACAGTCGTGGTGCTCGCTCCCCGACTACCGTCGATGCCGGGAAACACCGACCTCGGGCCGTTCGGCGCACAGACAGACGAGAGCGCAGCGGACGCACCTGCCCCGGACGACGGTGACGCTGTCTGCGCATCCGACTCAGACGAACCCGTAGACGAGACAGGCGACGACAGCGCTCCTGCTCCCGTGATGGACGCAGACGACTGGGCGGCGCTGATCGAGCCGTTCTCCGAGGAGCGGCGCGTCACGGTCTTCCACCTCGGCGAGTTGCGTCCGCTGTCGACCCCGGTGGTCGACGATCAGAACGGTGTTCGGGGCGCGCGGTACACGACGGTCGACGCACTCCGTGCCGCGAGTGACCTCTCGGAGCTCGCCGCTCGTGCGGACCAGACGCCGTGACCGAAACTCTGTGCCGATTCGATCACACTGTCCCTCGGTTCACGGCTGTGACATCGATTTTCCCCAGCCGCTGAGCTGGCATTTGCGTCGTCCGACACCCCGTGGTGGCGTCGACTTCGACGGACGCGCGGGAGCGGCATCGATTTCGTCCGACGCACGGCAGACGGGAACGAGGGTTCTTGCCAGTTCCGACCGAAGGGGAATTCATGACGCGTTGGACGGCCGACGACGTGCCGGCTCTCGACGGCGAGGTGGTCGTGGTGACGGGAGCCAACAGCGGGTTGGGCTTCGAGGGGACGAAACTGTTCGCAGAGGCGGGTGCGACGGTCGTGATGGCGTGCCGGAGCACACGCCGCGGCGAGACGGCAGCCGACGAGATTCGCGCAGCCACGCCCGGCGTCGATCTCGACGTCCGCGAGTGCGATCTGGCAGATCTCGACTCCGTCGCCGCGTTCGCGGGCGGGCTCAGAGCGGACTACGACACGGTGGACGTGCTCTGTAACAACGCGGGTGTGATGGCGATTCCGCGCCGCGAGACGACGGACGGCTTCGAGATGCAGTTGGGCGTCAACCACTTCGGTCACTTCGCGCTCACCGGGCGACTGCTCCCGCGACTCGTCGCAGGTGACGGCGAGGCACGCGTCGTCACACAGTCCTCGGGCGCACACGAACAGGGAGAGATCGACTTCTCTGATCTCGACTCCGAGGAGTCGTACAGCAAGTGGGGCGCGTACAGCCAGAGCAAACTCGCCAACCTCCTGTTCGCCTACGAGCTGGACCGACGGCTCGGCGAACACGACCTCCCGGTCGTGAGTGTCGCCTGTCACCCCGGGTGGGCTGCGACGAATCTCCAGCTCCGAACGGGTGAAGAGAGCGGGTTCCCGCTCGGGAAGCTCGGAATGCGACTGCTCAACAAGCTGTTCGCGCAGTCGGCCGACAGAGGCGCGTTGCCGATGGTGTACGCCGCCACTGCCGACGACCTCGACGGCGGCGAGTACGTCGGCCCGGACGGGTTCCGACAGATGCGCGGCTACCCCGAGGTTCAGGAGTCGAGTCCGGCGTCGTACGACGAGGCCGACGCCCGCCGACTCTGGGAGCTGTCGACCGAGCGCACCGGTGTCACTTACCCGTTCGCCGATCTCGCTCCTGCTGCCGACTGATTACTGCCCGCTGTGATCTTTCTGCCCGCTCTGATCTTTCTGCCCGCTGTGACCTTTCTGCCCGCTGTGACCGCTCCGTCCGCTCACTCGCTCGTCGTTCTCGAAGAGATCTCGTCGTCGTCCGACCCGGAGCCAGACCGAGGCTCTGCGCGCGGCAGTTCCACGATCACGACGTTTCCTCGTGGCTCTCGCGGCTCGTAGTCGACGTGACCGCCGGAGCGGGCGACGACGAGTCGGATCAGCCACAGTCCGAGACCGCTGCCGTGGCGGGTGGTTGTCCGGGTCCCAGTCCCCAGTAACATCTCTCGGTCGGCCGCGGGAATCGCTGGTCCGTCGTCGGCGACGCGAATTCGTACGCACTCGTCTGTCACACGTCCGTCGATCTCGACCGTCGGACTGTCCGTGTCGTTGTGGACCACAGCGTTGGTGACGATCTCTTCGAGCGCGTCCTCGACCCGGACCGTCGCTGTCGCGGTCGCCGTCTCCGGACAGTCGAACTCGATGGTCGCTTCGGGGTGTCTGTCGGTCGTCTCCGAGGTGACCTGTTCGAGTATCTGTCGGAGGTCCTGATCCCGGTGGCGTGGCTCCTCGGTGAGCACCTCCGTGATCGCACGTTCTTTCTCGGTCTCCGCGAGCAGGTTGTCGGCACCTTCGACGATCTGCTGTGCGCTGTGTGTGATCGCCTCACCGTCTGCGGTGTCGTCTTCTGCTGTCGCAGTCGCGCTGATCGTCTCCGCGTGTCCACGGATCACGTTCAGGTCGTTGCGGAGGTTGTGCCGGAGCACGCGGTCGAGCACCTCCAGCTGTTCGGTTCGCTCGCGCCGGTGTGTCACGTCCTGTTGGAAGCCGATCCAGTTGACGATGTTCCCTTCGTCGTCTTCGACGGGCGCGATTTCGAGGTGGTTCCAGAACGGCGTCCCGTCTCGCCGGTAGTTGCGGATCGTGATCGAGATCGGCTCTTCACGCTCGATTGCGCTCCTGATCTGTGCGACGCGCTCGGGGTCCGTCTCCTCGCCTTGGAGGAACCGGCAGTTCCGTCCGAGCACCTCCTCTCGGGAGTAGCCGGTCAACTCCACGAACGCGTCGTTCACGTACACCATCGGGTTGTCCTCCCGTGTCGGGTCGGTGATACTGACTCCGACTGGCGCTTCTTCGATCGCTCGCGTCCGCGTCCGGAGCTGCTCTTCCCGCTGTTTCTGCTCTGTCACGTCGTTTTGGACCGCGACGAACGACTCCGTCTCGCCGTCGACGACGACCGGCGCGATGGTCTGTCTGGCGTGGTACGACGTCCCGTCTGCACGCTCGTTGATCAACTCCCCCTCCCACACGTCTCCCGAGCGGATCGTCCCCCACATCTCCTCGAAGAACGCCGCCGACATCTCACCGGAGTTGAGAATTCGTGGCGTGGCCCCGACGGCTTCTGCCTCGGTGTAGCCAGTGATCCGCTCGAACGCCGGGTTGACGTACTCGATGGTGCCGTCCGTGTCCGTGATGAAGATGGCGTGCCCGGACGCCTCCGCCGCGCGCTCGAACAGCCGTAACTGCTCGCGGCGCTCGGCAGCCTCCAGCGACTGCCGCCGCATTCGCAGGAGTGCGCCGATTCGCCACTCCAACTCCACCTGCCGCATCGGGAGTGAGACGATCTCGTCGACGGTCGCCGTGTACACGTTGTCGGCGATCTCCCCGCGGTCTGTCTCGATCACCTCTCGCTTCTGGTCCGGCAGGAGCAACAACACCGGGAGCAACACGGGGTCGGCGGTCGACTTCATCTCGTGGAGCTGCTCGGCGTGTCTGTGGAGCCCCCGACTGTCGATCACACACACGTCGAACGTCGTCTCCGACAGGGGTGCTGCCGGATCGACGACTCGGTACGACTCGTGGCCACGGAGCCACTCGCGGAGCCGCCTCTGGTTGCCCTCGTCTTCGATCAGCGGACAGATCTGCGGTTCCTCCCCGTCGTGGTCGCCGGTCGGAACGGAGTTCTCACGCCCCGCTCGGCTGTCGTCACTCACCATCGTCCCAGTCCGGGGTGCCTGTGAGGATGCCCCGGAGTCCTGTGAGTGGTTCACCGACTTTCAACCCGTGCTCCGTGATCTCCAGTTCTCTGATCCGTGTCTCGTAGCTACTGGCCCGCATCTTCAACACGCCGATCACTTTCCGGAGTTCCCCGTCGTACTCGACGTGTCTGAGAATTACGATGTTGTCCGCGACGTAGCTGGTGCCCTCCTCGGTGGCACGGAACTCGCCTGTGATCTGTGAGACCTCGTTCGGGACGAGGCCGGTGACACCCGCGTTCCGGAGGTAGCGACCGACCTCTGCGAGGTGGTGTGACGGGCTGTCGACGAACCCAGTCAGCGAGCGACTGAACCCCCTCGTTCCGTCGATCATCACGATCTGCGTGTCGTTGTCCTCGACCTCCGTCCGGACCCGGTGGGTGAACTCGTCGACAGTGAGCTCGTCGGGGCCGATCTCGACGAGCCGGAGCGTGCCGCGGTCGAGCATCTCCGCGACTGGAATGCCGATCGCCGTCGAGCGGTCGAGGATCGTCCGCCGTGACTCCTCGAAGCTGAACAGCACTGACCGCTCGCCCCGCCCTGCTGCCTCCTTGGCGAACTGGAGCCCGAGCGTCGTCTTCCCGACGCCTGTCGGCCCGCTGAAGAACGTGACTGTCCCGGCGTCGAGTCCACCAGTCAACAGTTCGTCTAACTCCGGGATACCAGACGAGAGTGTTCGCTGGCGGTCTGTCTCGCAGTTCTGGCTCTGATCGACGTCTCGCCTGTGACGCTGCTTGTCGGCTTCCGTCTCGTGACGACGCTGGTCGGCTTCCGTCCCGTGACGACGCTGGTCGGCTTCCGTCTCGTGACGACGCTGGTCGGCTTCCGTCTCGTGACGACGCTGTCTGGCTTCCGTCCCGTGGTGACTGGGGTCGAGTCGTGGCCAGACGGCAACGCCGTCGTCGTCGATGGTGAGGCTGTGTGGTCCGCGACGAGCGGACCCGCCACGGAACTTCGAGACGCGGAGCTTCCGGTCGCTGTCCGTCGCCGCCAGATCCAGGACCGCGTCCGCGAGAAACTGGAGGTCGTCGTCCGGGATGGAGTCGGCAGCCTGCGAAGTGAGCACCACGGTCGCGCCGACACCTCTGAGAAAGTCGAGTAGACCGAGAATCTGCGTGCGGAACTGGTGGTCGTCCGGCGTGAGGTAGCGGAACTCCGTGATCGGGTCGAGAACCACACGGTCCGGCTCCACTGTCTCTCCCTCGTCGCGGATCGCCTCGACGAACGAGGGGCTCTCCACCTCCGCAGAGCTGAACAGCTCGTACGTCTCCGCCTCGTGAAACTGCTCGTCAGACGGGGAGAGGTCCAACACCGTGACCGACCCGAAGTCGAGTCCGAACTCGCTCGCCGTCTGACGGACGTACTCCGTCGGCTCCCCGAGGTTGACGTACAACCCCGTCTCGCCTGCGGCCGCCCCGGCGTCGAGAAAGTGGAAGCCGAGAATCGACTTTCCCGCGCCGGGTGGACCGCGAACGAGTGTCGCCCGCTCCGCCTGCACTCCGCCGCCCGTCACCTCGTCGAGCCCGTCGACCCCGGTCGACGCTCGCGCCCGGTCCGGACTGTCGACTGCGTCCATACAACTCGGTCCGACACCCAGCCACTCACGTTTTCCGGTCGGCAACCAATCCGGCTCACACCAGTCGAGTTCCAGAGAGTGCAGCACAGTCTCCGCACCACACCAGTGGTTTCATTGCCTCGTTCGGCGTGGAGACACCCAATGGTACTCGGTGGCTTGGTGCCCGACACACCGCTCGTGAACGTCGTCGTCATTCTGTTCGCAACCGGCGTCGTCTGGGTCGGGAGCGGGTGGTTAGAGGAGTCGGCCGAGCACCTCTCGGGGTACTACGGACTCCCGGCGGTCGTCCAAGGGTCGGTCGTGGTCGCAGTCGGGTCGAGTTTCCCGGAGTTCACGAGCGTCGTCTTCACGGCACTCGACGGCGCGTTCGACATGGGCGTCGGGGCCATCGTCGGCTCTGCGATCTTCAACGTGCTGGTGATCCCGGCGCTGTCGGGGTTTGCGACGGACGACGATCTGGAGGCGAGTCGGACCATCGTCTACAAGGAGGCACAGTTCTACATGATCGCGGTCTCGGCGGTGGTGGTGACGTTCGCGCTCGCGGTGATCTACGCGCCCGTCGAGAGCGCGACGGCGTTGGTCGGGCAGGTGACCCGGCCGCTCGCGTTGATTCCACTCCTCCTGTACGGACTGTACCTGTTCATCCAGTGGCAGGACGTGAGTGAGTACGACGCGTCGCCGCCGGACGCGGAGATCGCAGTCGGTCGGGAGTGGGCCAAGCTGGCCGGGGGACTGCTCCTCATTCTGATCTCCGTCGAACAGCTGGTGACCGGCGTGGAGTCGCTGAGTCACACGTTCGGAATTCCAGAGTTTCTCGCGGGCGTGACGATCATCGCCGCCGCGACCAGTCTGCCGGACACGCTGGTGAGCGTCCGGTCCGCCCGCGACGGGAAGGGCTCGACGAGTCTCGGCAACGTGTTGGGATCGAACACGTTCGACCTGCTCGTCGCTATCCCCATCGGCGTCGTCATCGTCGGCGTCGTGGAGGTGAACTTCTCCGTCGCGGTGCCGATGATGGGAGTGTTGACGCTCGCAACGGTGTTGCTGTTCGGACTCCTCCGTACCGGACTGTCGCTGACGAGCGCGGAGTCGGCTGTCCTCCTCGTCAGTTACCTCCTGTTCGTCGCGTGGGTGATCGCCGAAACCACCGGTGTGACGGGGTTCATCGTCGGCACGTGACGAAGCGACCGCGGGATACACCGGCACGTGACGAAGCGACCGCGG
>CAKZQY010000093.1 GCA_937142015.1 uncultured Halobacteria archaeon
ACCAGTGACATCGAAACTACCTCCGGCGTTGGTCTCTCCTACCACGTTGCACAGAGCGACCGACGCCTCCACTGGTTCGACGGGAGACCAGATCTCGACAGAGATCCCGACGCCCGCCTTGAAGTGTATCCTGCACCGATTACAGAGCTCGAGGCGTTCCGTGACTACCTCGCGTACAATCTTCGGTGTCAGATCCGCGACTGCTATCTCATGATGGGACTCGAACCACCCGAAGAGTACAAAGTCCTCGGTCACGGCCAGTATCGGTTCACTGGTAAGTACCACTACTTCGAGATGTATCCACCGTACCACGAGCACGACGCCGACATTCCCGGCTATACACACGAATTCGCTCCAGAACTGCCACTCTCGGGGACTGACATCGGAGACATCATCAACGTCGAGAGTGACAAGTCGTTGTACGCCCAAATCAAAGACGCACTCTTCGATTTCTGATGTCGTCCAATGACAACCTGCATCAAATCGTGTGAGAGACCCCGAAACACGTCCGACCGAATCAACGCCCGCGCGTTCACTGTCGGCAATCATATCGCGTTCAACCACGGCGAGTACGACCCCGAGTCGGCGGAGGGTCAGCGCGTGATCGCTCACGAGTTAGCTCACGTGCGCCAACAGACTGGTGGAGCGTTGTCGATGTTGCCACAGGAGGACCTCCAGCTGGAAATCGATCCCGATCCGAAGTTAGAGCGTGAAGCAGAGGAGACCGCCGAGCGGGTGATGTCCGGTGGCGAGTTGGACATTCAGCGGTACCCTCTGTGCTACACCGACGTTCACGTTCAGCGGACAGAAGATGGATCGGGCGGAGGAGAGGGTACGACTCGTCGAGAATTCATGGGTCTCGACGACGAAGAGCAGCAGCAAGAACGAGAGTACGTTCCTCTCGGGGAGTTCGATTACGAAGATTCCTCAGAGTGGATCAGCTCCGTGCGTGAGGAGATCGACAACCTGAAGCAGCGAGTGACGCAGTTGGAATCAGACGGAGGCGGCGGCACAGCCGCTGCCGCGACCGCTGCGAGTGCTGGTGCTGCCGCGACGGAAGTGCTCAAGAACATCGGACAACTCGGGCTGCAGGACGTTGCCGAAGTCGCCTCACAGGTCGAGACAGGGAATCCAGAAGTCGATATTCCGATCAAAGCGCTTGCCGCCGCTGGAGCTACTGGAACAGTCTTCCTCGGTGGGAAGGCTCTGAAATCGTACGTCAGCGCATTAAAAAGTGCATTCTCTGGAGAAGAGAGAGAGTCTGGAAACGAGTACCCTGGTGAAGAATGAAATCAGAATATATAGAAGAAAAAGAGGGCTGGATCGGCGTGAAGGTCATTGATAATAATGAGGTAGAACACAAAATAGCAGTTCAAAAATCTGGTGAAATAAGAGGACACAGTCAGGCGGCGTACCCGGATGATCCAGACGGACGGGCAGAAGATGAGAATGAACATTTTAACCAGGCTCGCAAATACGCGAAGTGGCACGTCCTCCGCGAACGTGGCTACGAGACAGTCCCTCCGTACCGCCGCCCCGAACGAATTGCGGCCGTCCTCACGGCAATCCGGTTGTGTTCAGACGAAGAGTTCGAAGAGTACTTCGGTGATTTTTACCGTCAGATCGCCAGTCACCACCAATCAGGTATCGACCGTCCATACAACCTCCCGAGAGGTGCCAGTGATAGTCGAACTATCCTCTATACGATGGATGTCTTCCTCGAAGAAGGCTCCGACGAGATTCTGTCACTCGAAGAAGAGTACGGCCGGCGACTGACAGAGGCAGTTCGAGAAGAAATCGAGACACTCTCACTGGATACACTGTTCGATTCGCCAATCACGACGCTCTCAGAGAGCTTTCTCGGCGAGAGTGACGACTCACCGAACCCGCCCGAGTTCACGATAGACGGTGTCTCGGGGATTACGATCAACTACGTGACGCTTCTCGGAAAAAAGAAGACACGCGAGGCAGACTCACCGTTCGACCAATCACCGGACGGACGGCTCGAACTCCAGCCCGGCCCACTGGAGTCTCTCGACGACTTCCGCGCACTGGTGTACCTCCACCTCCTGTGTCAGATTCGAGATCAGTACCTCCTGATCGGCGAAGAACCGCCAGAGGTGTTCCGTGTTCTCGGACCCGGCACGGACTTAGCTCTCGGCAAGTACCAACGACTCGACTTCTACGAAGACTACCACGACGTAGAGGCCGATATTCCGGGCTACTACTCACTCATCTAGAAACAGTATTCCCGGTAACGTACCCGGGAAGTGGTGCATCCCGTCCGCTTTCGCTCGCCTACTCGTCTTCCGCCGCGCGTGCTCGACTCACAGCACGGACCTCCTCGACTTTCGAGAGAATCTCGAACAGCTCCGTCGCGGCCTCGGCGACTGCCTCATCGTCGCTCATCTCGGCGAGATCACCGACGCCCTCGATAGCCTCGGTTGCCACATCTGCCAGTTCGTCCGCGGGCACGTCCTCGTGACAGAGGTGGATCGACGCACGAGCGCTGGTCTGCACCAGCCCCATCGCACGTTCCTGCGGGAACTGACGCGAGCGCTTCAGCGTCCGCGCGGCGCGCACCACGACCTGCCCAGCGTGGTACAGTTCGAGATGTCCGGTGCCGTCGGTGTACTCCGGTGCTGCCGCGGCGTCGAGGTCGTCCGTGTCGACCCCAGCGAACTCGCTAACACCGCTCGACTTGTCCGGAACCTCGCGGCCTTCGAGTCGCGCGACTTCGTCGAGAGCGACCGTAGCGTCGGTGATCGCCTCGCGGTGTACTGTCGGTCACAAGCCATCGAACCCGGGGGTCGATAGAACCGGAGCGAGACGCGTTGGAACCCCGAGTGACACGCAACAACCTATCAACACTTGTGACCGACAGTATAGTCGTCGTGTGCCTCTGCGGCGCGGTCGAGCGCGGTGTCCGCTTCCTCGAACGCTGCCGCGACCTGCGGGTTCTCGTCGGTCTCCGTCTCTGCCGTGT
>CAKZQY010000094.1 GCA_937142015.1 uncultured Halobacteria archaeon
AGTCAGCAGGGCAGAACCACGACCCCACTGCCGGATAGGAGTAACGGCTGTTTGGCACAGCCATCGGTACGCCTGTTCGAGAAGTCCACTGGGCAAGTCGCCCCACGAGAACAGGTCGTTCCGTGAACCACAATATCCCAACGTGGGAATCCCACGGCTTCAGCCGTGTGGAGGATGTCAAAACTGGTCACCCGGACTCGAAGTCACGAAGAAGGCGTAGGCCTTACGCGACCCTACTCACAAAGCTGAGCCATGAGACAGACTTTCACTATTATCAGTAAGTACGTCGCACCAGTTGTCGTCATTGCCTACAGCACACTAAGTTCTGGCAAACTATTCTTCGGGCTGGTCTCGGCGGTCGTCCTCTACACGACGGTGAGTCGAATTGAGCAGGAGACGGTTGAGTCCGCTGCGGCTGTCGGCGTTCCGGGATCAATCGTCGCCGCCGGATTCTGGACTGAACGGCTCGAGATTATCGCTATCGCAGTGGTTGCTGCGGTTGTACTCGGCCTTGTGTCTCGTTCCGTCAGAGAGCAGTCGGCCTGAGTCTCTGTGGCTCCCTCAACTCTCACAACTTGCTGTGATAGTGATCACTGCGAGTCTTTACCGCCGTGGTGACTCGTGTCGGCGATTAGAGCGTCTGAATCGTCTATTTCCGACTTCATCAATAAAACTATTTATAGTAATAATTACATTTCTATATTTTAGTATTTATTAAATAGAGGTTCTTTCATAGTCTGTGACGTGACAGGCCTGTTGTTGAGGCGAGTACGGGTCAAGTCAGGCCAGACGCGAGAACCAGCAGCTGGTCGATTAGTGATCAACGGACGATCACGGAGTGAAGTCGGAACTGTCTGAGCATCTCTTTCACGCTCAGGAGTGACAGAGCGCTCTCACCGAGCAGCACACGCCACCGGGTTCAACGACAACCTGTCAATCGTACTGAATCAATAGATTATCCGCAGAACCTGTCAGAAAGCTATAGAAAACGTTAAGATAATTCCTCTACTACTGGGAACTGCGACACGCCGGGCTCGCCGCTTCGGCAGAACGCGAGAAGTGGCGAGGGTGTTGGCACCACCCTCACCGGGGTGTCGCACTACGAGGTAACACCCATGACCGACTCAGACACACCGTCACAAGAGCGTGACGGACGGACAGACGCACAGGAGCCAGACACTGACGACGCGGCAGCCGCAGCCGCCGACACGACAGTCACCGAGGTGGAGGACTCGTCGGTCGCCGCAGCGATGGCAGAGGCAGACGCGGCACTCGACCGCGCCGCGGCGGCACACGACGACTACCGCGAGGCGATCACGGACGCGACAGTCGCGCTCGACGAGGTCGCACGACTCGACGGCCGCGACGTGCCAGACGAGTCGAGTGGTGTCGACGACGGGTTCGCCGGCATCGACACCGCTGATCTCGACGCCGCGGCAGTGCCGGAGCACACGGACGGCACAGGCCACCTCGAACTGTACCACGCGGGACAGGTGCTCGTTCGTGCCGCGCGGACGCTGAAGCGGTCCCGAGAGTTCCCGCAGGAGCGCGCGATGGGACTGGTGCAGACCACCGCTCGCGCGTCGATCCACCTGTGTCACGAGGACGTGCCAGCCGACGACCTCACGGACGTTGCCACGGAGGCTATCGAGGGGGTCGGTGATCTCGCGGACCTGTGTCGAGACGGCGGTGTCCCCGACGAGGAGGCCGCAACCGCCGCGACCGAGCTGTTCGAGATTCTCTCGAAGGTCGAGGAAGTGCGGGCCGCGGGCGCACGGCGAGAGGAAGCCAGACGAGCAGAACAGGGTGAGTAACGACCACTCGACGTAGGGGCCCCCGACGAATCAGTTCGGTGACGACAGCCCCGTGCGCTGGCTGTCGAGCACACAGTGCTCGGAGATCGGTTCGGCGTCGAAGCCGAGGTCGGCCCCGCCCGTCCGCTCGGCCACGAGTACGATTCGCACGTGGCTATCGGGGACGACATCGAACACGGTCACCGACTCCCCCGGACCGACTGGATAGTCGGCAACGTCTGTGATATTCCCGTCGTGGACCCACAGCCCAGTCGTCGTCGTGTCGGGGTCCGTCTCGTTCACCTCGCCGCGTCGGTCACCACGACGGACCGTCGCCGGCTGTCCGTCGACGAGTACCCACACCTCCTCGAACTCGTCGTCCACGTACCGTTCTTCCTGAACGACCAGCGTCGCTGTCTCCGTCTCGGCATCGTACGAACAGTCGACAATCGGTGGATGCCCCTCCTGTGGTGTAGCTCCCCACGGAGAGTACAGGGAGACAACGTAGCCACCGACAACACTGCCGAGAACGACGAATACTGCAGCGAGGTACCTCTGCCAACGCATCCTGTATCGACGCGCTAGCCGGCTGCGGTCAAATGAGTGTTCCGTCGCACTCCTGCCGTACTCGTCTCATACGGTCGTGCGTAGATCGTTACCACCGACGACTGACAGAGAGCACCGCAGCGACGTGATACCGCCCGATACCGCGACAGTCACGGAAAATCACTACGCACGACCGTATCAGAGAATCCCCATCGCGGTCAGTCGCTCGGGGAGGTAGGTTTCGGTGACGAAGTCCAGTCCTTGTGAGGCGAGCGCCTGTTGTTCGGCTTTCTTCTCGATGTCGAGTTGGAGTTCGATCTGTTCACGCCAGAACTCCGTCTGGAACCGGGGATCGTCCAGTTCCGATTCGAGCGCGTTCACGTCGGAGTCCGCGAGCGGGTCCGTCGGCAGGTCGTAGTCGATGATGTCCTGCGGTCGGATGCCGACGTACTCGGCCTCGGGCGTGGCGAGGTACTCGGAGAGGTGTGCGGACTTGATCGAGCCGTAGGCCACAGAGCCGTAGATCCGGTACGACCACGGGTCGCCGTCAGTGAACACGACAACCGGCAGCGACAGTTCGTCGTGGAGTCGTTTCGTGATCCGTCGTGTCGCGCGGGCCGGCTGGCCCTTGAGGTGGACCACCAGACAGTCGTAGTCGTCGTCGAACCCGTTCTCGATCAGGCGGTCGCGCATCCCGCCGGTCTCGACCGCGAGCACGAACTCGATGTCGTGGTCCAAGAACTCGATCATGTCCGGGTTGTTCGGAATCTGGTACCCCCCCTCGCCCACGTCCTCCTGACAGTGGATCACCCGCTCGCCGCGGCGGGTCTGCTCGCGCAACTCCAGAGGTCCCATCAGTGTCGCCCCCGATTCCTCCGGCCGCATGTGGAAGTCCTCACGCGTCACGCCGGAGACGATCTCTAAGTCCTCGACTAGCTGGTTCGACTCGTCCTGATCGGAGAACTGCGCCTCCTCGGAGTCCCACGACTCAGAGAGGTAGTACAGCTCCCGCAGGGTCGAGGAACGATCCTCCGCCAACTGCTGGTCTAAGAACTCTACCGTGTAGATCGCCTTCAGCAGCTTCCGCGCGCCGCGCACGGAGTTGGCCGAGCGGGTGGACGTGCGGTCACCGTACACCCACACGTTCGACTCCTCGTCGTACTCGATGTTGCTCTTCGTCCGTGTCGGCAGCGTCATCGAGGGCACCTCCCCCGACTCGAACTGGTCGTACAGCTCCGCTGCCAGCCCGATCAACTGCTCGCGGGCGCGCTGCTCGTTCAACTGCGTGTTCTCCCCGTCCGTCTCCTCCGAGTCAGTGCTCATGTCCAGTCTCCGTTGGGTCTCCGCTCGTCGTCGTCGGTCTGTGTCGCCTGTACGATCTGTCGAGGTGGGCTCTCTGTCCATCGGACTCGCCGAGTCCGTCTTCGGAGCCGCGCTGCCCGCGGTCGTCCCCAGCGATTACCGGTTGCATTCGGGTCACGCTCCCACCGTGAGCTTCTCGTCGGGGATTCCGTCGATGTGATCCTCGTCCAGTTCGATTGTCGCGTCAGTCGGGAGCGTGAGCTCGGTCGTCGCCGTCTCGCCGCTGGGAATCTCGGGACGCCACGTGAGAACCCACTCACCACCAACCTCGACGACGGTCCCACTCTCCGGCTCCGTGCCCGGCTCTGCCGAGAGAAACGCATTCACCTCCAGCGACTCCGTCGTGTCTGTGTGGTTGCGTGCGGTGAGGATCACGTCGCTCCCGTCTCGTTCGACCTCGACAGCGACGTTGTTCATGATGCGTGCGAGCGCACCGTCGATCTCCGGGTGGTCGCGGTCGGTGACCTCCGCAACTTTCTCGGCCATCTCCGGGAGAATCCGTCCGAGCACGTCCTGTTTCTGTCGCCGCTTCCGCAGCGAGCGCCGCTCGTTGAGGAACGACTTGAGATCGCGGGCCGCCTCCCTGATCGCCAGCTCGATCTCGTCTTCGATCTCCGGCACGTTCGCCACCGCGTCCTTCGACTCGCTGGTGAACGGCACGTTCGTCGAGGCGACGTGGACCATGATCACGGCCGGTCCCTTCGGCACACCGCTGCCGCCGGGCTGGTCTAACCCGTAGTTGCGCCAGCCGATCTGTTTCACCACGTCCGTCGTGGCACACGCGCCGCGCTGGTAGACGAGCGGCACGCGGTTGGCGAAGCGTAACACGTCCACCTGCCCGCCGTCGTCGATCTCGCCGCCGTAGGCGATGCCGGCCTCGACGATGAACGGGTCGCCGCCGGTAACCTCCGCGTCGCGTGTCGCCGCCGCGTAGAAGTCGGCGTCGAACTCCTTGCGGAGTCCGGCCTCGACCAACTCCTCGGTGATCGGTGCGAGACAGTTCGTCGGCGGGGCGATCACGTCGGCCGCACGCATCGCCTCCAGCAGGTCCGACGCCGTGTCCCGGTCGTGTGCGACGTCGCGCACCTGCGGCGGGTCGTCCGGCACGGTCTCCATCCGACTCCACAACGCCTCCGTCACGTTCTCGCGTGCTGTGTCGCCGAACGTCGCGTCGTCGTACTCCTCCGTGTCTGCTGCCGCGCTGTCGACGAACGACCGTACCTGCTCGCGGGTGTACCTGTGGCGACTGTCACTGTCGTTCCGACTCGCTGTGTCGCTGGCGTCACTTCCACTGTCGCCGTCGGCTCGCTCTCCGTCCGCTCGTTCTCCGTCGGCTCGCTCTCCGTCCGCTCGCTCTCCGTCCGCTCGTTCTCCGTCGGCTCGCTCGCCGTCCGCCTGCTCTCCGTCGGCCCGGTCGCCGCCCGCTCGCTCTCCGTCTGCTCGCTCGTTTGTCGTGTCGGTTCTCCCGCCCGCAATCCGGCGGGCGAGTCGCTCTGCGACCCCCGCCACCACGGCGTCGTCCTTCTGGCGTGTCGTCGCCTCGTCGACGACCGTGTACAGATCCGGGGTGAGGAGGTCGACATCGTCGTCGAACCGCGTCAGCGTCGCCCACGCCGCGTCGACCGCGTTCGCTCTCACCGTGTCGCCGAACGTCGTGTCGTACTCCGCCGCGATGTCGTCCCCGACCGTGTCGACGATCTCGACGAGCTGTGAGTGGGTGGTGCGCTCGCGTGATTCGAGCGTCTCGGCGACGCGTGCCGCGAAGTCGTCTGTGACCGCCGCGCTCTTGTTTGCGACGGCGTCGTGAATCGCACGTTCGAGGTCGACTGTCTCTCCAGCAGCCTCGCCACGACTGGCAGCCGTGTCGCCGGCCGCGACGCCGCCGTTCGCGGAGACGCTGCCAGCCGTCTGGACGTGCGTGGCCGGCGCGCTCCACCCGAGTTCGCGGCCGTAGTAGCGGTCTCGGAACCCGTCGATGATCGACTCCGCGCTCTTCTTGCCGACGCGGGTGAACTCACCTTGGAGGAACCCGGAGATGGAGTACGACTCCGTCGCGTCCAGCATCTTGATCAGCGTCCCCAGTTCCACGCCGTGCGGGTGGGGTTTGATCTCCTCCGTCTCGTCGGGCATGATGTCGCCACCCGACAGCTGATCGGGAGCGCGCTCGAACTTCAGCGGGTCCTCCAAGCCGGGCTCTCTGAGTTCGATCCGGGCGTGGGGGTTGACGACGGCGGTCTGGGAGATGTAGTCGTGGAGCTGTGACCGCGCCCGCATGTTCGCCTCCATCTCCAACTCGATCCGGGTGCCGTGCGGCCTGTCCCACGTCGTCGTCTCGTCGACGCTGATCTCCGGCTCGTTCGTGTCCGTGTCGATGATCAGCTCGAAGTACTGCGCCTCCGACTGACCCTTCGGCCGGGAGGTGATCTTCGCCGGCTTCCCCGAGGTGAGCTGTGAGTAGAGGACAGCGGCGGAGATTCCGATTCCCTGCTGTCCACGGCTGTTCTTCACGCAGACTGCCCCCTCGTTGGCGACGACGAAGTTCTCGTCGTCGCCGTTGACCCCGGGAACGGAGATGTCGTAGACGTACTCCGGTGGCTCCGTCTCGGTCACGTCTGTCACTTCCAACAGACAGAGGTCCGACTCCGGCACCGTCCGGGGTGACGACTCGTGGACGCCGGCCGACTCCGAGACGCGGGTCGACGCCCGCTCGTCGGCTCGTCGTCCGGTCTCCGTACGGCGCTCCGGGTGACCGTCGAGCACCACATCCGCACTGTTCACCACGATCCGGTGCAGTTCCGTATCCTCGTCGCCGCTCTCACCGGACGTGGTGGTCTCACTGGACGCGACGATACCCAGTGAACTCCACAGCGCCGACAGTTGTCTCGCCACGGTCTCACTGCGAGTCGTGTGTGACAGCTCGCTCGACTGGCGGCCGTCCGACCCGTCTCCTGCGTGGAGCGCCCGCAGGAACGTCTCGCGGTGGGCCGGCGCTACGTCGAAGACGAACTGTGGGACACACGAGTCTCCCGCCGCGCTCCGACAGATGTCGGCCACGAACAGCGCGAGTGGACTCTCGAACGACTCGCCTCGTGTCGAGTCCCGGTCCCGCTCGACCGCCGTCGTCTCTGTCTCGGCCGCCGTCGCCTCCGTCCCGAGTGCCGTCGCCTCCGCCCCGAGCGCCGTCGCCTCCGCCCCGAGCGCTGCCGTTCCTGTCTCGACTGCCGTCGCCCCAGTCTCGGCTGTGGGTGTCCCAGTCTCGGCTGTCGGCGTCTCTGTCCCGAGCGCCGTCGCTCCTGTCTCGACTGTCTCGAGCAGTTCGGCCTCGTGTGCGCGGAGAGGGGAACAGCCCTGTCGGTCGTCGCCGTGTCCCGCCCCGAGGTAGCTCCCGAGCAGCTCCATCAGCGCTTCGCCAACCGGCACGGTCACCGGGACCTCGACACGGTCACCCGCTTCCCGGCTCGTAGACGTACCACCAGTCCGGCACGATTGGAGTCGACAGTCGCTCGCACGGTCTTCCCAGCCGAGTCGTTTGACCGTCTCAGCCGGGAGACACCCTTGTTCGACCCCGTCTGACCAGACGTTGTCCGGCACGTCGTCGCTGTCGAAGCCGTGGACGTACAGCTCCCGGTCGGCGAGCGTCTCCGCCGTGAGGTGATCCAAGAGGTTGATCTCGGTCACCTCCCGCTCCGTCTCGGGGAGCCGTCGTGGCGCGAGAATCGTGTCTCCGGCCGTCAGCTCCGAGGCGGCGACTTCGCGGGTCTCCCCGTCTCCGTCGACGGTGAACACGCTGTGGTCGCCGGTCACCTCGGTCGTCCGCCCCGTCTGCGTGGTGATCTCGTACGTCGCGGCGTCCGTCTCGTGTCTGATCGCGTGTGTCACGTCCTGCCACGACATCTCGTGGGTCTCTCGGTCGAACGACGGTGCCCTAACGTCGTCTGGAATCCGCGCTGTCCCGGCACCGTCCTCCGGGAGGTAGGCGTCACACAGTCGGCCAATCGGAACCGACTCCACGCCGCCGTCTCGCTCGATCAGAATCCGTTGGTCCGGTGTCAGTGACTGCTCTCGCTTGTGGAACCGACTCCCGTAGAGGAGCTTCCCGAACACCTTCGGGGCCTGCTCTTTCGTGATTCCGGGACCGTTGTCCTCGATCACGAGCTTGTAGTACTCTCCAACCTCCGTAATCTCGACGTACACGTCGGGCTTGATCTCGGCCTCTTCACACGCGTCTAGAGCGTTGTCTACTCCTTCTTTTACCGCAGTGACGAGTCCACGGGCTCCGGAGTCGAACCCGAGCATGTGCTTGTTCTTCTCGAAGAACTCGGCGATGGAGATCTGCCGCTGGCTCTCGGCGAGCTCGTCGGCGATTCCCTCCTCCTCGTCGCCGAGTGTCGACTGGAACGAGGTCATCTACGACCGCCTACCTCGGCTCTACTTAAAAGCGTGTGGTCGCCGCGGTGGAAGTGGAACGCGGTGTTGGGGAAACACGTTGGAAGCCCGATTCTGATGCACTCGTGTCCACGGGCCCGTGACCGACAGTATAACCCGCTTGGATACAACCAATCTGAAGATACAAAACGTTTTTTGAATTGTGCAAACGTATCTCTTGACTACTTAAGAACTAATACTACACGAGTAGTACAAGAGAGCGAGGCATGACAGAAGGCAATCAGGCGCAGACAAGACGCAGTGTACTGAAGCGAGGCGGCACGGCAGCCGCAGCAGGTCTCCTCGGAGTCGGGACCCTCACAACAGCTGGGTCGGCACCGGTAGCCGCGGCCGACGACCCAGACGTGGTCGTCTCTGGGAATGCGATCCAGGTGACAGACACGACAGCACGTCTCGTCGGCTGGATCGACTCGCTGGGAGGAGCAGACGAAATCACCGCGTTCTTCTACTACGGTCCGGCCGACGAGCCACTGGATCAGGAGTCACCGAAGCAGACGTTCGGTGGCCGACCGTACAACGGAACGTACTTCGTCGACGTAACCGGACTCGATCCGAACACCGACTACGCGTTCAAGGCCGTCGGCATCGCCAGCGACGGAGATCAAGACCTGAGTGACGGTACCGGATCGTTCACTACAGAGTGACAGCGCTTCGAAGGCGGCTCGTTGCCGCGCTGTGAGTCCCGCGCTCCTCTGCTCACGGGACGCTTCGACTGCCCGTTCCAGTTTCTCTGCTTCTTCCTCGTCGAGCGTTCCGAAGCCCTCCTGCCAGTCCGCTCTCGTCTCGTCTAGGATTCGGTCGACGAGGTCTGTGAAACTCTCGTCGTCTCTCTTTCGGAATTTTAGTCGTTTGTAAACGTCGTCTCTGATCCCAATCGTCTTCGTTCCCATACTTGTGTGTGTATACACAAGCAGAAAGAAGTTTTCGGCGAATCGCCCTCACGAGTCTCGTCCGCCACACTGCCAGAAACCACAGATTTATTTTTTTGTCAGCGGAAAAACACGTCGACTGCCACGGGTCTCCCGAGTCGACTGTCGCAAACTGCGGCGGTGACTCTTCCTCGTACGCGCGCGTGCGAGGGGTTTATAGACAGTCGGGACTAAACGAGAGTAGGTTCCTATGTCAGGCTCAGGCGAAAGCGAGTACGGAGCCGGCCAGATCCAGGTTCTGGAGGGGTTACAGGCCGTCCAGAAGCGTCCGGCGATGTACATCGGCTCCACCGACTCGCGTGGCCTCCACCATCTCGTCTACGAGGTCGTCGACAACGCGATCGACGAGGCGCTCGCAGGCTACTGCGACGAGATCGACGTGACGATCCGCGACGACGGCGGCGTCTCCGTCGCAGACGACGGCCGCGGGATTCCCGTCGATACACACGAAGAGTACGACCGTCCGGCGCTGGAAGTGATCATGACGGTGCTTCACGCCGGGGGGAAGTTCGACAACAAGTCGTATCAGGTGTCTGGCGGTCTCCACGGCGTCGGCGTCTCCGTCGTCAACGCGCTCTCCCGCTGGCTGGAGGTGGAGGTTCGCCGCGACGGCTACCTCTGGCGACACCGCTTCGACCACGGAGAGCCGGAGCCGGACGCCTTCGAGCGCGTCCGGCCGCTCCGGGACGACGAGGACACCGGCACGGCGATCACCTTCTGGCCGGACGAGGAGATCTTCGAGACCGGCGACTTCTCTTTCGACACGCTCGCTACCCGACTGCGGGAGTTGGCGTTCCTCAACTCCGGGGTCGAGATCACGCTCGAAGACGACCGCGACGGCAGCAGCGAACGGTTCCACTACTCCGGCGGTATCCGCGAGTTCGTCGAGTACCTCAACGAGACCCGGACACCGCTGCACGACGAGGTGATCTACTTCGAGGACACCGAACCGGTAAACGACGGAGAGATCGCTATCGAGGTGGCGATGCAGGCGACCGACGAACTACAGGGCTCCGTCCACGCGTTCGCCAACAACATCAACACCCGCGAGGGGGGGACCCACCTCACCGGGTTCAAGACGGCGCTCACACGGCTCGTCAACGACTACGCCGACGAGCACGACCTCCTCTCCGATCTCGACGACAACCTCCGCGGCGAGGACGTTCGTGAGGGACTGACGGCGGTCGTCTCCGTCAAACACCCGGACCCGCAGTTCGAGGGCCAGACGAAGACGAAACTCGGCAACAGCGAGGTCCGCGGGGCGGTCACCTCTGCGCTCCACGACCACCTCGGCACCTACTTCGAGGAGAACCCGGACACTGCACAGACCGTCGTCCGCAAGGCCGCCGAGGCGGCTCGCGCGCGGAAGGCCGCCGAGAAGGCCGAAGAGCTCACCCGACGGAAGTCCGCACTCGAGTCGACCGCGCTCCCCGGCAAGCTCGCCGACTGTCAGACCCGCGACCCGAGCGAGTCGGAGCTGTTCGTGGTGGAGGGCGACAGCGCCGGCGGGAGCGCGAAACAGGGCCGAAACCCCGAGTTTCAGGCGATCCTGCCGCTCGGCGGCAAGATCCTCAACGTGGAGAAACACCGACTCGACCGCGTGCTGGAGAACGACGAGATCCGCAACCTGATCACCGCGGTCGGGACTGGCATCGGCGACGAGTTCGATCTTAGCGAATCTAGATACGAAAATATAACCCTTATGACGGATGCAGATATAGACGGCGCACACATCAGGACACTCCTGTTGACGTTTTTCTACCGGCACATGCGGCCGTTGATCGAGGCAGGCTACGTGTACGCGGCACAGCCGCCGTTGTACCGGATTCGGAGCGGCGGCGAGACGTACGACGCGATGTCGGAAGCGGAGCGGGAGCGAATCGTCGCCGAGAAGTGTGACGGCGCGCCGGATCAGGTCCAGCGGTTCAAGGGACTCGGCGAGATGAATCCGGAGCAGTTGTGGGAGACGACGATGAACCCGGAGAACAGAGTGCTCAAACAGGTCACCATCGAGGACGCGGCAGAGGCGGACAAGATGTTCAACGTCCTGATGGGCGACGCAGTCGAGCCGCGCAAACAGTTCATCAAGGAGCACGCGCCCGAGGCCGACTGGGTCGACATCTAGCCGTGGCTCGCGGGGGACGCAGCCACGGTCGCAGTCAGATGGACACCACACAGCACAGTCGTGGTCACGCAGAGGCCACACAGCACAGTCGTGGTCACGCAGAGGCCACACAGCACAGTCGACAGTCGAGACGGGAGACGACACAATGAGTTCGGACAGACCACACAGACCACCGGAAGACGCACAGGCGGCCCGGATCGAGACGGTCCGGATCGAAGACGAGATGGAGCAGTCGTACATCGACTACGCGATGTCGGTCATCGCGG
>CAKZQY010000095.1 GCA_937142015.1 uncultured Halobacteria archaeon
TTGCTGCGTGGGCGGTCGTCGCCAGCCAACGTCGGGGCGGGCGAGACCTCTCCGACGAGTTCACGTTCGAGACGTTCTGTGACTGGATTCGGCACGAACTCGAAGCGGAACTACGTCGACAGTGGAAGATCGAAATGAACGGGACAGGTGTGCCAACGTCCTACGAGACGGCCGCAGACTGATAGTGATTACTGCGAACAGTTCCACGGACGGCGTCGAAAATCGACGGCTCAGACGCTCTGATCGCCGACACGAGTCACCACGGCGGTAGAGACTCGCAGTAATCACTATGAGCAAGCCTGCGGCCTGTGGCCGCCGCTGGACAGCGGCAGCTGTCCACAGAAGGTAACTCACACGGCCCGAATCGTGGTATTGTCGATACAGACTCTTGTTCTGTCACTCGTTCCCGCCTTTTAATAACTAGTAGTATAAACTGTGTGAAGTCCTGTAGGATCGTTGACCGTTAGACGGCCTCAGACAGCGTTGTGAGAGCCCGTTCGGGAAGTAACGGTATACTGTCGGTCACAAGCCATCAAATCCCGGGGTCGACAGAACCGGGGCGAGACGCGTTGGAACCCCGAGTGAGACGCAGCGATGTATCAACACTTGTGACCGACAGTATAGTCTGTGAGAAAGTGTAGTCCTTCCGCCTGACTGCGGCTCGCTGCGCTCATCACCTCCGATCTGAATTTTGACTGGTAGAATAAATAGTAGATTTAATATCCGAAAGTACTGCTAGTGGTAAAGTAGTAGACAGGACGATGACAAGAGTGATACCTAGTTCCCCGTTCGTCTCGCAGGTCGATAAGTAGCTCGCGCGCGTATACAGTCCATGAGCGAGCTAGCGGTCACGGCAGACGCGCCAGACAGCGCCTTCGAGACGACAGGGACAGACCACGTCACACTCGTCGGGTCGAACGTCGAGGACACGGTCGCCTTCTACCGCGACGTGCTCGGAATGCGACTCGTGTTACGCCAGCCGAACCTCGACAGGCCGGAGGTGACACACCTGTTCTTCGACAGCGGCGACGGTCGGTTGGTGACGTTCTTCGTCCACGAGGACCGCGAGTCGGAGCCGGAGCCACAGGAGCCGGGCCTCGGCGCAGTCCACCACCTCGCCTTCCGTGTCGACCACGACCGTCTCGACGAGATCCGCGACAGGCTGTCAGAGGGCGACCACGGCTACAGCGAGTACGACCGCGGCGCGTTCCACGCGCTGTACACACAGGATCACAACGGGCTGACGATCGAACTCGTCGCCGACAAGTACGCGATTCCGGACGACCGGCGGGCCGAGGTGCTCGCGGCCGCACACGCCGAGCGCGTGGCAGAGGACGCCGACTACGTCGCCGGTGAGCACGTGGAGGCCGCACTGGACAAGTTGGGTATCGACGCGGAACGGCGTGACCTCGCGCCCGCTGTGCCGGGTCGCGGCGTGAGCGACTGAGATACCCCGAACGACTGAGATACCCCAGCGAGCGACCCGCTCAGACGTACGCGTTGGTCTCCCCGCCGTCACCCCACCCGGCGTACTCCAACAGCTCGCCGGTCCGGTCTGCGTCCGCGAGCAACACCTCGTTGCGGCCCGGGACTCGGAACTTCATGTCCTCCGGCACGGCCTCGGCTGGCACCGTGAGCGTTCCAGACGGGAGGTCGTCTTCACCGACGACTGGGAAGTGTCGCGTTCCGAGCTTCATTACGAGCGGACTGTCGAGTCGTGTGATCCCCGACTCGTCGCCGAACAACTGCTCGTTCACTCGCTCGTGGTCGGCCCGTCTGATGGCGGCTGTCTCTGTGTCCCTGGGCTGCACGTACAGTTCCCCAAGGTAGTAGCCGCTCGAGAACTGCTCGAACATCGTTCCACCCGTCTCAACCCGGCGTGGCGTGTTAAGGCTTACCACGAAATTTTATGTTGGCGCGCATTCGTCCGGCAGTGACTACTCGTCGAGCAGCGTCTCGGTCTCACCGACGACCTGTACCATCGTCTCTGTGTCCGCGAACTCGGCTGCGTCGGCCTCCATCTCGGCTGCAGTCTCCGTCTCCATCGCCTCGCTCATTGCCTCGCCGTCTGGGAACTGGAGTCGTGCAATTCCGTCGTACGGCGACCGTTCCGGGTCCGACGGGAACGTCACAGCGGATACAGCGCGGAAGCCCACCGGCTTTAGCCGTGGGAGGAAGCGCGTACAGGGCTGTGGGCCGGTCAACGAGGCCCCATCGGAATCCGTGTCATCGCCGTGCGAACCACCGCTGGTCCGCCTCCCGTTGTGGTTTGGGGACGGCATCTCACCGAGTCCGTCGCACTCCATCCGACACAGGGCCACACAAAAACGGGTTCGATGGGACATCCAATTCGACCACCGTCCGTGGATTGTGGCCGCTGTGTCCGCTCAACCCCCGCCTGTTCGCTCCTCGGTTCCGACAGCGTGTCCGAACACTCCTCACTCACGGGAAGGCGGGGGTATGCGCTCGTCTCTCTATCAGGAACTGTGGCCGTCGGGGTCGTCGTCCGACTGTGCTGACTCGGTGTCGGTATCGTCTGACTGTGCTGACTCGGCCCCCTCGGCACCCTCGTCGCTCGTGGCCGACTCGCTGGACTCGGCGTCACTCTCTGCGCTCTCAGTCGACTCGCCGGGTTCGTCGCTCTGATCTCGACCCGTCTCTGGAGTTGTCGGCTCGTGGCTCCGACCGTAGTCGTTGTCCCACCCAGCCTCGATTTCCACGCCCGTGTCGTCGCTCTCGCTCCACTCGCTCTCGCCGTCGTGTGCGTCTGCCTCTGCCGACTGTCCACTCGTGTCAGACGCGGTCTCCTCGCCCGTGGTGCTCCGGTCGTCACCAACAGAGTCCGCATCGGTATCGGTAGCGTCCGCATCCGCACCAGCAGCGTCCGTACTCTCACTGGCAGCGTCCGCATCCGCACCGGCAGTATCTACATCTGTGTCGGCAGTGTCAACGTCCGTGGCAGTAGTGGTAG
This sequence comes from uncultured Halobacteria archaeon, assembly GCA_937142015.1. Lineage (GTDB taxonomy): Archaea > Halobacteriota > Halobacteria > Halobacteriales > Haloferacaceae > JAHENP01. The sequence goes on from CAKZQY010000095.1 coordinate 2,972, forward strand.
TCGCGTGCGTGTCCTCTGACTCGGGTGACTCACCAGTCTGATCGTCTCCACCACTGGCGCTGTCACCATCGTCCTCACCGTCGTCACCACGGGGACCCGCCTCTCCACCGGCACCACCGCCGCCGCCACCGCCCCACGGGAGGTCGATCACGTCGAAGCGGGCGAGTCCGCCGACGAGTGCGAAGACGACGCCGCCGCCGAGCAGCAGCAGCGACTGCGTCGAGAGGGTCTGGAACACGCCGCCGATCACGGAGAGGACGACCTCCGCTACTTTCGTTCCGGTGTCGGGGAGTGCGCTGCGAGCACGCTCGGAGACGGCAGTACCGACGACACTCCCGAGCGCGAGACCACCGCCGCCCGCGGCCAGCCCGGAGACGCCAGTCCACAGCAGCGCGGTTCCTTCCTCGTCTGCGACGACCCAGAACTGCCCGGCCAGCGCGAGTGCCAACAGCGGGAGCAGCCAGCCGAGCACGTCGAGCAACACGACGACAGCTCTGGCTCTGACGAACGCGCGCCGTCCCTCCGCGGGCAACACGTCGGTCACGACCAGCCTGTCGGGTGCGGCGGTGTCGAGGCGGTTGCGCGCGGCCGCGCCGAGTTCGTCACCCAACTGTGCCTTCTCTCTCGTGAGCGCCGCGTCGAACTCGTCGTAGGTGACGTTCGGCGCGAGCAGTCCGTCGACGTACACTCCGACGAGGTCACGCGCCTCCGTGTCGACCCCCGAGCCGAACCCGGTCTCGATCCCGCCGAACCGCGACTTGAGCTCCGGCCGCGACTCGTTCAACAGCTGAGAGACGAGGGCGTCGATCTCGTCACCACGCTGTTCGACCGTCCGCTCGCGGAGTGCCGCGCGGATCTCCGACTCGCGTTCCGCGACCAACTCCCGCTTCTCCTCGTCGGTGTACTCGTCCGAGTCGTAATCTTCGATCACGAGCGGCAGCAGGCGGTCGGGCGGCAGCACGTCGAACTGCCGCTGGACGAGCCTGTCGAGTGCGCGCTCGCGGGCGACGTCGCGCACCTCACTGCGGGCCGACTGGAAGTTGGATTGGCTCTCCTCCATGCCGAACAGGAGCTCCGTGCTCACCGAGACGCCCTGCACCTCCTGCGTCTCGACACCCGCGAACTCCGCAATCTCGCGCGCAGAGGTGTTGCGAACCGTCGCCGCGACTGCGGTCTCCGTGCGCTGTTTCAGCGGGCGTGTGTCGACCGCCACCACGAGTTGGCTCTCACTCCCGTGGAGGTAGCCGTACAGGCGTTCGACGTTCTGTTCCGTCTGGTTCTGTATGTACTCCGGCGTGACGATCCGACCGACGAGATCCAGCGCGAACGGTGGGAGCGTCTCTCCGTCGCCGATGGGCAGCGTCCCGTTGCCGACCACCTCGGCGTGGATCGCCTCGTAGCCGTCCTCCGACTCGACCGTGTCCGTGACGTACCCGGGATCGAGCACGGTCTGGTGGGCCGCGATCAGCACGTTCCCCGTGAACAACGTCAGTGTCAGACAGACGACCACGACGGCGACCGCCAGCCGACGCACGAGTGACATACCTCCCACCTCGGTTTCACGACTCATAACTCTCGGGGCTCGCTCGTATCTCTCGGATGGGCGTTCGTCTCTCTCGGATGGGCGCTCGTCTCTCTCGGATGGGCGCTCGTCTCTCTCGGATGGGCGTTCGTCTCTCTCGGAGGAGTGCTTGTACTCTCGGGAGGTGGGTTCACTGCTATCCGCTGCTCTCGAGCAGTGTCCACGTCCACGCGAGTCCCGAGGCGACAGCGAGAGTGACCATCGACGCCACTCCAGCGGGCGTCAACTCACGTCGAGTGTACGTCCGTTCGGCCCAGACGAGCAGTGGGAGGACGGCGACGTGCGCGGCCAACACGAGCGGCGGGAAACCGACGAGGAAGTGGACACCGGCCACGACTGCCACGTAGCTCGCGGCGAGGACGCGGAACAGTCGTCCGAGCGTCGCGGTGTCGAGTCGCGCCGCGAGCGTGTGCTTCCCGACGGCTGCGTCCGCCGCACGGTCGGGCCACTCGGTCGTGAGGAGACTCAATCCAGTGACGACCGTAAACGGCGCGACGAACAGCGCGTCCACGACGGACGGCGTGGTGACGACCGCAGCGCCGTAGACGGGCAACAGCAGCGCGCCCAGCAACGCGTTCGCCGGGACACCGGCTCCACGCCACGCGAGCGCCAGCGGTGGGAGCGAGTACTGCCACCCGCCGACGAGGATGACGGCGAGCAGTGCCAGCGCGCGCGGCGGCACGCCGACAGTCCACGCGACGACTGCTGCCGGACCTACCGCAACCGCCGTAGCGACTGTTGCGACCCGTGCGAGCGAGCGCGGGAGGTCGTACTGGTGTAAGCCACCGCTCCCGCCGGAGAACTGGCCGGCGGGCGAGCGCGCGTCCGTCTCGTAGTCCGCGTACTCGTTGGCGTAGTGGACCGTCGCCGCCACCGCCAGCAGTGCGACCCCGCCGCCGATTAGAGCGTTCGCGTCTCTCCGGAGTGTGGCCGCCCCGCCGCTGCCGGTCGACACGCCGATCACCGCACCGACGACGTAGAGGAACAGGATCAACACGACCTGCTCCGGACGGAGCATCTGCCACAGTGCGCGGACCACGCGAGACCGCCGAGACAGCTCTGTGGAGGCTGTCGAGTCGTGGGTGTCGGGGGCGGTGGTTGTCGAGTCGTGGGTGTCGGGGGCGGTGGTTGTCGAGTCGTGGGTGTCGGGGGGCGCTGTCGCGTCGTTGGAGTCGAGACGCCGGTCCGTCACGTTCAGTGGTGGTCGCTCAGTCGTCGGTCTCGCGACACGCCCGACAGTCGTCGAGGAGGTCGTCGATGTCGGGTCGGTCCCCGGGTGTCCGACCCGGATAGCTCTCGTACACCGTCGGCTCCGCCCCCGTCAGGTCGAGGACGACCGCGAGCGGCATCCGTCCGACGAGGTCGAAGGCGTTGCCGAGGATACCGAAGCGGTTGGGCTGGTCGTACTCGTCGCCGACGGCGGAGTTCGGATCGGCCAACACGGGGTACGGCAGTTCGACGACCTCCTGCCAGTCTCGGGTTCGCTCGACGGACTCCGGTAACACGGAGACGGGGAGCGCACCGACTGCCTCGAACTCGTCGAACCGGTCTCGCACGTCTGCCACCTGCTCTCGGCAGTTGCCACAGTAGTAGTCGCGCTGGAACAGGATCACGAGACTGTCGTACTCCGCGGCGGCGGCCATCGGCGTGAACGGGTCCTCGCCCGGCCCGACGTTCGGGAGTTCGAACGCCGGCGCAACCTCTCCTGTCGCGTCGCGTGTCGTGTCGCTCACACCGTCGCTTACGTGGCCGAACGTACTACCGTGTGGCGGTCGTGCGTCCGATCCGCGACTGCGTCTCCGGGAGTCCGTACTGAGACGGAGTCGTGCAGAGCACCTACTGAGACGGAGTCGTGCAGAGCACCTTCTGAGACGGAGTCGTCCAGAGCGCCCGCGACTGACATGGTCTCATGGTGATTACTGCGAGTCTTTACCGCCGTGGTGA
>CAKZQY010000096.1 GCA_937142015.1 uncultured Halobacteria archaeon
TACGTTGGAGCGTCTCCCACGGCAGGTTCTGTGCGCGGGCGGTCATCCCGTCACGCGACTCCACCGAGCGGACGGAGACGATCCAGCCGTGGACGCGGTTGTCACCCTTCACACCGGTCCCCTTGCCGATCACGGCGGCGAACGCCTGCCACGGGTCGTGTTGGTCGACTTCGTCCTCGACCACGTGACACGCCTCCCGTGCGACGGCCAGCTTCTCGTCGGTTACTTCACCCAACACGCGGACTGCCAAGCCGGGCCCCGGGAACGGCATGCGATCGGCGACGATCGCTTCCAAGTCGAGCGCGCGAGCGACTTCCCGCACCTCGTCTTTGTAGAGGTCGCGGACCGGCTCGACGATCCCGTCGAAGTCGATTGCCTCCGGCAGACCGCCGACGTTGTGGTGGGACTTGATGTTCCCCTCACTCTCGATGCGGTCCGGGTAGATTGTCCCTTGGACGAGGTAGTCCGCGCCCGTGTCGCGGGCCTCGCGCTCGAACTCGCGGATGAACTGCTCGCCGATGACGTGGCGCTTCTCCTCCGGGTCGGTGACACCCGAGAGCGCCTCCAAGAACCGCTCGCGGGCGTCGACGATCCGGAGTGAGTCCATGTAGTCGAACGTCTCCCCGATCTGTTCTGTCTCCCCTTTCCGCATTAGCCCGGTGTCGACGTAGACGGGGGTGAGCTGGTCACCGACCGCGCGGTAGGCGAGTGCAGCCGCCACCGAGGAGTCGACGCCGCCGGACAGGGCGATGATCGCGTCGTCGTCGCCGATTGCCGACTGGATCTCCGCCGTGGCGTCCGCGAGAAACGCGTCCGTGTCGACCATCAGGCCGTCACCTCCTCCGGATCGAGCGTCTGTGGCTGCTCGTGGTCCGCCGGCAGCACGGCCTCGATCAGCCCGACGAACGGCGGCGAGGCGCGGTCGGGCCGCGAGCGGAACTCGGGGTGGAACTGTGTCCCGAGGAAGAACGGGTGGTCGTCGTGTTCCAGAATCTCCATCCGGCGACCCGCGCTCCCCGAGAACCGGAGCGGTCCGGAAGACAGATCGTCGATGTACGTCGGGTTCACCTCGTAGCGGTGGCGGTGTCTCTCGGTACACCGCGTGTCGCCGTACACCTCGTGTGCGAGTGTGCCGTGTTCGATCTCCGTGACGTGTGCGCCCAGCCGCATCGTCCCGCCCATGTCCTCGCAGTTCTCCTGTTCCGGCAGCAGGTCGATCACCGGGTGTGGCGTCTCCGCGTCGATCTCGGCGGAGTGTGCGCCGTCCAACCCGAGCACGTTGCGCGCGTACTCCACGACGGCCATCTGGAAGCCGAGACAGAGCCCGAGGTACGGCACCCCGTTCTCGCGGGCGTAGCGGACTGCTTCGATCTTCCCGGCGGTGCCACGCGACCCGAACCCGCCCGGCACGACGACCCCGTCCGCGTCGCGGAGTCGCTCCGTGTGGTGGTCGAGCATCTCGTCGGAGTCGACCCACGACACCGCGACGTTGACACCACACGTCTGGCCGGCGTGTTTCAACGCCTCGTGAACTGACATGTAGGCGTCTTCCAAGTCGTACTTCCCGACGAGTGCGATCTCCACCTCGCCAGACCGGTCTCGCGTGACGAGTTCGCGCCACCGGTCGTCGCGGTTCGCCGGTGCCAGTGCCTCCTCGGTCAGTCCCAGTCGGTCCATCACGTACTCGTCGAGTCCCTCCTCCTCGACGACGAGCGGGACGTGGTAGATGTCCTCGACATCTGGGTTCGAGAAGACGGCCGCAGTCGGCACGTCACAGAACAGCGCGATCTTCTCGCGAGTCTCTTCGTCGAGCGGATCTTCACACCGGCCGACCAACACATCCGGCTGGAGCCCGATCGAGCGGAGCTCCTTCACGGAGTGTTGGGTTGGTTTCGTCTTCTGCTCCCCGTTCTTCGAGTACGGCACGAGTGTGACGTGCGTGAACAGAATGTCGTCGTCGTCCTCCTCGTGGGCGAACTGCCGGAGCGCTTCGAGGTACGGCATCCCCTCGATGTCGCCGACCGTTCCGCCTACCTCGACGATACACACGTCCGTTCCCGCGGCCGCTTCGCGGATGCGTCGCTTGATGTCGTCCGTGACGTGTGGGATGATCTGCACCGTCTCGCCGAGGTAGTCGCCGCCACGCTCCCGCTCGATGACCTCCTGGTACACTTTCCCGGTGGTGACGTTGTGGTCGGATGTCATGTCGACGCCGAGGAACCGCTCGTAGTTCCCCAAGTCGAGATCGACCTCCCCGCCGTCTTTCAGCACGTACACCTCGCCGTGCTGGTACGGGTTCATCGTCCCCGCGTCCACGTTCAGGTACGGGTCGATCTTCACCGCTGTCACGTCGAACCCCGCGTCCGCGAGCAGTCGTCCAGTGGACGCGGCCGTGATTCCCTTCCCTAACCCCGACATCACCCCGCCTGTGACGAACACGAATTTGCGACCCAACGATGGGTCGTACCCCGTCTCGGGTGTTGGCATACTGACGGTGCGACAGGCGCTCGGAAGAACGTTTCGGAGCACGCGACCAGACTGGACAGTTCGGAACACGCGACCAGACTGGCCAGTTCTGAACACGCGACCAGTACTGGACACGTGTGAACTTCAGCGCAGACTGTTCGCATCGTCGTACACGTCGGCGAGCACGTCGACGGCGTGAGTCGCGCTGGCAGTGCCGCGGTACGCCAGACAGTTCTCGCGGAACTGGTCCGCCTCGGCGAGCACCCGGTCGACGGCGGCGGCGAACGCGGCGGTGTCGCCCTCCGGGAAGTGGAGGCCGTTGGTCCCGTCCTCGACCGTGTCGGCGAGTGCGCCCGCGTCGACACCGACGACCGGGGTGCCACAGGCGTTCGCCTCCAGAGCCACCAGCCCCTGCGTCTCGACGGGTGAGGGGAACAGGAAGGCATCGAGCGCGGAGTAGAACGTCGGCAGCTCCTCGCGGTCGAGGAAGCCGAGAAAGCGCGTGTCCACGTCGGTCTCGGCGGCGGCGGCTTCGACCTCCTCGCGGGCCGGGCCTTCGCCGCCGAACACGAGCGTCGGGTCCGCGTCTGCGGCCGCGACGGCCGGCGGAATCTCGGTGAGATTCTTCTCGTAGCCGTGACGACCGGTGTAGCCGACCAGCGGCCCGTCCGGGAGGTCGTGTCGGTCGCGGAACGCAGCGACCTGCGCCGTGTCGACCGGACTGAAAAAGTCCGCGTCCACCCCGTTCGGGACGATGCGCACCGGCGTCGAGACTCCGATTTCGCGGAGGTGGTCGCGGGCCGGCTCGCTTGGCGCGACCACCACGTCCGCGCGGTTCATGAACCAGCGTTCGTACCGACGCGCCGTCCCCTCGACTGCCGTCGCCACCGGTCCCTTGGCGAGGTAGTCGGCGTACTCCGCAGTCGGCGTGTGGTAGGAGGCGACCAGCGGCGCGTCGATGCGCCGGGCGAGGTACAGCGCCGACAGCCCGAGGCCGAACGGGGTGTGGGCGTGGACGACCTCCGGCTCGGACCGCTTGACCGGCTCTGGCACCCCCGGGAGTCCGAACCGGAACCCTTCGTAGAACGGGAAGCCGACGCTCCGCGTCGGGTGTTCTCGCTCCCCGTCCGGATCGTAGGCAGGAGCGTCCGGGAACACCACGTCCATGCGACCGCCGCGCTGGTGCCACCGCTCGCGCCACGTCTGCACTGTGTAGGTGACACCGTTCACCGTCGGCAGGTACGTGTCGGTGAAGGCGGCGACGCGCTGCATACGGGTCGATTCCTCGTGTCCCGTGTAAATCGTTGTGTTTCGCTGCTGTGTGTCGCAGGGACGGTGACGACTCGGTCTCGGCGGCTCTGCGGTGGAGGACGGTCTGTTGCACCACAGAAGACCTGCCGTGTGGAGTAGTCGTGTCGCACCACAGAACCTAAACTCGCGCGGGTCGAATCGTGGAGAGATGCAGGCAGCCATCGTGACGGTCGGAGACGAACTTCTCGCGGGCGACACGGTGAACACGAACGCCGCGTGGCTGGCGACACAGCTGACGCAACGCGGTGTCGGCGTCGAGCGTGTCACCACCGTGCCGGACAGAGAGTCGGACATCGCGCAGGTCGTCAACGAGTACCGTGCGGCGTACGACGCGGTGGTGGTGACGGGTGGGGTCGGGCCGACGCACGACGACGTGACGATGGACGGCGTGGCGGCCGCGCTCGGGCGACCGCTAGAACAACACGAGGAGGCGCTGTCGTGGCTCACCATCCACGGGGGGTACGCTGCCGACGACCTCGACGACGGCACGACGGCGCTCCCGGCGGGTGCGCGTGTGCTCCACAACGAGGAGGGTGTCGCACCGGGCTGTGTGGTCGAGCGTGTGTACGTGCTGCCGGGTGTCCCGACCGAGATGAAGGCGATGTTCGAGACTGTCGCCGAGGAGTTCGCCGGCGAACAGGACCACATCCGTGTCGTCGAGACTCCCGAACCGGAGTCGGAACTGCTCGACCGACTCGCGGCCGTCCGTGACCGCTTCGACGTGACTGTGGGATCGTACCCCGGCGAGAACGTCCGTGTGAAGTTCTCCGGCCCCGACCCCGAGACTGTGACGGCTGCTGCCGACTGGCTCCGCGACCGTGTGACGACTGTCGACGACGACGAGTGACGACCGTCTCGGTGGTACGAGACGTGTCAGTTGTACAGCTTGTACAGCCACGCGAACGTGACACCGAGACTGAGTGCGAGCGCGACACCGCCAGTCAGCAGGGGTGGGAGCTTCGTCGTCGCCTCGGAGGCGAGCAGGATCGGAGTCATACCGCCGTCTTCGCCCGGCGAGTTGAAGAACGCTTCTCCTCGTGGCAGGAGTTCACAATTCAGGAGACTCGTACACTTCGGCGAGGCCGTCGAGCGCCTCGTGGTGGCGGGTGGTGTGTGGTGCAGTCAGCGGCGAGACGGAGATCTCCCCGTCGACAATCGCGCGGCGGTCGGTGCCGACCGGGTCCGGGATGTCGCCGGAGCCCATCCGCTCCCAGATGCGGTCGTGGAGGCGGACAGTGTCGCCGTTCCGTTCGGCCGTCATGTCGTACATCGTCGACGGCCGGGTGATCGTCATGCTCGTCGGGTCTGGGTTCGATTCTGGGTTCGATTCAGGGTTCGGTTCTGGGTTCGATTCTGAGCTCGGCCACGGCGCGTTGACGTTGAGGTAGTCCGCCTGATCGAACACGCCCGCGCCGACCGCGTGCTCGACGAGGAACTGTGTCACGTCCGCCGCGAGCTCGTAGTCCGCCGGATCGTTCGCGTGATCGCGCCAGTCACCCTCCGTCGGCTCCGGCACGTACTGGGAGATCGCCAGCGCCGGCACGTCGAAGAACGCCGCCTCGACTGCCGCCGACACGGTTCCAGAGCGACCGAGCACGTACGCACCCAAGTTCGCTCCCTTGTTGCAGCCGGAAACCACCATGTCCACGTCGGGACACAACGACTCCAGTCCCGCGACCGTGCAGTCGGCCGGTGTCCCGTGAATCGCGTACCCCAACTCGTGTTCACGCACCGTCACGTCGTTCGACATCGCGCGCCCGACTGCGCTGCGGTCGTCGGCTGGCGCGACGGCGATCACCTCCCCGACCGCCGAGAGCGCATCGTACAGCGCCTCGAACCCCGGACTGTCGATTCCGTCGTCGTTCGTGAGGAGGAGTCGTGTCCCGTCGGCCTCGTCCATGTCGACCCCTCGCCCGGCCGCGGCAAAAACGCGTCGTTGCCCGCCGCAACAGAAACGCGTCGGTACCCGTCGCAACAGAAACGCGTCGGTACTCGTCACAACAGAAACGCGTCGTTGCCCGTCGCCACAGAAACGCGTCGTTGCCCGTCGCAACAGAAACGCGTCGTTGCCCGTCGCACCGGGCGGTGGCTCTGTGTCTCGCTCGGCACCCGTCGAGTCCTTCTCCGTCGTCAGTCCGGCACTACGCGGTGTCTGCCTCGTAGCCGGCGTCTTCGACTGCGACGATAGCGTCGAGCGGGTCCGGGTCCCCTTCGACTGTCACGTGGTCCGTCTCGTGGTCTGCCGTCGCGCTCTCGACGCCGTCGACCTCGTCGAGTGCCGACACGACTGCCGCCTCACAGTCACCGCAGCTCATCCCGTCGACTGCCAGTTCCAGTGTCATACTCCCGCGTCTGTGCCGCGGATACACGGCGTTTGCGGTTCTCGGCGTGGTGTCACTGTCTGGCACACCCACAGGAACTGTTTTACATCGGCAGGCATTTCGCCAGACGAGATGTTCCCCGCGCTGATCGAGACAGAGCGCCTCCGTTTCGAACGCATCGACGAGGCGGTGACCGCCCGTCAGTTCTACGCGGCGGCGGGAGCCGGCCAGACGGACAGTATCGAGGAGGAGACGGAGTGGGTCTCGTGGGAACCCCACCCGCACCCGAAAGAGAGCTACGACGTGCTCGAGCTGTTCCGCGAGCAGTGGGAGGAGCGTGAGGGTGCCAACTACGCGGTGATCCCACGCGAGGGAGAGCCGGGCAGCGGCACGCTCGCCGGCAACACTGGCGTCGGGTTCGACTGGGACACCCGGAAAGCGACGCTCGGTATCTGGCTCCGGAAGCCGTTCTGGGGCCGGGGCTACTCCGGCGAACGAGCGGCTGCACTCGCGGAGCTCGTCTTCGAGCGGCTGGATCTCGACCTCCTCGCCACCGAGGTGATCCCGGCCAACGAGAAGTCGATCCGTGCTGTCGAGCGGTACGTCGACCGTCTCGGCGGTCGCCGGGAGGGCCGGTTCCGCAACCGGATCGTGCCCGAGGGCGGCGAGCCGCGTGACACGATCCGCTTCAGTGTCTCTGCCGAGGAGTACGCCGCCGCGACTGCGGCCGACGACGGTGTCGGCGAGGAAGTCGTGACGCTCGCCTCGGAGCTCGACGAGCCGACGCTCGCTGGACGCTCCCCGGCGGCGGCGACGCAGGTCGACACGGCCGACGAGGCTGCGAGGTGATGCTGGTGGGCGACACGACTGGTGCGAGTGACACGCCCGGTGGCAGCGACACGACTGGTGTCAGCCACGACAGCAGCGAGTCGGGCGCAGTTAGTGGGAGCCGTGACAGCGACGAGACGGCCACGTCGCTGTTCCCGCGAGTGATCGAGACAGAGCGGCTCAGACTAGAGCCGCGCACCCGCGAGTACGTCGAGCCGCTGCGGTGTTACGAGGTGTGTTCGACGGCGGTCGACGGAATCGAGGACGTGACCCGGTGGCTGCCGTGGGAGCCACACGACCAGCCCGAGGTGTCTGCGGAGTTCCTCGACCGCGGGGAACGGTACTGGGAGTCCGGCGAGGTGGCAGCGTACGCGATCCGGCCGCGAGAGGGTGAGCCCGGTGCTGGCGAGATTGCCGGCTTCGGCGGCCTCAGCTGCGACTGGGAGCACCACCGCGGCTCGCTGGGACTCTGGCTCCGGAAGCCGTTCTGGGGCCGGGGCTACTCCGGCGAGCGGGCGACTGCGCTCGTGGAGCTCGCGTTCGACCGTCTGGGTCTGGAGACGGTGTTCGTCACCCACGAGCACCGCAACGAGAAGTCACAGTCCGCTATCGAACGGTACGTCGACCGCCTCGGCGGCCGCCGCGACGGCACGCTGCGGAACGAGTTGACGTACGCCGACGGCTCTGTCCACACCGAAGTCGCGTACTCGATCCACCGCGAGGAGTGGCTGGCGGCGACTGACGGCGGAACTGACGTGCTGAAATAACACTCGTCAGGACGGCGGGAGCGACGTGAGCACACGGACTCGAACGACGAGAAAGAGAGGAGTGAGAGTCGACTCGTTCGGGGCCCGCGCACGAATTGACCTCCTCGAGCAGCACCTCGCGGTCGGGATCACTCGCCGAGCAGCGCCTCGCGGACGGCAGAGACGTGTTCACCTTCGACGACGACGGCGAGTCGGTCGCCGGCTTCGATCTCCGTGCCGGGCAGCGGGATCGTGAGCGCCTCGTGTGCTCGGCCGTGGGCGTAGATTCGCGCGCCGTCGACGTCGAGACTGCTGACACGACGGCCGACGATTGGGGCGTCGTCGGTGACAGTGACTGTCGTCAACTGGAGATCCTCGGTGAGTTCGCCAATCGCGTTGAAGTTGCCGCCGAGCAGGGCCGTCTTCGCGCCGGCTGCCCCGAGTCGCTCCGGGTAGATCACGTCGTCGGCGACGGACTCGTACTCGTCGTAGATCTCCTCCGGGAGGTCCTCCGACAGCCGCATGACTGTCCGACAGCCGTAGTCGTCGGCAGTCGAACAGACGTCGGCGTTCACCGTCGGGTCTCCCGTGAGTCCCGCCACGGCGTCGGCGCTGTCGACGCCCGCCTCCTCCAACACGGAGGTGTTCGAGGCGTCACCCGCGACGACTGTGAACCCGCGTGACTCCGCGAGCTCGACCTTCTCCGTGTCGTTCTCGATCACTGTCACGTCGTGGCCTTCCTCGTCGAGGACGCGTGCCGTTCGAGAGCCGACGCGTCCGAACCCCGCAATGAGGACTCGCATACTCGGTGGTGACGCCGGCAGGTATTAAAAAGAACTGGGTGTGAGCGTCGACTCGACGCGACGCCGGAGTGCAGCGTTCATCTCGTCGAATCCGTCTGCGAGGAACCCGACCACCCGGTCTGGAACCGCTCGTCCGACCGGCCCGTCGAGTGTCTCGATCTGCGTGAACCGCGTTCGCTCGGCGGCCTCGGTCTCGCTGCCCCCGTCTGCTCCCGCCAGCGGTGTCAGCTCGAAGGTGTGTGCCACGGAGAGGAGGCCAGCGCCGGGAACGCGCGTCTCCCACGTCAGCTCCCGCTCCGGCTCGACACGGGTGATCCGAGCGCGGATCGGGAGCGGCGGGACCCGCGGCTGTGCGACGACCGCTCGAATCTCGGCCCCCTCCGCAATCTCGCCGCGAACACGTGGAAGCAGCGGATTCCACGCGCCGTACCGCTCGAAGGCGGTCAGCGTCTCCCACACTGCCGCGGGCGGTGCGTCGATCTCGACCGACGCGGTGACTGTCACGCCGACACCTCGCGTCTCACGCCGACACCCCACATCTCACGTCGACACCTCGCGTCTCACGCCGACACCTCGCTACCACGTCGACATCCAGCGTCCCGTGCGGTATCCCGCACATCAGGTCGGTTCTCCGAACGCGTACATCGTGTTCTGTCCAGTGACTTCGACGGTCGTGAAGTCGCCGGGTTCGAGCCCGTACGCCGAGGCCTGCTGGACGATAATCTGCCGGTACGCGGAGTCGCGGCACTTCACAGAGTCGGCAGTGCCATCCTCGACGACCAACACCTCCCGTTCCTCGCCGACCATCGCCTCGTGTGCGTCCTCGACGATCTCTCGCTTGAGAGCACTCATCTCCTTCGACCGCTCCTTCTTGAGGGTCCCGCCGAGTCCCTTCAGCTCGGCGGCGTCCGTGCCGGGTCGCTTCGAGAAGCGCGTGACGTTCACCTTCTCCGGGCGCACCTCGCGCAACAGCGCCATCGACTGCTCGTGGTCGTGGTCCGTCTCCGTCGGGAACCCGACGACGAAGTCCGTCGAGAGCGTCCAGTGGTCCAGTCGTTCGTCGAACGTCTCCACGATGTCGAGGAACTTCTCGACGCGGTGCTGTCGTCGCATGTCCGCCAGCACGTCGTCGCTGCCGGACTGCACGGGGAGGTGGATAAAGTCGTACAGCTCCTCGTTGCGCGCGAACACGTCGGCCAACTCCTCGCGGATGCCGTGGACGCCGCCGGGGTTCGCCATCCCGACGCGTACTCTGAACTCGCCGTCGATCTCACAGATGCGGTCCAACAGCTCGGGGAGCTTCCGCTCCCCCTCGTCCCAGCCGTAGACGCCGGTGTCCTGACCGGTGACCCGGATCTCCGAGGCTCCGGCGTGAACCAGCGCGCGTGCCTTCTCGACGTTCTCTGCGACCGGCGGGGAGTCGATCCGCCCGGTTGCGAACTTCGTGATACAGTACGAACAGTTCGACGTACAGCCGCGTGCAATCGGGAGAATCCCAACCTCGCCGTCGAGCACCGGCTCCGTCCCGTCGGTAGCCGTCGGACACTCGCCGTTGCGGACCGCTGTCGGCACGTCGTCCCAGTGGAGAATCTGGGCGTCCACGTCTGCCTCCTCGAACGCGTCACCCTGCGCGAGCGCCATACAGCCGGTGACGATCAGATCCGCCGCGGTCTCGTCTAACTCCGCTGCCCGCCGGAGCATGTTGCGCTCCGTCTTCTCGACGACCGTACACGTGTTGAGAATCGCCACGTCGGCCTCTGCCGGTCCGTCTGCCGGCCGGTGGCCGCCGTCCCGGAGCGACCGCTCGATCCGGCGGCTCTCACCGCGGTTCGAGGTACAGCCGTACGTCTCGATGTGGTACGTCGCCATTCGAGTGGCGTTTGCTAACGGACGAGCGTGGTTAAGACGCACGATGCGACCCCTCTCGGGGGCCCCGGTGGACCCACACTGGCCTGCTCCAGTGGACACTACACGACCTTCCAGTGGATACCACGCGACCTCACAGTCGACCCCCCGCAGAGACCCCCTAATAAAGCCACCCGTAGAGACCCCCCAGTAGAACCCCCCGTAGGGACCTCCCCAGTAGAACCCCCCGTAGAGACCCCCCCCAGTAGAACCCCCCATAGAGACTCCCCCCCCCAGTAGAGGTTTTATAACAGCGGGGAAGTAGCGTGGAGGTAGTGGTCTCAATCGGGTCGTCGAGTCCGCGGGAACTCGTCGGGGTGATCCTCGTCACCTGCGTCGGCATCGCGCTCGTCTCCGCGCCGGTGCTCCTCTCGACCGGAGAGCTGTCGCCCGTCGTCGACGGCGTCGCGGAGTCGGCAGCGTTCACCGGTGTCGACTCGGAGGTGGACAACCCGCTCGTCGGACAGCCGAGGGTGACTGTCCACCTCGCAGCGAACGTCTCCGTCCGACAGGTGACCTCCGGAACGATCACCGGCCAGACACTCGACTCGACGCGCGTGAACGCGACACAGACGACCGCCAGCGTCCGGTGTAAGTCCGACCGCACGTGTGTGATCCGGGCGTTCGAGACGGACGGCTCCGAAGTCGGAAAGATCACCGTCACTGTCGAACGAACTGGACTGTTCGCCGTCGCTCGACTGTCCCTCACGTGGCTGACGCAACTGCACGGTCGAAACAGCTGAGCGCCCGACTCCACCGCACGGTCGACGAGAACCCGACAGGTACTTGCTTACCGCCGGGGACCGGAGAGTATGTCGAGTCGGTCCGACGCCCTCCGGTCGCGTCTCGACCGTGGACTGCGGCTGCTCCGGCAGCGAACCGGGCTCCCGCCGTCAGTCGCAGCAGTGCTCTTCGTCACGGTCGTCTCGCTGCTCCTTCGACTCGTCGGCTTGGGGGGTCGCGTGGCACACTTCGACGAGGGACGTGTCGCCTACTGGACGGTACGGTACGCGGAGACGGGTGTGTTCAGCTACCAGTACATCATCCACGGGCCGTTCGTCCAGCACGTCAATCGAGTGGTGTTCGAGCTGTTCGGCCGCAACGACGTGACGATGCGTCTGGTCACGGCTGTCGTCGGCGGGCTGCTGCCGGCAGTCGTGTTGCTGTTGCGCGACCGACTCCGTCCGGTCGAGCAGGTGCTCGCGGCTGGCTTTCTCGCGTTCAACCCGGTGTTGGTGTACTACTCGCGGTTCTTCCGCAGCACGGTCCCCGTCGCGGCGTTCATGCTCCTCTCGCTGGTGTTTCTGGTGCGCGCAGTCGACCGCGGCAGCCCGCTCGCGCTGTACGGTACCGCGCTGTTCGCGGCGCTCGGGTTTGCCGCCAAGGAGAACGCCGTCGTCTACCTGTTGTGTTACCTCGGCGCTGGCGCGCTCCTGTTGGACTACCACCTGATGGACCCGCCGTCTGCCGACCGCGGGAGTGACGTGGTCCGTGGCCGGCTCCGCGCGGCGTACGCGACGCTGACCAGCAGTGCCGGTCGTCGGTGGACGGGCTACTGGCTCGGCCACGGCGTGCTCGCGGTCGGCGTCGTCGCCGCGACGACGCTGTTCTTCTACGCCCCACGAGACCCCAACGGCCTCGGACTGTGGTCCTCGCTCGTGACGCCGACCCGGTTCCCGACGCTGATCGACGCGACGGTCGCAGACATCGAGCGCGGGATGGAGTACTGGTTCGGCCACGCCGGCGGAACGAAGTGTTACAAGGACACTCTGATCGCGGGGTACCAGTGTTTCCTCGAACGGACGCTCGGCGTCCTCGGGCGGTTCGCCGGGCCGCTGACGATTCTCGCCGTCGTCGGCTTCCTCGCTGAGCGGTACGCCACCGACCGCCCGCGACCGCTGGTGATGCTGGCGAGCTACTGGGGGTTCGTCAGTGTGCTCGGCTACCCGCTCGGCACCGACATCTTCGGCGCGTGGATCGTGGTGAACGCGCTCGTCCCGCTGGCGATTCCAGCCGGCGTCGGACTGGGTGTGATCGTCCGCTGGGGGTACGACTCGCTGTCGACGACCGCACAGCCGACGCGTGCCGTCGTCGCTGGCGTGGTACTGCTGCTCGTCGCAAGTCAGGTCGCGGTGACTGCCAACACTGGCGTGTACACACGACCCACCGCAGACACGAACCAACTCGTCCAGTACGCACAGCCCGCCGACGACTTCCGACCCGCGATCCGTGATCTCGGGACCGTCGCACCGCACAACGACGGGACGGACGTGTTGTTCTACGGCTCCGAACTCGTCGTCGAGGGGGAGGGTGGCGGGCTGATACCGGAGTGTACCGTGATGGTGCGGACGCTCCCGCTCCACTGGTACCTCCAAGTCGCGCGGGCGGACGGCGACTGTGCGCGGAATCCGACTGAACTCGACCAGAAGCTCGGTGACGACCCGCCGCCGGTCGTGTTGGTCCACGAGGACCGCCGGAGCGTCGTCGCACAGCGACTCGACGGCTACGAGGCCGAGACCTACCGCCTCCGAACCCTCGGCCGCCCGGTGACGTTCTTCGTCGACCAGTCTGCCGTCGCCAACGCCTCGGCAGCGTGATACGATTCGGTCGCGCCGTCCGAGGCGTGACGCGATTCAGTCGGTCCAGCAGCGGAGAGCTGATACGGTCGTGCGTAGTGATTTTCGGTGACTGTCGCGGTATCGGGCGGTATCACGTCGCTGCGGTGCTCTCTGTCAGTCGCCGGCGGTAACGATCTACGCACGACCGTATGAGCGACCTGTTTATGAGGGTCGGGCGTGGAGTTGTACGTATGCCGACAGTCAGACACCACGGTCGTGAGACCGCCTACGAGGTGTTCGACCGTGGCGGGACCGGGCCGTCTGCCCTCTGTATCCACGGGAGCGGCGGGACACGCGAGGTGTGGGCACCACAGGCCAGACTCGCCGACGAGATGCCGGTCGTGGCGGTCGATCTCGCGGGACACGGGGAGAGTGAGGAGGTGGCTGCGGACCCCGGCGGTGAGACGCTGGGCGTGTACGCAGACGACGTGGTCGCGGTCGCCGAGAAGACCGACGCGAGTGTCCTCGTCGGGAACTCACTGGGCGGTGCCGTCGCGCTGCACGTCGTGTTGGAACGAGCGCTGTCGGTCGACGGACTCGTCCTCGTCGGCACCGGCGCACGACTGCCAGTGTTAGACGACCTCTTGACGTGGCTCGCGGACGACTTCGAGCGGGCTATCGAGTTTCTGCACGGACCGGACCGCCTGTTCCACGAATCCGAAGCGGAGTACACCAGCGTCTCGGCCGCGACGATGCGAGAGACTGGCCGTCGGGTCACAGAGCGTGACTTTCTGACCGCCCACGAGTTCGACGTGCGCGACAGGCTCGACGAAGTCGACGTGCCGGCGCTGGCGCTGGTCGGCGAACACGATAAGCTGACACCCGTCTCCTACCACGAGACACTGCAGGCGGAGATTCCCGAGTGTGAACTCGGCGTGATCGAGGACGCCGCTCACCTCGCCATGATCGAGCGCCCGAGCGGGTTCAACGAAGCGCTGCTGTCGTTCGTGGAACGTCACGGCTGACTGTCGTCTGTGGAACGTCACGGCCGACTGTCGGTCGCTCACACGTCGAACCAGAACCGCCAAGTACTTTCGAATGCTCGGCTTTCTCAGGACAGGCAACGTCGAGTTCCCGTTCCATTGCAGCGTGCAGGTAGAACTCGTCGGTCGCTCATGCCGACGAGTCGTAACTTAGGATCGCGTCGAACCAACCTCTCGTTTCATTCTGTCGAAGG